>CAIMQW010000330.1 GCA_903843705.1 uncultured Holophagaceae bacterium | reverse complement strand
GGCTCGTAGGCACTCCAGCCCCCGAGCAGACGGATACACTTTTCCCAAGACACCGGCACCTCCCCCTGCGTTCTCGACAAACACAAGGGTCTCAGAGGACTGCCGGTGTCCCTTTCCTCACGCTATTCCGCGATGAACCGAAAAAAACGAAGGCCGGAGCCCCAACCGGACTGGAAGCTATCTCCAACCCGGAGGGTTTGCCGACGAGCCCCCGCATCTATCTTGAAGTCAAGAGGGCCCCCCTCGTACGGAGCGTGAACCCATGAAAATCAGCCTATTCCCCCTCTCGCTGACCTTGGCGGGCCTAGCCACCCTGGCCACAGCCCAGGCCGAGCTCCGCCCCATCCAGAAGATCATGCAGGCCCGGGCTGGCTGGATGAAAGCCATGAGCCAGAACCTGGCCTCCAAGAACCTCGCGGAGGTAACCAAGGATGCCGAGGATCTCTCAAAGCAGGCCGCCAAGGTCGCGGAGAATGGCGAAGGCGAACGCAAAGTCTTCAACCAGAGGGTGGCCGATCAGGCCAAGGCTGTGGCCGAGGCCGCCGTGGGCGGGGATGAGGTCGTAATCAAAGCTCGGCTTGGCGATCTCAAGAACACCTGCGCGGATTGCCACGCCAAATTCAGGGACAAGTAGGCGATCCTGGAGGGATGGCAGAGGACGCAGAAAGAGAGCCGAAGGGGATCTTCACCCGTCCGTTCCTGATCCTGTGGGCCTTCTACTTCCTGGTCTTCGCAGCGGGGTATCAGCTGTTTCCGGTGGTGCCCCTGCACCTGCGGGACCTGGGCGCCAGCCTGGCGGAGAGTGGCCGTTTCCAGACAGCCTTCATGCTCGGCTCAGGCGTTGGCTCGCTGTTCACCGGTCCCCTGGGTGATCGGCTCGGCCCCAGAAAGGTGCTCCGGCTGTCCTCCCTGCTCCTTGTGGTGATCCTTGCGGCCTACGCGCTGTTGCGGGTGCGGTGGGGTTTCTACCTCCTGGCCCCCATCCACGGCGTGCTTTGGTCCGCGCTGCGAACCGCCTCCGTGGCCAAAGTGGGGGGCATCCTCAAGCCGGAGCACCGAACCCAGGGCATGTCACTCTTCGGCCTCTCCGGCCCCGGGGGCGTCGCACTGGGGCCGCTCGCGGGCCTCTGGCTCCTTCCCCACCTGGGCTTCGCCTGGATGCTGGCCATCCTGGCCTCGGTCTTCGCCGTCCTGCACCTGCTCATCGGGAGTCTGCCCCGGGAGGTCCTGGAGACGGGCCCCAGGCAACCGTTCACGCTGCCGGAGCGCTCCATCTGGGCGCCCGTGGTCCTGCTCTTCCTGCTCGGACTGGGATTCGGCCCCATGCCCCCCTACAGCGCCCAGGAGGCGAAGGCCCTGGGCATGGCCTGGCCGTCGGCCTTCCTCACCTGCTTCGCCCTGGGCATGGTTGGCATCCGAGCCCTGCTCAGCCTGACGGGGATGGGACGGCGGCCCGTGGCCCTGCTGCCCCTCATGCTCGGCGTGACGACCCTGGGTTCGGCTCTGCTTGCCTTCCTGCCGGGCGGCGCCGCCCGACATCTGACGGCCGGACTCGTCTACGGCGGCGGCTACGGCATGGTGCACACACTCCTCTTCATGCACATCATCGACACCTGCCCGGCGGACCGGAGGGGAGCTGGCGTAGGGGCCCTCTTCTTCGCCTTTGACGTGGGCACCGCCCTTGGCGCCCTGGGCCTGGGCTGGGGCATGGAGCTCACCAGCTTCCGCTGGGGCTGGGCTGCGGGCGTCATCCTGCTGGCCCTGGCCATGCCTGCGGCCCGGCGCATCGCGCGGGAGAGCAGCTACATGACAACCGGGACCGGACCCTCTGCCATCCTGGAGACATGAAGGCTCTTTCCAATCCTCGTCCGCGGCTCGTCACCCGCCAGTTCGCCCTTGTCTGGGCCATCACGTTCATCACCTTCTTCGCGGCCTTCCAGCTGTTCCCCACGGTGCCCCTGCGGCTGCGAGAACTCGGGGCCAGCTTGGCGGAGAGCGGCCGGTTCATGACCCTCTTCACCCTGGGCAGCGCCCTGGGTGCACTCTTCACGGGGCACCTGGGCGATCGCGTAGGGCACCGGCGTCTGGTGATCGTCTCCGCCGTTGGCTATGCCGGGTTCCTGGCCGCCTATGCCTTCCTGCCGACCCGCTGGGGCTTCTACCTGCTGGCCTTCCCTCACGGCATAGTCTGGTCGGGGCTCCTGACCGCCACCATGGCGTCCCTGGCTCACGTGCTGCCCGATGAGCGACGGGCCGACGGACTCAGCCTCTATGGCCTGGCCAGCCCCGGCGGGGTCATCGTGGGACCCCTGCTGGGGCTCTGGATCCAGCAGCGCTGGGGCTTCGCACCCATCGGCTGGTACCTGGCGGGCTTGTTCCTCCTCCTCGGCGCCCTGGCGACCACCTTGCCCCAGGATCATCCCCAGCGCCGGGCCCAGGGCTTCAAGTGGCCCAATGCCACGGTGATCGCGCCCTGCGTAATCTTGTTCAGCGTGGCCCTGGGCTACGGCGCCCTGGGCACCTACACGGCGCAGGAGGCCCTGGCCCTGGGCCTGCCCCTGCCCTCGGCCTTCCTGTCCTGCATGGCCATTGGCATGGTCCTCATGCGCATTGCCATGCTGCGGCGGGGCTTTGGCCGCCGGCCCATCCGGAAACTACCCGCCATGCTGCTGGGCGCCATCGCGGGCCTCGCGCTCCTGGCCTTCCTGCCGGGCGGCATGGTCCGCCACGTGGTCTCAGCCCTGCTCTATGGCGCGGGCTACAGCATGCTGCACACCCTGCTCAACGCGAAGCTTTTGGAGTCCGTGGATCCTCTGAGGCGCGGCTCGGCCTTCGGTGCCCTGCTGTTCGCCTTCGATGCCGGCATCGGCCTCGGCAGCTTCAGCCTGGGCTGGACCATCGGCCACTACGGCTACCGCCTGGGCTGGGCCCTGGGGGCCCTCGCCATGATCGCGGTGCTGCCCCTGACGCTGCGGATGAGCCGGGACTGACTCAGACTCGGCGGTGCAACTTGTGCGGGGCGGCCTGGGCCACGGGCTTGATCAGCATCTCGTCGATATTCACGTGGTCCGGAAGCGCCAGGCACCAGCGGACGCACTCGGCCACATCTACGGCCGTCAAGGGCGTCACTCCCTGGTAGACCGACTTGGCCTTGGCATCGTCCTTCAGCCGCACGTTGGAGAACTCCGTCTCGGCCATGCCCGAGTCCACCTCGGTGACGCGGATCTGCTCGCCGTTCAGCTCCAGGCGCAGGCTGTGGGCCATGGCCCGCAGGCCCATCTTGCTGGCGCAGTAGACGCTCCCACCCTCATAGGGCTGGTGGCCCGCCAGGGAGCCGATGAAGAACACGTGGCCCCAGCCAGCATTGCGGACATGGGGCAGACCGGCGCGGATGGTCTTGACCACACCCTCGATGTTGGTTCGCATCATGGCTTCCAGATCCTCGTCCGGCGTCTCCCAGAGCTTGTAGGTGCCGCTGGCGAGTCCGGCATTGGCCACCAGCACATGCAGGCCACCCAGAGCCGCGGCAGCGGCCTCTACAAACGTATTCACGCTGGCAGTATCCCGGGTGTCCAGCTGGCCCGCGAAGGTCTGCACACCGTGGACCTTGGCCAGCTCCTCCGCCAGACCTTGCACCCGATCGAGGCGTCGGGCGCCCAGCGCCAGATGGCAGCCCTGAGCGGCCAGCAGCCGCGCCATGGCGGCACCGAAACCGCTGGAAGCGCCAGTGATGAGGACGATAGGATGGTCGGGACGCAAGGGTCTTCCTCCGGTGACAGATTCATCGTGCGTGCATGGGCCTGGTGCGTGCTGAGAACGGCACGTCACGCCTTAGCGGAAAGTGCGGTGAAACTCGGCCAGAGCCTCCACGACTTGCTGGATCTGGTCCGTGGGCGGAAGGATGGTGGTGCGGAAGTGGGCGGTGCCTTCCGCCTGGCCGAAGCCGGAGCCGGGAACCACGCAGATGCCAGTCTGCTCCAGCAGGGCCATGGCATAGTCCGAGTCGGTGCGACCGGGGGGGAGGGTGATCCTCGGGAAGGCGTACATGGCCCCGGTGATGGTGTTGCAGGTGATGCCCGGGATGCGGTTCAGGCCGTCCACCAGGAGTTGGGCTCGTAGCTTCAACGTGTCCAGGATCGCCCGCTTCTCTGCCGTGTAGAGGGCATAGGAGGGCATGCCCGGTTTCGGGGCACACACCAGGGCATGGACCGCGACCTGGCCCGCGAGGTTGGCGCAGAGCGCGATGCTCTGCAACTTGAGGATATGGGCCGCCACATCGTCCGGAATGTTTCGGAACTCGAAGTAGCCGCCCCGGTGGCCGCACTCGCCCAGGAGGCCCTTGGAGCAGGAGTGGAAGCTGAAGAGCGAGACATCCTTCACCTCCTTCTCATGGAGCACCTTGGCGAAGGAGACGAACGCATCACCAGCCAGGTAGATGTTCTCCTGGTAGACCTCGTCGGCCAGGATCGAGAGCCCGTGGGCCTGCGCGAAGTCGATGATCATGGCGATGGTGGCCTCGTCCAGCACCGCGCCCGTGGGGTTGCCGGGGTTGATGACGCAGATAGCTTTGACGTGGGTCCCCTCGGCCTTGGCTTTGGCCAGGGACGCCTCCAGCATGGGACGGCTCACCTTCCAGCCATCGGCCTCGTCCAGGAAGTAGGGCACCATGCGTCCCCGGTAGAGCGTGATGCTGGCCGAGTAGAGCGGATACTGGGGGATGGGGATCATGATGCCGTCCCCGGGGCCGGAGATGAGGATGCGGAGCGCGGTCTGCACGCCCTTGCTCGCCCCGTCCGTCAGAAAGATGTCATCCGGGTCCACGCCGACGTGGTCGCGCTCCAAGATAAACGCCGCCACTGCCTCCCGGATGGACCGCACACCCCGGCTCTCGCTGTAAGCACCGAGACCGTGCTGCGTGCCCGCGAGGATGGCTCGTGCCGTCTCAATGGCATCCGAGGGAAAGGCCCCCGGTGCGGTTTCCATGAGGGCTGGGTATTCGCACAGGGCCAGCAGCTGGCGGATCCACGTGAGGGGGGCCTGCCCCAGGGACTGCGGGTTGCCGATGTTGCAGTAGATGATCTTCCGCCCCTGCTTCTCCAGCTCCCCGGCCCGGGCCACGATGGACCCACGGACCGCGTATTCAGTCGCGAGTACGGCCTTGCTGATATCAGACAGGTGGATGGTCATAGGCACTCCAGGGGTCCAGTTTACCGCGCTGGGGGGGTGTGATCCGGGTCATCCTGCCCCGGAGCGGACCTGACGATAGACTGGCCCCCACGGATCCATCCTGGCTTCCCACCTTCCTCCCCTTTCGATGAGGCATCCATGTTTGGTTTCACCCTCCCTCCCGAACTGCAGGCTGAGAAAGAGCGCGCCCATACCTTCGCCGAGAAGATCATGCGCCCCGTGGCCCGGAAGTATGACGAGACCGGAGAGTGGGCCACAGACGTCTACAAGGCGGCCTTCGACTTCGGCTACCTGCAGGCCATGGTGCCCGAGGACTGCGGGGGACCCGGCGCCTCGCAGATGGAAGAAGTCGTGGTCTGCGAGGAGCTGGCCTGGGGCTGCGCCGGTCTCTACACCTCCATCATGGCCAACGGCCTGGCCATGACCCCCGTGCTCATCGCCGGCAGCCCTGAGCAGAAGAAGAAGTGGCTGGGCATGATCGCGGAAGAGCCCAAGTTCGCTGCGTTCTCCCTCTCCGAGCCCAACGCCGGATCCGACGCCGGTGGCATGACCTGCCGCGCCGAGAAGAAGGGCGACAAGTACATCATCAACGGCACCAAGTGCTACTGCACCAACGGCGGCTACGCCGACTGGTACACCCTGTTCTGCAGCACGGACCCCAGCAAGGGAGCCCGGGGCGCCAGCTGCATCGTAGTTCCCCGTGACACGCCGGGCCTGGTGGTGGGCAAGGCCCTGGACAAGATGGGCCAGCGCGCCAGCAATCAGGTGGAGCTCTACTTCAACGATGCCGAAGTGCCCGTGGAGAACCTGCTGGCCAAGGAGGGCATGGGCTTCATCATCGCCATGAAGACGCTGGATCAGACCCGCGCCGCCGTGGCCGCCGGGGGCGTGGGCGTGGCTCGGGCCGCCTTCGAGATCGCCCTAGACTACGCCAAGACCCGCATCCAGTTCGGCGCACCCATCTTCGCCAACCAGGCCATCAGCTTCATGCTGGCGGACATGGCCAAGAAGATCGAAGCCAGCCGCCTGCTCACCTGGCAGGCCGCCTGGATGACCGACAACGGCATCAAGAACTCCAAGCACAGCGCCATCGCCAAGACCTTCGCCACGGACACGGCCATGGAAGTCACCACCGACGCCGTGCAGATCCTCGGCGGCAACGGCTACAGCCGGGACTTCCTCGTCGAGAAGTGCATGCGCGACGCCAAGCTCCTCCAGATCTATGAAGGGACGAATCAGATCCAGAGGCTGGTCATAGCGAAAGAAATCCAGCAGGGCAACTGACGGGAAGAGAACCAACCTTCACGCGGGTCGCGAACGGACAGCGCTAAATGCGCTGTCCTGAGCGGGGCACCCGCCTGATTGGTCAAATCCGGGATTGGGTCGAAGCCACATTCAGAGATCCAGCATGGCAACGAGCGCCACCGTTCCATCCGGGGCTCGGTCCTTCCCAAGAAACTCTGGCTGCCCCTAAGCCTCGGTCAGAGGCTTCATACTTGAAGCCATGAGAAAGAACTTCCCGCTCACGCGCCCGGCCCAGGGTGCCCTTCTGTTGCTACTCGCGCTTCTGCTCGCGGGCTCAGGCTGGGTGCTGGGAGCAGACTCAGGGTGGGTGCTGGCGGGCGCGCTGCTCCTCGGGGCCTGGCTTGGATGGTCCATTCGGCAGGTCTGGATTTACCCTGGCCTGCTGGCCCGGGCGGAGGACCGCTGGGCGGCGTCTGCCCCGGCCTCAGAGGTCGCGGAGCTCCTGGGCCGCGCTCCCCTGGCCCGGGGGGAGCTGGGCTACCGGATCCACCTGCTGGCCGGGCTGGCTCACGCCTCCCTCGGCTACAAAGATCGGGCCTGGCTCGACCTGCTCGAGGCGCAGTTGGTGCGCCAGTCCTGGTGGAAGTACTGGTTGCTGTCCCGGGCCTTCCGCCCGAGTTCGGGGACACCCACGGCGCGCCGCCTGGCCTGGGGGGAGTGGTTAATCCGCCTGGCCCCGCGCATGGGGCGGCTGAGGCACCTGCAAGGCATTCTCCTGCTCCGGGATGCAGGACCGGAGGCCCTACACCTAGCCTGGGAGCACTTCGAGGCGGCGCTGCCGCTCTCCTGGGACGACCCCCTGGTCCTCGAAGACCTGCTGCTGGCGGGACTACAACATGGGCGGGAGGACATGGTGCAGCAGGCTCTGGCGGTGCTCAGCACTCGCCACGGCGACGCCCGGAATCCCTGGGATCGGGGCGCGGCGGGCATGTACCTGCTGCGGAAGGGCCGTCCCGCAGAGGCCCTCGCGCTCGTCCAGGGTCTGCCTCCCAACCGCCGGGATCATCCCGCACTCTGGCTGGTGGAAACCGTCTCCCGCCGCCACCTGGGCGATCGGGATGGGGCCTGGCGAGTCATTGAAGCCGCCCTGGCGGAACAGCCCAATTCCTTCCGGCTCTGGCTGGAGCGGTATCAGATCGCCCTGGAACTGCAGCAGAACCGGGAGGCGCGTCGCAGCCTGGACATGGCCTGGCCCACCCTTCCGACCGGAGCAGAGGGGGTGGCTCTCCTGGAGGAGTGGCACCTCCGGCGCGCCGAGTTTGCCTTCTGGTGGGAAGACGACCCCGCCTTCGCCCGGGAGCTGCTGGCCTCCGTCCCTCCCGACTCTCAGGGTGACCACCATCCCCCACTCCGCCTTCAGGTCCAGGTGGCCGAGGGCCACTTCGAGGCCGCCTATGCCGAGGTGGTCAGCCTCCTGCAGGGGAGCCCCGCGGATCCGGACCTGCTGCTGCTCCAGGCCGAATGCCTGCTCGGCATGGACGCCTGGGAAGCCCTTCTGCCCTTCCTCGAGGGGCTGGGCGAGACCTGCCGCGAGCGACCTTCCTTCTGGCACCTCCGCGGCCTAGCGCACGCCAACCTGAACGAGGGCCTGCCGGCGAGGCTGGACCTGGAGCGGGCCGTGCGCATGGACCCGCAGACGCTGCGCTACCTCCTCGATGCTGGCCACGCCTGTGCAGAGCTGGGGGACTGGGACCGCGCCGAGACCCACTGGCGGAAGGCCCTCCAACTGGAGCCGCAGGAAGAGGAGACCCTGATCCACCTTGCCGAGGCCCGGCGGGAGCTGGAGGACCTGGAGGGCGCCCGCCGCTACCTCCGCGAGTGCCTGCTGCACCACCCCGACAGCCTGGAGGCCCAGACCCACTTGGCGGAGCTGGAGGCGAATTAGGGGCTCTTTGCTATCAGCTATCAGCTATCAGCTATCGGTGGCCAGTGGCTTGCCTGCAGGGCTAGGGTTTGTCGCCCTTGAGCAGGGCCAGCTTGGCGTCGAACCGGGCCTGCATCTCCGGCATGGCCCATTTCCGGGCCTGCTCCAGGGCCTTGATGGCCTGCTTCGGCTTGCCCAGCGCCAGACACACCCGAGCATGGATCAAGTGGAAATCCGGTTCCTGGGACAGCAATCGGATGGCCTGCTTGATGCGTTTCTCCGCCTCCTCGAAATGGCTGTCCGCGAGGGCTTCTTCGGCGAGGAAGGCATTGAAGAAGGGATCCTTCTTTCGCACCTCCAGCCCCCGGTCCCGATAGACCTGCGCCTCCGCATCCCTGCCCTGGCCCTTGAGCAGGCTCTCCAGGTTGCCGCAGGGCGCGCCGTCCCGCGGATCGGCCTCAATGGCCCGGAGGAAGGAATGCTCCGCCTCGGCTTCCTGGCCCTGGGCGCGCTGGACTACCCCCAGGATGTTCCAGCCCACGCCCAGCTTCGGGTCCACTTGGATCGACCGGAGCGCGGCCTGCTGGGCCTCTTGCTGTTTCGCCTCATCGAGCAGCTCGACAGCCCGGTTGCTGTAGAACAGGGCCATCACCCGCCGGGGCTCGAGGGCTGCGACGAGCTGGGAGTTCCGGCGCACCTCCGGCAGAAAGTCGGCAACGATCTCCTGCCCAATGGATCCCGTGGGTACCACCGCCACAATGTGACGCTCGTAGCGGATGGTGGTGCCCGCCCTGCGCCAGCGGCTGATCCTCAGGGACTCCCCATAGCGGGCCTCCAGGCCGACCGACCGGCAGGCGGCCACGCAGAGGGACGTGAGCGAGAGACAGTTGGCCTTGCGGTCCCGCCAGGCCTCGATGGGCGTGCGGGTGAAGGTGTTGTCGTAACTGATGCCAAGTCCGCCCTCCTCGGGAGGGGCGAAGAAGGCCCTGAGCAAGGCCCCGACCTTGCCCGTCACCGACATCTGATTCTGGGTGTGCTGCCGGGCAAAGGCCTGCAGCTCCTGGGGAGCCTCGAAGGGATCCTCACCCGCAGACAGGAGAACCACAGCCAGGAGGAACGGCAGTGCTCGCAGACGCATGGAAAACTCCGATCCAACATACGTCTACGGACAGGGAGGTCAATGGATTATGAGATGCTCGGAGGATTGGAGGGAATATGCCGAGCCCAAGCGCCGTCGTATGCGCCTATTCCAGCGTGGGCACGGCGGCTCTGGAGGGCTTGCTAGAGGCCGGTGTCGAGGTCCGCGCCCTCTACACCTACCCCCAGGGCGCCGACGAGCGGTGGTTCACGCCCCCGGCGGCGGTGGCCCGGGCCCACGGCATCCCGATCCACGAGGCCCCGGCCTTCAACGAGGACAGCGTCTATGCGGCCATCCTGGCGCACCAGCCGGACTTCCTGTTCAGCTTTTACTTCCGCGAGATGATCCAGGCCCGCGTCCTAGACATCCCTCGCCTGGGCGCCTACAACCTGCACGGCAGCCTCCTGCCGAAGTTCCGGGGCCGGGCACCCCTCAACTGGGTGCTGGTGAAGGGCGAGACCGAGACAGGCGTCACCCTGCACGCCATGACCCCCAAGCCCGATGACGGCTTCATCGTGGCTCAGGCCCGTCTGCCCATCGCCTGGGACGAGACGGCCCTGAGCCTCACGGCCAAGGCCGCCTCTGCAGGACGGGAGCTCGTGGCCGGGGCCATTCCGGGCCTGTTGGATGGCAGCATCCCGCGCGTCGACCAGCGGACCCTCGGCGCCTCCACCTACTTTGGCGGCCGGAAGCCGGCGGATTCCAGGCTGGATGCCGCCATGACGGTCCAGGAGGCCTTCAACCAGATCCGGGCCGTGGCCGATCCCTGGCCGAACGCCTTCCTCGAGACCCCGCTGGGTACGGTGAAAGTTGCATGGGCCCTTCCGAGCGCTGAGGCCTGTCCGCAGGGCTGCTTCCGCACAACCCGGGACGGCCTGCTGCTGGGCTTCGCCGACGGCGCGTTGCGCGTCCATGTGCTCAAGAACCAGGGGCTGCGGGTCGAACGCCCCAGCGAACAGGCGGAACTCTTCCGGGGTCTCGGGCTGACAGAAGCCTGACCACAAGGGGATGCCACCTCCAGGTCATCTTCCCGCTATCCTTATCGGCGCAACCCCAGGAGTCCCCATGCGTAGTGTCATCACCGGAACCGGCATTGGTGTGCCTCCGAATGTCGTCACGAACGAGGCGCTCTCCCGGCTCATGGACACCTCGGACGAGTGGATCCGCGTGCGCAGCGGCATCCAGGAGCGGCGCTACGCGGACCCCGGCCAGGGCTCCACGGACCTGGGTGTCATGGCGGCCCGCAACGCCATCGCCGATGCGGGTCTCACCCCGACGGACATCGACGCGGTCCTCTTTGCCACCATGACGCCGGATCACATGCTGCCGGGGAACGGCCCCCTGCTCCAGACCGCCCTGGGCCTCCGCGATGTCCCCACCTTCGACATCCGCCAGCAGTGCAGCGGGTTCCTCTATGGCCTGGAACTGGCGGACCTGTTCCTCCAGAGCGGCAGGTACCGCCGGGTCCTGCTGGTAGGCGCCGAGGTCCACACCGGCTTCATGCCTTGGCACCTGGGCTGGGACACCCTCATCGGCCAGTCCACGCGGGAGATCACCGAGGCAGAGCGCGCCGAGAACACCCTGACCCGCGACCGGACCGTGCTCTTCGGAGACGGGGCCGGGGCCGTTGTGATCGAGGCCCGGGAAGGTGATACGGGCCTGGGCGTGATCCGGCTCCACACCGACGGCACCGGGGCAGGCGTGCTCACCATGCACGGTGCCAGCTTCAAGCGCCGCCCCTTCGTGTCCGTGGACCAAATCCAGAGTGGTGAGACCCTCCCGTTCATGTCGGGCAAGGAGGTGTTCCGGTCGGCCGTGACCCTCATGCCCCAGGTGGTCCGGGAGGTCTGCGAGGCCTCTGGCATTGCCGTCGAGGAGCTGGACCTGCTCCTGGTCCACCAGGCCAACATGCGCATCATCGAAGGGGTTCAGAAGGTCCTTGGCCTGCCGCCCGAGAAGGTGCCGCACAACATCGAGCGCTGGGGCAACACCACGGCGGCCACACTGCCCATCCTGTTCCACGAGTGCCGCACCCTTGGCCTCATTCGCCCAGGAATGAATCTGGCCTTCACGGCCCTTGGATCTGGACTTCACTGGGGCGCGGCCATATATCGCACCTGAGGCCTTGCCGGGGCGGCTGGCCGACCTAGAATGCCTCGTCCCCGGGAGATTCCATGCGAAGTCGCCACCTAGCCTTGGCCCTGTTCCTGCCGGCGCTGCTCCTCAGTGCGGGAACCCCAAAGTCGGGCAAGAAAGGCTCCGGCCCCGTCAGGTCAGCCAAGGAGGCCAAGACCATCGCCGAGCAGGAGACCGGCGGCAAGGCCGTCTCGGCTCGACGCATCCCACTCAACGGGGCCTCCGGCGGCTGGGAGGTGGATGTCCAGATGCCCAGAGAAACCAAGGGTTGGCGCTGCGTCATCGATGCGGACACGCACCTGGTCCACAGCAAAACCCGCATCGAGCAGCCCGGGGCCAAGGGCAAGTCCGAAGGCCCGATCCGCGTGGTCAAGGGAGCCGGCTGAAGGTCGCTGCCCGGTCCCCACCGGCGGTTCACCGGTTTTTCCCAGCTCAGGCCCTGCTTCGGTTGACAATCGGGCCTAGAATCATACCCGTGGCCGATGCCACTAGGAGACTGACACATGGGTCTGATGGACTGGGGCAAAGCCCAATTCCTCGACATCCTCGAGTGGCTGGATGATTCCAACGACACGCTGGCGTGGCGCTTCCCCATGCGGGGACAGGAGATCCAGAACGGCGGCAAGCTGGTCGTCAGGGAGAGCCAGGAGGCTGTCTTCATCAACGAAGGCCAGCTGGCCGACGTGTTCAAGCCAGGCACGCACAACCTGACTACCCAGAACCTGCCGATCCTGGCCACCCTGAAGGGCTGGAAGTACGGTTTCGAGAGCCCCTTCAAGAGCGATGTCTACTTCATCTCCACCAAGCTCTACAACGACCTGAAGTGGGGCACATCCAACCCGATCATGATGCGGGACGCCGACTTCGGCATGCTGCGCATCCGGGCCTTTGGCATTTACTCCATCAAGGTGGTGGACGCCGGAACCTTCCTCAAGCAGCTAGTGGGCACCAACGGTGTCTACACCGTGCCTGACATCTCCGAGCAGCTCCGCAAGACCATCATGAGCCGCTTCACGGACGCACTGGGTGAGGCCAAGATTCCCGCCCTGGACCTGGCCGCGAAGTACGACGAGCTCTCGGAGTTCGTGAAGCAGAAGCTGCAGGAAGAGTTCAAGACTATGGGCCTGGAGCTCTCCAAGTTCTTCGTGGAGAACATCAGTCTCCCCGAGGAAGTGGAAGCCATGATGGACAAGCGCACCGGCGTGGGCATGATGGCCCCCGTCATGGGCGCCTATACCCAGATGCAGGTGGCCGATGCCATCCCCCTGGCCGCCCAGAATCCCAGCGGCATCGCGGGCATGGGCATGGGCGTGGGTCTGGGCTTCGGCATGGGCAACGTGATGGGCCAACAGATGACTGGCGCCGCCCAGCAGATGGGTCAGCAGCCCTTCCCCGGCGGCAACGCCGCAGCTCCGGCTGCCCCAAGCAAGTCCCTCAAGGAGGAGCTGACAGACCTGAAGGAGCTCTTCGATGGCCAGCTGATCACCCAGGCGGAATTCGACGCCTCCAGGGCCGTCATCATGAAGAAGCACGGCATGGGCAACTAAGGCTGGAAATTGAATCTTTTTGCAGCTGAGGCGGCGCAAGCCGCCTCAGTGATGTCCGCCACACTCGTTGTGCTCAGGTGAATCCTGGTCATGCTGGTGCAGAAAGCGGTGGTGGTGCCGCTCCGCCATGGCCGGGGTCTCGAAGTGCAGAGTCAGGTGCCGCACCTCGAAGCGCTCCGCCAGCAGGTGCTCGATACGCTGTTGGTGGGCCTCGGTGTCCACAAGCTGCTCCGCCTCCACGATGACGTGGGCGGTGCAGACCGTCAGGTGGCTGCAGACGCGCCAGGAGCGGAGATCCTCCACGCCGAGGACACCGGGCAGCCGCAGGAGTTCCGCCCTGGCCTCCTCGTGGTCGAAGGCGGCGCGGTGCATGAGAATCCCGAAGGCGTCCCGCAGCAGCAGGTAGGCCCCGCGGAGGATGAGCGCGGCGATGGCCGCCGCCAGGAGGGGGTCCACCCAGCGCCAGCCGGTGAACCGGATCACCACCATGCCGAGCATCACGGCCAGGTTGGCCAGACTGTCTCCCAGCGCGTGCAGATAGGCGCTGCGCAGGTTGAGATCCCGCTCCTGGCGGGATCCCTCCGAAGGCACCAGCACCCGGGTGGCCGCCAGGTTCAGGACCAGTCCCAGCGCCGAGAAACCGATGGCCCAACCCAGCAGGATGGGGTGAGGATGCCGCACCCGGTTCCAGGCTTCCACCAAGACTGCGACCGCCAGCACCACGAGGAGCAGCCCCCCCAGCAGGGTGTTGAAGATCTCGATCCGATGCCAGCCGTAGGTCCAGCGGTCACAGGGCTCACGGCGGTTCGCCACCCGGATGCTGCCCAGGGCGAGCAGGTTCACCACGGCATCGTTCAGGTTCTCCAGGCTGTCGGACACGAGCCCCAGGGAGCCCGTCCAGATGCCCCCCAGCCCCTGGACCAGGAAGTTCAGGCCGAAGATCAGCGAGCTGAGACCGAGCCTCCCGGTGGTGGTGGGGCCATGCGAGTGGCTCATCAGTCCCCCCGGTAGCGGGGTTTGCGCTTCTCGCGGAAGGCGGCCAGTCCCTCCAGCCTGTCCCGGGTGGGGATGACCTGGGCATAGCAGGCCCGCTCGACGGCCAGGCCCGCAGCCAGGTCCATGTTCTGGCTGGCGTTGATGGCCACCTTGGCCATGCGCAGGGCCACGGGACCATTGGGCAGGATCTCCCGGGCCAGAGCCAGGGCAGCTTCCAGGGCTGTCCCCGCGGGCACCAGCCGGTCCACCACGCCCAGGCGCTCCGCCTCGGCCGCCCCGATGCGGCGGGAAGTGAAGATCAGCTCCTTGGCCCGGGAGGCGCCAATGAGGCGGGGCAGACGCTGGGTCCCCCCGGCCCCCGGGATGATGGCCAGGGCCGTCTCCACCAGGCCGAGGCTCGCCTGAGCCCCCGCCACGCGGAGATCCGCCGCGAGGGCGAGCTCCATCCCCCCACCGACGGCCACGCCCTCCAGGACGGCGATGACAGGTACAGGCAGGCTCTCTAGCTCGGTGAAGGCGGTCTGCAGCCCCTGCACCAGCCCGGCGACCTCGGCCTGGGGCAGCGCCGCCCGCTCCTTCAGATCCGCGCCCGGACAGAAGACCCCCTCCACCAGGCTGTGGAGCACCACCACCCGGACTGATGGATCCGTGCCAAGCCTGGCTACGGCCTGGCGGAATTCAATCATGAGCTGCCGCCCAAGGGCGTTCTTCGCCGCAGGACGGTCCAGGCCCAGGAGGATGATGCCCTCGTCTTCAGCGGCAAGCGCTTCGACTCGGATCTCCATCAGGCCAGCTCTACGCGGACAAGGGGCCTCGGCTGCCCCACCACGTCGCCTTCGGCCCGGCAGGCCTCCAGCACCTTCCCCGCCATCTCCGCTCGCAGCGTGGCCATCAGCACCCCATGCAAAGGACGTCTGGCCCCAGTGTAGCCAGCTACTCGTCCCGGTCGGAGTCACCGATCACCACGAGGTCGTCATCCTCGTAGGCGAAGTCGCCCTCTTCGATGAGGACCTCCCGCACCTTCCCCCCTTCCGGGGCGTTGATGTAGAACGAGGTGCGGGAAGAATCCGTGCCCTCGAGAATCATCAAGGGCTCATCCTCTTCCACTTCCTGGCCGGGGCGGACGAGAACATCCACCACGTAGCCCGGCCATTCCGCCCGCACGATCATCCTGTCCCCCTTCACCGTTCTGCGACCTTGGCGGGGAGAGTATGGCGCACTGGGAGACTGCGCAAGGGGCAGAACCCTTTCTTTTCGTCACATCTGGTCTCTGAGATACTGAAAGGCTTGGAGGATTGAATGGCTGTCGCCTGTGGCATCGTGGGTCTGCCCAATGTGGGAAAGTCCACCCTTTTCAACGCCCTTACCCGCGCTGGTGCGGCCTCGGCGAACTATCCCTTCTGCACCATTGAGCCGAATACGGGGGTGGTGGACGTGCCCGACCCAAGGTTGGCGGTCCTCGCGGGGATCGTCAAACCCCAGCGGGTCCTCCCGGCGGCGCAGGAATTTGTGGACATCGCCGGTCTGGTCCGGGGTGCCAGCAAGGGCGAGGGCCTCGGCAATGCCTTCCTTGGCCATATCCGGGAGACCGACGCCATCGTCCAGGTGGTGCGCTGTTTCGAAGACAGCAATGTCACCCACGTCGAGGGTGGCGTCCACCCGGAGCGGGACCTGAGCATCATCGAGACCGAGCTGGTGATCAAGGACCTGGATGCCGTGGAGAAGGGCCTGGAGCGCCACCGGAAGGTGGCCAAGACGGGCAACAAAGAGTCCGTGGCCATGGTGGCGGTGCTGGAGCGGGTCTTCGCCGCCCTGGACGCCGGCCAGTGGGCCCGCACCGCCGGCTTGAGCACCGATGAGAAGGTTCTGGTCAAGTCCTATGGCCTGCTCACCCTGAAGCCGACGCTGTTTGTCGGGAACATCGGTGAGGAGGACATTCGGGATCCCGAAGCCAACCCGCACTACCGGAGCCTCCAGGCTCTGGCCGCCGCCCGCCAGGCCCCCTGCATCCCCATCTGCTCCAAGCTCGAGGCGGAGATCCAGGACCTGCCCGAGGAAGACCGCCCCCTCTTCCTGGAAGAAGCCGGACTGGCTGAGCCGGGCCTGAATGTGCTGATCCACGCCAGCTATGACCTCCTGGGTCTCCAGACCTACTTCACGGCGGGCGTCAAGGAAGTCCGGGCCTGGACCATCCACCAGGGCGATACCGCCCCTCAGGCTGCGGGCGTCATCCACACCGACTTCGAGAAGGGCTTCATCCGCGCCCAGGTCATCGCCTACGACGACTTTATCCAGTGCGGCGGCGAGCAAGGGGCCAAGGATGCCGGCAAGATGCGGACCGAAGGCAAGGACTACATCGTGAAGGACGGCGACCTGATGAACTTCCTATTTAACGTCTAGGATTCAATACCTGCAGCTCCCGGCCCGATGCCAAGGGTAAGGCGGTTAGATGAACCAGGGCAAAGCAGGAGCTGGGTCGGGGCGCGGAGCGCCGATGGAAGATCCTGCTCAAATTCAGCAGACCATGCTGAACCTGATCCAGCTGGAGACCGAATTCCCCATCAAGGTTGAGGGCACTCACACCCTCCCCTACACCGCCCGGATCGCTCACCTGGACACCTCGCAGGGGATGCTCCACCTCAAGCTCATCCGGCCCCTGCCCCACGAGATGGCCCCGGGCGCCCTCTTCGAGATGGTCTTCTCGGTGGGTGAGCAGCGCTTCGAGGCGCCCACCGTCTTCAGTGGCCGCGAGGCCTACCTGCTCTACCGGTTCGCCCTCCCCACTCAGATGGTTCCTTCGGACCGCCGCCGCCACAAGCGCTACCCCTTCCGCCCCCGGGAGAAGGCCTATGTGGTGGTCCAGGATGGGTCCGTTCCTGGCCACGGCCTCTCGGGTCCCCTGGTAAACCTCTCCCTGGGCGGGCTGGCCTTTCGGGTGGACCGCGTCATGCGCCTGGATGACCACCTCCGCGTGACGCCAGGGCCCGGCTTTTTCGAGCGGGGCAAGGCCTTCCCCATGCTCAAGATCCGGGACCTGCCAAAGCTACCGGTCTTCGAGGCCCGCGGGATCCTCGCCAACGCCTATGAGCGCGGCGGAGAGACCATCGTGGGCATCCAGTTCGGCGAGATGGGGGAAGACGAGCTAAGAGAGCTGCAGACCGTCCTCGAGCTGCGCGATCTTGTCCAGCGGTCCACCCCCGGGCTTCCCGGTGAGGCTCCCCGGGAGGGAAGCCCTAGGAGTCCGGCCGAGCCAAAGGGTCCTGCCGCGCGAATTCCCCCGGCTGGCAGCCAGACCCCAGACGCCCTGCGCCAGTTGGGCCGCCGCAGCACCCGGCTTCTGCTCGTGATGGCCCCTGGGCCGGAGCGGGAGCAGGTCTGCGGGGCTCTGGGCGCCCAGGGGTTCCTGCGCCAGGAGACCCTGAACTCTTTGGATCAGGCCCTGGCGAACCTCCGCTTCGATCAGGGCGCCACGCTGCCCATGGTGCTGCTCGAGCCCAGCCCGAGCGGCAGCACCCCCCTGGAGGACCTCCAGATCCTCCAGAGGGAACTGGGTGAGCGAAAGGAACTCCAGGTGGTCCTGCTCTCCCGCGGGGAAGCGGCCCCCAACACGGGGGATTCAGCCCTCCCCACCTTGCCCTGGCCCACAGCAGAGGATCCCACCTGGCCTCTCCTCCTGGATGAACTGGCAGGGCTGCTCTAGTCCCAGCCGTGGGTTCCGCGCTTGCATCGGGCGTAGTCCGCCGTTCGTTAGCCGCCTTGGAGCGGCGCTACCCGCACGAGGTTGCCTCCGCTGTCCACGCGCTGGAGGCCATCCTCGATGCGGTTGCCGCCCCGGAGGATGGGGTCGGCCGCATCCTTTGCCAAGAGGATGCCGCCCCGGGCGTTGCGATGAACGACACACTCCTCCAACGTCACCTGGGAGTCCTCCAGCAGCAGGAGCCCGGTGTCCCGGCCCTCCTTCAGGGAGCAGCGCACCAGCAGCAGGCTGCCCCCGGGCTCCACCTGGACCCCGACGCCCGCATTGCCGGAGATGTCGCAGGTATCCAGCACCCCCTGACCGCCATCGGCACAGTCCACGCCCAGGGACTTCCCCTCGGAAAAGGCGCTGTTCCGGGCCTGGACCGTAGCGCCGTGGTGGATGAGTAGGCCGGAGCCACCATTGGCCTGCACGGTGCAGCCTTCCAGGGTCGCCAGTCCGCGATCCATCACCGACAGGCCAAAGCCGGCGTTGCCCACCAGACGGCACTGCCGCAGGGCCACATTGGCGCCAGCCAGCACGTGCACGCCAGCACAGGTATGACCTCCGATATCGCAGTCCTCCAGCACCGCATGACTCTGTTCCAGGGCCAGCAGTCCCGCGAAGGAACTGCCCATGAGCGTGCAGCCGGTAAGCTGCAGCCTGGCGCTCCCTTCCAGCTCCACCGCCCCGCTGTCGCCCCAGAAGGCGCAGGTCTCGGCGAGGGCCTGTCCCCGGGGCCGCACCTTCAGGGCCACCCCGTGCTCAGCGTTCACGCGGGAGCCCCGAAGGGCGACCTGCGCCCCGGACTCCACCCACACCGAGCCACCCAGGATCTCGCATTCTTCGATCTGGGTAGAGCCACTCTCAACCTTGATGGCCGCCTCCCCCGTGCCAGCCCGGACCGTGAGGCCACGCAGGCTGATCCCGGCCGACCGTATCAGCAGGACAGGACCGGCCTGGCCCTCCAGGACCACCTCGCCCGGCTCTCCCAGCGCCAGGATCGCCACTGCCCTGTCCACCACGACGGATTCCCGGTAGACCCCCGGCAGCAGGATGATCTCGGCGCCGGGCAGCGCCTGGCGCAGGGCCACTTTCAGGCTGAGACACTGCCCCTGGCCCCCCTTCCCCACCCGGATCTGCGTTCCGGTCACCTCACGTGGGGACCGGCGGGCCTCGGACCTGGCCTTGGGAATTTTGGGGGCGGGTTCCACGGGTCTGCTCAGGGCCTCGCGAATCGCCGTGCCCAGGGCTTCCGCATCGGGGTAGCGGTCTTCCGGGCGCTTCGCCAGGGCCCGTTCCACCACCGACAGCAGCCCCAGTGGGACGCCCTCCAACTCGGCGGGGAGAATCGGCTCGGGGGCATGCAGCAGGATTCGGCTCAGCACACTGGTGGTGGTGCTCCCTTGGAAGGGCTTCCGCCCCGCGGTGAGGATCTCGTAGAGGATCACCCCCAGGGCGAAGAGGTCTGAGCTGCAGGTGGCCCGGCTTGTATCGAGGTATTCGGGCGCCATGTAGCTCACGGTGCCCATCCAGGTCCCCGTCTGGGTCAGGCCCGAAGGGCCCATCTGGGCCACGCCGAAGTCCATGAGCTTGGCGTCGAAGCGCTTGCCGTGCCGCGCAACCAGGATGTTGGCGGGCTTGATGTCACGATGGACCACGCCCTGCTCGTGGGCGTAGCTAAGACCATCACAAACCTGCGCCAGCACGCCCAGGAGCTCAGCCTTCGGACTCTGGCCCCCCTGGATGAGGGCCTCGAGGTCCTCGCCCTGGATGTACTCCATCGCCAGGTAGTGGACCCTCTCATCCTCGCCAAACTCATAGACGGTGACGATGTTGGGGTGGTTCAGGAGTGCCGCGGCCCGGGCTTCCCGCTCAAAGCGGGCCTCGGCTTCGTCTCCGAAATCAGAGCCCTCGGAGATCACCTTCAAGGCCACTTCCCGCCCCAGTCGGGGGTCTCGGCCCAGGTAGACCTCCCCCATGGCACCCTTGCCGAGGAGTCTGATGAGCTCGAATTTTCCTAGCCGATCCCGCATGAGGAGCGTATCGGCAGGAATTCTGGACAATTCAATCCAGACAGCCTGTCACCTGGCTTCAATGGGCATGTGCCGCAACCGCTCCACCCGCTGAGCCATGGGAGGGTGGGTAGAGAACAAGCCCATGATGCCCCCCGCACTGAGGGGATTCACGATCATCATGTGGGCTGTGGCGGGTTCGGCCGACTGCATGGGCAGCTGCTGGTTGTAGGCATGCAGGCGCTCCAGGGCCGAGGCCAGCAGGTCCGGGCGGCCCGTCAGGTGGGCGCTGTAGTCGTCGGCCAGGTACTCCCGAGAGCGACTTACGGCCATCTGCAGCAGGATGGCGGCAATGGGACCCAGGATCATGATGGCGATGCCCGCCAGAGGGTTGGAGCGGCCCTCCTCGTCCCGGGGGCTGAACCAGAAGGCCATCCGTGAGAGGAACATGATGGCCTGGGCCAGCACCGCCGCCAGGCTACCGATGAGGATGTCCCGGTGCTTGACGTGGCCCAGCTCGTGGGCGATGACCGCCTCCAGCTCCGCGCGGCTGAGCACCCGCATGATCCCCTCGGTCACGGCGACTACGGCATGCTCCGGGTTGCGCCCAGTGGCGAAGGCGTTGGGCGTGTCCTCGGGGATGATGGCGATGCGGGGCATGGGCAGACCCGCCCGCTGGGCGAGGTTGGCCACGATGGCGTGGAGCTGCGGCGCCTCGGCCTGGCTCACGGGCTGGGCTCCGTAGCTGGCGAGCACGATCTTGTCCGAGAAGAAGTAGCTGACGCCGTTCAAGACCAAGCCGACGGCCAGGGCTAGCAGCATGCCGGACTGGCCCCCGAGCAGATCGCCGATCCAGACCAGCAGCCCGGTCATGGCGACGATGAGGAGCAGGGTCTTCGCCTGGTTCATGATCCGACCTCCTGATTCCAGGATACAAAAGGGCTCAAGCACCCATCCGTTTGATGACCACCAGCGTCACATCGTCCCGGAACCGGCCCTCGCCCAGGTGCTGGAAGGCACAGACCAGCAGGGCCTCGAACAGCTCGTCCGCCCCCGCCTGCGGCCGACTCCGCACCACTTCGGCCAGGGGTCCATCCCCCAGGTCCTCACCGGCGGGGTCTTCGGCCTCCACGATGCCGTCCGTGAAGATCACGAGCGCATCTCCCGGCTCCATGTGGGCATGGCCCTCGGAGAAGGCCACGCCCGGCAGCAGACCGACCATGGGTCCCGTGGGGGAGAGCCTCGCCACATCTCCGTCGGCCCGCACCAGCAGCGGGGGGTTGTGCCCTCCATTCACGTAGCGGAGGTCGCCGTTCAGGGGATTGAGGCTGCCAGCAAACAGCGTGGTGTAGCGGTTCCGGTCGCGGACGTCGTTCATGCGGCGGTTGACCCGCTCCGCCAGCTGGCCCCAGTTCCTCACCCGCTGGTCCGCCATGGCCCTGAGAAAAGCCGAGAGCTGCGTCATCATTAGCGAGGCGGGTAGGCCCTTGCCCGAGATGTCACCGACCGCAAGGTGCAGACGGGCTCCGTGGGCCTCGTCCTGGGCCATCCAGAGGTCGTAGAGGTCCCCACCCACGGCCTGATAGGGCAGGTTCGCCGCCGCGCACTGCCAGCCCTCGGGCTCTGGCAGAGTCTTCGGCAGCAAGCTGCGCTGAATGTTGCGCGCCAGCTCCAGATCCTTCTCCATGCGCTCGGACTGGATCCGCTGCTCGCGCAGCTCCAGGCTGGAGAGCTGGGAGGAGGTGAGGTTGAGCAGCGTGTGGAGGAACATGAGATCGTCCTCCGACAACACGCCCACGGCGGGTTCCGCCACGTAGGCGAAACCATGGCTGTGGTTCTGGTCCAGCAGCTCGATGGCGTGCACCAGCGACCGCGCATGCAGGACCTCGTTGAGAAGCTCCCCGTCCAGATATTGGGGCAGCACGCCCAGCCCCTTGGCCAGGAGCACCTGACCTTGGACGTCGACCACCAGCAGGCGCATGATGCGGAACTCACCCATCAAGGTGTTCGCCATGAGCCGGATGAGGTCACGGCCCGTTTCCACCTCACCCAGGTTCCGGGTGAGCTCGAACACCGTGTTTAGCCGGGAGAGCTGCAGCGCCAGCGTCTGGTTCTGCGAACTCCGCACAGCTTCGGCCCGCCGCCAAGCCAGCAACGGGGCACTGATGGTCAGGAGCAGCGGCACCGCGTCCGGCAAGGTCTCTGTGCGCAGCACGAGATGACCGTAGCCCTCCTCGCCATACTGCCAGGGCCGCACCTGCCAGCCTTCCCCCGGGTGGGTCGGGAACGCGGGCGCAGTCCCCCGGAGGAAGAGCCACTTCCCGCCGTCCCACAACCCGCCGTGCCGGGCCTTGGCGATGCCCATGGCCGTGGTGCCCACCAGGTGGATCAAGTCCTCTTCGCTGCCCTGATCCGGGAAGGTCTCCAGGAAATCGATGAGGGGCAGCAGCTCCTGCGCCCCCTCAGGAATCTTCAGCGCCAGTTGGCGGAGGCGGTCGAAGGGATGGCTCTGCATCGCAGTCAGACCGGGCGGTTCAGCTGATCTTCTTGATCAGGCAGCACTCATTGCGACCGGACACGGCGTCGGCCTTGAACTGGACCTCGTCCATGAACCGGCTCATGAGCAGGAGGCCCAGCCCACCCTTCCGGGGGTGCTTGATGTACTCCTTGGGATCCGGCAGGACCAACTGGTCGCTGTGGATGCCCTGGCCGGTGTGCCAGATGTGGATTTCCAGGGCCTGCTCGGTGAAGCGGAGTTCCAGTTCCACGCTGTGCTCGCCCTCGCCCCGGTAGGCATGGAGGATCACATTGGTCACGGCCTCGTCCACGGCAATGCTCACCTTGGCCGCAGTGGCATCGTCCAGGCCCGCCACCAGCGAGGCCCGCTTGGCCAGACCAGTCACCAGGTTGAGGTAGCGGGTCTGGCTCGGGATTACGAGCCGGAACTGGGCGTGGTCCACCTTGGCAGCCACGATCAGGCCTTTCGCTCCGGGGCGACCGCGGCCAGGGCCTGGTCCTCCTCGGCGAAGACTCGGTAGAGCTGCGTGAAGCCGAGGGTGTCGAAGATGGCGAAGACATTCTCCTGGAGGTTGGAGAGCAGGATGTCGCCGTCGTTCTCCCGGACCGTCTCGATGAGCCCCATGATGGCTCCCAGCCCCGCAGAGCTGATGTAGCTCAGGTCCTTGCAGTTGAGCAGGAGCTTGTAGCGCCCCTGCTGGACCTGGCTTTCCAGGGCCTCCTCGAATTCCCGGACGGTGTGGGCGTTGATGAATCCCGCGGGAAGGATCACCGCCACGTTGCCGATGTGCCTTACCGCGATGGAAAGATCCGCCATTCGAAAACTCCAAGGAACTTCGGCCATCCTAGCGGTTCCTCCCGCACCTGTCCAAGCATTCAAGAGCCTTTCAGATGAACCCGGTGGGCTGACCGGATGCCAGCGGCAGCTTTCCGTGGGGCGCTTCGGCTACCCTTGAGGGACACCACTGCCGAGCCCCCCATGAGCGAACCCCGCCCTGCGGACCAGCACCAGCGCGATGCCCTCCGCGGCAGGCTGGAAGTCTGGCTCGAGCGGCAGCGTCAGATCCTCCTGGAGGAGGCGACCGGCACCTTCCAGACCGCGCTGTCCCGGCTCCACCCCGATGAGGCCCTGCTGGCGGAACTGGCCTGCGAATCCGCCCCTCCCGCCCCAGTCACGGACCCTTCCCTGGCGGAGAAACGGCTCGCGGCCGCCCTGGACCTGGTGGAGGGCGCCACCAACCAGGGAGACCTGCTGCGGCGGCTGCTGGAGGCCCTGGCCCCGCTCGCCCCTCGCTGTGCCATCTACATCCTCCGGCAGGGTCAGCCTTCCCTCTACTCCCACCGGGGCTTCGAGGAGAAGGCCGCACCCAAGGGCAGCGGCGTCGCTCCGACGCCCGATCTGGAGGAGCTGCTCCAGGGACGGACCCCCTCGCTCCGGCACCGGAGTCCCGGCTACACCGCCCTGGTCAGCCTCCTCAGCGATTTCGAAGCGGCCGACCTCGCCATCTTCCCGCTCCGGCACCGCAGGAAGACCGTGGCCCTGCTCCTGGTGGACAGCGACCTCCTCCCGCGCCTTCCCCATCCCGAGCTGGTCCGGGCCCTGGTCCTGGCGACCTCGGCCCTGCTGGCCTCCCTGGCTGCCGGCAAGGATGAAGAGGCCAAGGCCGAAGCGGTGCCTCCGCCACCGGTCCCTCCGCCTGTCCAGCACACACCTGCCTCGCCGAAGCCCCCGCCCTCAACCAGTCTAGACGCGCAGACTCGAGCTGCCGCCGAGCGCCTGGCCAGAGTCCTCGCGGAGGATCTCGAGCTCTACTTCCCGGCCCAGATCGCCCAGGCCCGGGCCCAGGGGAATCTCTATGGCCTGCTCCGGGCCGAGCTGGACCGCAGCCGGGCCACCTTTGTGGAGCGTTTCGGCGAAGATGTCGAAATTAATTATCGAATTTTTACCAATATACTCATCCATCAACTATGCAATGACGACGCCAACAGGCTAGGTCCCGTGCCCTGGGCCTGAGGCCGGCCCACACCACCGGGTGACAACCCGGGTGGTCCCTGGTATAACCTTGTTTCTTTTGAGTTTGAACGAGGACATGGGCATGGCAAATCTTGGCAAGAAGTACACCTGCTTTCAGTGCGCGGCGAAGTTCTATGACTTCGACAAGCCGGAGGCCCTCTGTCCCAAGTGCGGGGCCAATCAGAAGGCCGCCCCCGCCAAACCCAAGGTCGTCAAGAAGGAGAAGACCGTCCACGTGATTGAGGACGACTTCACCCCCGAGCCGGAAGCAGAGAACCTCGAAGAGACCTTCACTGAGAGTGGCGTGGCCATCGAGCGCGGCGGCCGTGGCGAAGGCTTCGATCCCGGCGACCTGCGCATGGACGACTACGACGAGTAGCCGAGCCCCTGCCCGCGACGAGCATACTGGTTCGGTGAGCCAGCCCCCGATCCCGCCCCTCATCGACCGCCACACGCACCTGGAGGGTGCCCTTGATCCCGTCTGGGTGCGGGCCGAAGCCGAGCGTCGCGGCTGGACGTTACCGCCCAGCCTGATCGGCCTGTGGGAGGGCGCCGCGACTCGCTTTGAGGGCTTCATCGAGGCCTTCCTGTTCGGGGCGGCCTTTCTGGACAGCCGCAACGCCGTGCGGGAGGCAGCCCTGGCCGCCGCACGCCGCACCAGGGATGCGGGCGGAGCAGGCTTTGACCTCTGGGTTTCCCCCCACTTCCTGGTCGTGCATCGGGCTCAGATCAGCCTGGATGCGTTCTGGCTCGGCCTGGAGGAAGGCCTCGCCGAAGCGCGCTCCTGGGGCCTGGCCAGCTGTGTGGTGCTGGACGCGGTCAACCACTTCGGGCCCAAGCACGGGCACTCGTTCCTCAACCTGGTGCTGCCGGAGCTTCCACCTTTCGTGAAGGGCTTTTCCACCGGAGGCCTTGAGGGATCGCCCTTCCGGGAGTGGGCCCCCGTCTTCGACCGGGCGCGCGCCGCCGGCCTGCGCATCGCGGCCCACGCCGGGGAGAATGGCCCTGGAGCCAATGTCCGTGAGGCCGTCCTGGAAGGCGGAGTCGCCCGCATCGTCCATGGCCTCCGGGCCGACGAGGCCACCTTCGCGCTGCTGGCGGAACGCGGAATACCCGTCGATGTGTGCCCCAGCTCCAACGGCGCCCTGGCCTCGGACGTCACCCCGCACCCCCTCCCCCGGATGCTGGCCGCCGGGGTGCGCTGCGCCCTGGGCACCGACGATCCCGGGGTCATCCCCTGCGACCTGACCACCGAGGCCGCCGCCGCCCGGGCCATGGGCCTGGGTGACGAGGACCTGGCCACCCTGCGTCGGCATGGCGCCGAAGACGCCTGGTGCTTGGCTTAGCCCGGGGGTCGATGAGATCGCGTCTTCCAGGTAGACCAGAAGAATTCAGTGTGCGCCCGGCTCCGGCCTCCGCGAGCCTTGCGAGCGGGAGGAGGCGCCTGAATGGCGGGTCCGATAGGCCACGGGCGAAGCTGGATAGAGCTTTCAGCATCCGGCGCTCTATCCAGCCAACCCGGGGGTCGATGAGATCGCGTCTTCCAGGTAGACTAGAAGATTCGGTGTGCGCCCATAGCTCAGCTGGATAGAGCATCAGGCTTCGAACCTGAGGGTCGGGCGTTCGAGTCGCTCTGGGCGCACCACCGGTTGACAATTGGGTCCCTTTGCGAGCG
>CAIMQW010000329.1 GCA_903843705.1 uncultured Holophagaceae bacterium | reverse complement strand
CCGCCGGCCAGATCCCCCTGGTCCCCGAGACCATGGAGATGGTGACGGGCCCCATCGAAGCCCAGACCGAGCAGGTGCTGAAGAACCTCAGCGCCGTCCTCGCCGCCGCCAGCACCAGCTGGGACCGCGTGGTGAAGACGACGGTGTTCCTCACCGACCTCGGTGACTTCGCCGCCTTCAACGCCGTCTATGAAAAGGCCCTCGGCGACGCCAAGCCCGCCCGCAGCACCGTCCAGGTGGCAGCCCTGCCCCGCGGCGCCAAAGTCGAGATCGAGCTCATCGCGGAAGTCTAGACAGCCCGTGGGCCTTGGCCACAGAGCATAAGCTTGGTGAGCCAGGCGGGAAGGGCAGCCATGGGGGCCAGCTTCATCGCCGGGTTAGCGCCAGGATGGTTTGGACAAAGGTCTCGGGTGACTCGGGAGATACGACGATGGTCCCGGCCGGAAAGCGGAGCACGACGGACAGCGCCGGATTGGTCACGAGGGCCCGGTACTCCCCCAGGGCCTTGTTGCTGAAATATCCCGAAAAGGAGAACAGGCCCCCATTGCCTCCGGTTCGGGTGCTCCCTTTCATCGCCGTCGGATTGAACTCCGCAGACTGAAGCTCCGCGAGCGGCACGGTCGTATCCCAGAACAGCCGATGCACCCGCAACGCATCTGGCGTGATGAGGTAGCCGCGAATGGTGAAGGGTGCCGCTAGGAGGAGAATCCCCAGAGGTATGGCTACGACAGGGTTGATCTTCGGCCTTGACGCGAATACCACGAGGCCAAGAATCAGAATCGTGAAGCCCCAGGAGATCCCCTTCAGGGGCTTGCTCCATGGCGCCTTGTAGACAGTCTTTGCGGGTGTCTCAGTACTCATGGGCCTCATGGGGTTTGTGGCATCTTACGCACGAGCGGGCGTTAGATGAAGTCACTTTACTTCAGGTCCGGAATTCAAGGACCCTCAGCACGGGTCACAGCGTCCAGGTCCAAGCCGGGTGCGGGTTGGCCGGCGCTTCGAGTGCAGGCGCAGGAGGTGGTTCGAGGGTGTGGAACACGGGGGCTTCTCTGGCGATTCAGAAAAGAGCTGTAACCACCGGCATAGGATCTTTTCAAGCGTTGTCGCCCTTCATCCCCAGCGCCCCGAGAATCCAACCCTTGCTCAGCAAGTGGCCGCCCCCTGCTGTTGCTCTTTCTGTGCCCTTTGTGGTTAATTGCTCTTTTATTCTTTCGGTGTTTATCAGCTTTTTTCGATGTTCATCGGTGGTGGGCTATTTTATCCCAGCCCGCGCTACGCAAGTCCCAGCCTCGCCTTGAAGGCCGGTGCGGCGCCACGGCTTACTTCGAGCTCGACGTTGCCGCTGAGGCGGACGAGCAGCCGGCCGGACTCACCGGCGCGCAGGCCCACCACGGCCTCGGGGCGGATCAGCAGGTGGCGGTTACCGCGCACCACGCGATCCCCCAGGGCCTGCTCGGCCTCGGCCAGGGTCTTCCAGGTGGAGCGCAGGGGCTCGCCCAGGAAGGCCAGCACGGCGCCGTCCTCGAAGCTGAAGTGGGTGATCTTGGCCAGGTCCACCAGCACCAGGCCCTCGCCCGCCTTCACGGGCACGCGGAAGGGTCCCGCGGGCCGGGTCGAGTCACGGGGGACCGGAGCGCGCAGGCGCTGCAGGGTGGCCGCCAGCCGCTCGGCGGTCACGGGCTTCAGCAGGTAGTCCGTGGCAGCCTGTTCGAAGGCCCGCACGGCGTGCTCGGCGTAGGCCGTGACGAACACCACGGGGATCGCGTGGGCCAGCTCTGCCGCCAGGTCCAGGCCCGTGAGCCCGGGCATCTGAATGTCCAGGAACAGCGCATCCACGGGCTCGCCCTGGGCCAGCCAGGCCAGCACCGAAGGGCCGTCCTCCAGCTCCGCCACCACCTCGCAGCCCGCCTCGCGCAGCAGCCGCGTCAGCCGCCGCAGGTTAAAGGGCTCGTCCTCGGCCACCAGCACACGCAGGGCCTGGCCGTTCATGCGGGCACCTCGAGCTTCAGTTCGGCGATGGTCCAGTCGCCCTCCCGGGTGAGCCGCAGCGCGTCCGCCGGAGCGCCCTGGAGACGGAGCCGCTCGCGCAGGTTCTTCAGGCCGATGCCCGCGCCTTCGCCCGGTTCGGGTGCGGGTCCCGTGTTGGCTACGCGCACCCGGAGCAGGTTGGCTTCCCGGCTAATGCGCACGTCCAGGCTGCCGCCGCCCACGGCCACAGAGACGCCGTGCTTGAGGGCGTTCTCCACCAGGGGCTGCACCGTCAAGGGTGGGATCTCCAGGGTGTCGAGTTCCTCGGGCCAGTCCCAGCTCTCCCGGAGGCGATGCCCCAGGCGGAGCCGCTCCAGGGCCAGATGGTGCTCCACCAGGCGGCGCTCATCGCCCAGGGGCGCCCGCAGACGCGAGCCGTGCTCCAGCAGGGCGCGCAGCAGATCCGACAAGCTGACCAGGGCGCGCTCCGCCGCCGCGGGGTCCTCGCGCACCAGCTCCGTGAGGGCGCTGATGGCATTGAACAGCACATGGGGATTCATCTGGCCCTGCAGAGCCCGGGCCTTGGCCTCGTCGGCCGCCTGCTGCGCCGCGATCGCCTGGAGCTCGGCCCGCTCGCGCCCCGCGAGGATCCAGCCCAGGAGCAGCCCGAAGGAGAAGTGCGCCAGACCCAGCAGCCAGAGCCGGGGATGGATCGCCAGCCACCGGGCCTCCTCCGGGGGTGGGTGCATGCCCCGGAACTGGGGACCGCGCTCCATCATGCCCATGCCAGGGACCATGCCCCGCCCAGGCATCGGCTTGGGCGCGACCGAGCCCAGGAGCAAGAGGACTCCCAGGGTGAGTGCGGCCATCCAGGGCAGGGCCTGGGCGGCGCCGCGCAGCACACTGGCCATGGGCGCGTCATCCCCGGTCCACTGCCAGGGAAGCGGCACCAGCACCATGAAGAGCGCCACCCAGAGGACCGGCACCAGGGCCCCGAGGAGCCCCGGCTCGGGGCCGCCCAGGAGCATGCGGGCCCCGTTCCAGACCAGGCCAAACAGCAGTGCGGCGCCCCAGGTTCGGGGGCGCCGCAGCTGCTGGGAGGTGGTGTGCAGGACCGCAGAGGCGCGCATGGTCCCTCAGGATACCGGGCTCGTCAGGGCTTCGCGGGGGGGCAGTCCTGCCCCATCATGCCGGGGCTACCGGGGCCGCGCCCCATACCCATGCCGCCCTTGCCGCGAGGACCCATACCCCGACCGGGGCCCATGCCACGCTCACCGCCGGGGCCCATGCCCATGGGGCCCTTCTCGAACTTGGCCTTCTGTTCCGCTGTCAGCAGGGGCAGGATCTCCTGCCGCAGGGCCCGGTGCTCGAGCATCATCTGGAACTGGGCAGCGGACGCCTTGCCATGCAGGGCCTGCAGGGTCTTAGCATCGGTGGCGGCATCCGCCATGGCGTTGCGCATGGCCTCGTGGGCGGCCCAGGCCGCCTCACCCTTGGTCTTGAAGGCGGCCTGGTGACGCTCATGGATGGCCTTTACCTGGGTCTGCTGGTCCTCGGTGAGGTGCAGGCCCTTCAGGCCGGGACCGCGGTCCATGCCATGGCGGGGACCAAAGCCAGGGACCTGGGCGGAGAGGGCCACGCCGAGGGTCAGCATGGCTACGGCGAGGGCGGCAAGACGAAGGGGATGGGTGCTCATGAGTGACTCCTGGGTGGGGGCGGGCTATCCGTCCACACCAGGAGACTCCCCTTGGCCACCCGGAGTGCAGTCCCGACTACGGATGACACCTGAGGGGCATCGAATGACAGAAGCAGGGGGCTGAACGGAGGCCCTTCCCGGGGGGTCAGTTGCTCCGGAGGCGCTTGCGATAGATCTGGGCGATGTCTGCGGGCAGTGGATAGATGGATGCCTGGGTCACGGCGGCCTGCCCCTCCTGCGAGTAGACGAAGTTCAGGAACTCCGAGAGGGGCACCGGCAGGGCCTTCCCGGGCTCGCGGTTGAGGTAGAAGTAGTAGGTCCGCGCCAGAGGATAGCGGCCGGTCACCACGTTCTCCTGGTTGGGGGGCACGGCCTCCTTGGTCTGCAGCGGGGCCACCGGCAACACCTTCACGTGGATGAGCCAGTTGGCCAGGGTGGCAATGCCGATGCCCGCGGCATCCGTCATGACCCCTTCGGTGATGCCGGGCCAGTCCAGGGAGTCCTTCACGGTGGACTTGTACTGGCCCTTCAGCAGCACTAGGTCGCGGATGGTGCCGCGGGCCGCGGTGCCCTCGGCCCGCATGTAGGGATGGATGGGTCGCCCCGCGTAGTCCCCCCGCACGCCCAAATCGCCCCAGTTCTCCACAGGCAGATCCTTGCGGAAGCCCCCGTTGTGGGTGGTGGAGAAGGCCGCGTCCAGCTGGTCCATCCCGATCTCCTTGATCGGGTTCCCCTTGTTCACGAACACGATGAAAGCATCAAAGCAGACCACCAGCTTGGTCGGGGGGTAGCCGTACTTCTTCTCGAAGGCCTGGTGCTCGGCGAGCGTGAGCTCCCGGGGCAGGTGGATCAAGGGCACGGTCCCATCCATCAGGGCCTTCACCGAGATGGTGGACAGGGTCTGGGTGACCTTGAACCGGGCCTTGGGCTGTACCACTAGGAAGGCGGTCTTCCATTCCTCCCAGACATCGGTCAGCGAGTCTGATCCGATCACCTCGAGGGTGGCGTCCACAGCCTGGGTCGCCGCGTAGGGCGGCAGCCTGGGATCCACCTTGGGGGCGTACTGGACGACCCCTTGGCCGGGGAGCAGGGTGCTGACCATGAGCGCAAAGAGGAAGGGACGCATGGGGACTCCCGATCGAGGCTGAAGCTCACCCCGGCGCAGGTTTGGACGGTTGGACCCGCCGAGAAGAACTTAGGTATTTTTCTATAGTATACCTGCCCCGAGACGGCGAATTTTTCAAGGGGCCTTGTGCCCTGGCGACAAACCAGGCCGAATCGTCTAGAAAAAAGCGGGGCTACCCTTCCTCAGTTTCGCCGATGTCTTCCGGGATCGCCTCCCAGCGCTGGTGGGCCTGGAATCCGGGCTCTTCCAGCCGGGCCAGGAAGGCGGCCATGCGCGGCCCCCAGGAAGAACCCGCCAGGACGCCCTCGGGCACGTGGGGTAGCAGCTCTGCCGGAGCCTCTTCGAGGCAGAGCTGGGTGAGCACCAGGCTCTGCCGGTAGCTCTCACCCACGGGGGTGAGGTTGGCGGCTAGCGTGTCCAGAATTTCCCGGAGAGGGTTCTCCTCGGCGAGGGGTTCTGTTTCAACCCCCAGCACCTCGACCGTCTTGAGCCGCGCCGTCAGGAGCTTCAAGTGCAGGCGCTCCAGGTCCCGCCGGGCCATCCCGGAAGCCAGGGCATGGGCCGCATCTTCAAGGTGCGGGTGCAATTTCCGGAACAGGAGGGAGAGGGCTGTCTCGGCAGGAGTCATTGGGTGGGTCGCGTCCATAACCCCAGCCTACTGCATCCTGTTGGACGAATGGACCCGCCTGCCTCAGCATGGGTGCCAGGAGTTGCCCATGTCGCCCTCGGATCTGCTGGACCTCATCACCCTCCAGAACCTGGTGGAACTCGATGACGGCGGCCACACCCTCCTCGAAGAGATGCTCGAGATCTTTCGGGATGACACGCCCCGCCGCCTCCAGGACATCGTCACCGCAGCCGCCAAAGGCGATGCCGAGGAGCTCTCCCGGGCGGCCCACGCCCTGAAGGGCGGCGCCGGAGCCCTGGGCGCGAAGACCTTGCGCTACCTGGCCGCGGACCTCGAGGCCCTGGGCCGAGATGGCTCCGCCGAGGCAGGTCCGGACTTGGAGGCCCGACTGCAGACTTGCTTCCAGGCCTCCCTGGAAGCCCTCGAGGCCTATCTGGCAGCCCTGAAGCAGAAACCCGACGAGGCCTGACTCAGGGTGCTCCGTAGGGTTTCACGCCGGGCGTGCCCTTGGGCGGAGGCTGGTCGCTGATCTGAATGCGGCCGTTGGCATCCGTCCACTGGTAGATCCGGGTGGCGGCCTGCTGCTGGGGGGTCGGCTCGGGGACGGTCTTCTCGTCCTCCACCTTGAAGCCGCCCCGGCCCTTCTGCAGGAGGGCCATGCTGCCCGCCAGCTTCGGATCCGGCTGCACGGCCTTGCGGCGGTAGAGGTCCAGGACCCTGGGCACATAGGCCTGCGTCTCGCGGAAGGGGGGAACGCCCTTGTGGCGGTTCACGGCGCCCTCGCCGGCGTTGTAGGCCGCCACCACCTTGGTGAGGTCACCCTCATAGTAGGTGTGCAGCCACTTCAGGTACTTCACCCCGCCGTTGATGTTCTGGCGGGGATCGAAGGGATCCAGAACCCCGAAGCGCTCCGCTGTGGAGGGCATGAGCTGCATGAGGCCCAGGGCTCCGGCGCGGGAGCGGGCCCGGTAGTTGAATGCGCTTTCGGCCTGGATAATGGCTCGCGCCAGATGGGTGTCCACACCTTCCGCGGACGAGATCTCGTCCACCAGGGCGATGAGCTCGGGGCTCCGCAGGGCCTTGGCCATCTCCGCGGGGGTCACCGCGAGGCGGACCTTGCCCACGCCGACACTCTTGAGCACCAGGCCCTGGCCCTTCATGTAGCTGGGCGGCAGGTTGTTGATGATCAGTCGGCCCTGCTTGTCGTAGTAGGTGTAGAGGTAGGTGGCGCCGGGCTTCACGGCAGACCTCGGCGACCCGGCGAGGAGCGCCAGGGCGGCGAGGGAAAAGGTCAGCGCGGTGCGGAACATGGAAGAACCATGATACGCCGGGGGGGGGCGGGGGCTCCATCGAGCGGCGTGCGTGGCATAAGCTCCGCGTGGGGGCCCGACTTCGCAGAGGACAGAGGGTCCGACGCTGCAAGCCCGCAGGGCGTGCAGGAACCCAGGACTTGATGTCCTGGGCGTCCGGCGGAGAGCCCAGGCGGCACCTAAGATGATGCTCAGCCAGGCGGGTGGCTTACATATTTCTCCGGTACTGCCCGCCCACTTCGTAGAGGGCCTGGCTGATCTGACCAAGGCTGCAGACTTTGGCTGCGTTCAGCAGCTCCTCGAAGAGGTTGCCACCGGCGTGGGCCACTTCCTTGAGGCGCAGGAGGGCGGCAGGGGCCACGTCGGCGTTCCGGGCGTGGAAGGCTGCCAGGTTGTCGATCTGCTGCTGCTTCTCAGCCTCGGTGCTGCGGATCAGCTCCGGCGTGCCCAGCTCGGGGGGCTGGGGATTCAGGAAGGTGTTCACGCCGACGATGGGCAGCTCCCCGCTGTGCTTGAGGTGCTCGTAGTGCATGGACTCTTCCTGGATCTTGCCGCGCTGATACATGGTCTCCATGGCGCCCAGTACGCCGCCGCGGTCGGAGATGCGGCGGAACTCGGCCAGCACGGCCTCCTCCACTAGCTCCGTGAGCTGCTCGATGAGGAAGGCGCCCTGCTGCGGGTTCTCGTTCTTCGCCTGGCCCAGCTCGCGGTTGATGATGAGCTGGATGGCGATGGCCCGACGCACGCTCTCTTCGGTCGGCGTGGTGATGG
>CAIMQW010000328.1 GCA_903843705.1 uncultured Holophagaceae bacterium | reverse complement strand
TGGGGCTTGTCTTTGCCGGAATCACCGACTTTTGCGGCCTCGGCTTGCTGCTGGCAAAGCTACCTTGGAATCAACGCTCTTCCTGACCCGTTTCTGCTTCGCTCAACCCTGTTCTTTTTATCAGTGCAGCTGGTATGACGAGGCTTGCCGGGTGCCGGCTTCAGCCGAATTCACGGGGGGGTTGAGGTTGGGTCGGGACATGGGGGACTTCCCAACCCTACTATACGGCAGTCAGGTCAGGCCTCGAGCGCCTGCAGTCGCTCGGCCTCGAAGGCGGCGCGGAGGGGCTCGATGATGGGCTCGATGGCGCCGCCCATGAAGGCATCGATCTGGTGGAGGGTGACGCCGATGCGGTGGTCCGTGACCCGCCCCTGGGGGAAGTTGTAGGTGCGGATCTTCTCGCTCCGATCCCCGCTGCCCACCTGGGATTTGCGCATGGCCGAGTGCACCGCGTCGGCCTCGTCCTGGGCCTTCTGGAGCAGGCGGCTGCGCAGCACGGTCATGGCCTTGGCCATGTTCTTCAGTTGGCTGCGCTCGTCCTGGCACTGGACAACGGTATTGGTGGGTAGGTGGACGAGGCGCACCGCTGACTTGGTGGTGTTCACGCTCTGGCCGCCCTTGCCGCCGGAGCAGAAGGTATCAATCCGCAGGTCGTTGGGATGGATCTCGATGCCATCCAGTTCCTCGGCCTCGGGCATGACGGCCACGGTGCAAGCGGAGGTGTGGATGCGCCCCTGGGTCTCGGTCTTGGGCACCCGCTGCACACGATGGACGCCGCTCTCGAAGCGGAAGAGGGAGTAGGCGCCATCGCCCTGGATCTCCGCCGTGGCGTCCTTCAGGCCGCCGGCGTCCGCATCGCTCTGGTCCAGCACGGCGACCTTGAAGCCCCGCCGCTCGGCGAACCGGAGGTACATGCGGAAGATCTCACCGGCGAAGAGCGCCGCCTCCTCGCCACCGGTGCCGGCGCGCACTTCCAGGATCACGTTCTTGGCGTCGGCGGGGTCCTTGGGCACCAAGAGGCGCCGGATCTCCGTCTCGCCCTCGGCGATGGCCTTCTTCAGGTCCGGAATCTCCAGCTCGGCCATCTCCCGGAACTCCGGATCCATGGTCTTGTCCGCCAGGATGCCTTCGGCCTCATCCAGCTGCTTGACCAGGGTCCGCTGGGCCTGGAAGGCCAGCACCACGGGCTCCAGCTCAGCCCGGAGCTTGCTCAGCTCCCGCAGGCGCTTGGGGTCCGAGACCACGGCGGGATCCTGCAGCTGCGCCTCCACTTCCTGGAAGCGGGCTTCGACGGCGGCAAGCTGATCGAGCATGGGGGGCTCCAGGGTGGTTGGGTGGAGCAGAAGGGGCGCCAACAAAAAGGACGGGCCGATCGCTCGGCCCGTCCTTGAGAATGTCGCAGCTAGGCTTCGGTCGGAGCCTGGGCTTCCACGGCCACGGGGGCCTCGACGGCCGCAGGCACTTCCTTCTTGGCGTATTTCCGGTTGAACTTCTCGACCCGGCCTTCGGCGTCCATCAGACGCTGCTTGCCCGTGTAGAACGGGTGGCAGGAGGAGCAGACTTCCACGCGGAGTTCCTTCTTGGTGGAGCGGGTCACGAACTCGACGCCGCAGGCGCAGTGCACCTTCACATCGTGGAGAACGGGATGGATTTTATCTTTCATGTGTTCCTCCTGGGACCGACCGGATGCCCCCGGAAATGGGGTATCTGCACGCGGCTTGTCCACGCAAGACGACCAGTCTACCGTCGGAACGCTTTCAGCTCAAGGGGGATTCCCGAAAGCCATGGGATCAAGCCTGTTCCTGGGGCGTCAGGACCCGACGCTCGGCCAGGAGCCTGCGGAAGCGGGAGGCCACCATGACGCTCAGCAGGATGGTCGCGTTGAAGCTCAGCTCCAGCGGCACTTTCCACCAGGCGAAGCGGATCCGGCCCAGGACCACGGTCTCGAGCAAGAACATGAAGGCGGTGAACGCCACGGGCTCGAGGAGGGTCTGCCAGAGGGGGCGCTCCTGGCTGTGCCGCTCCAGCAGGTAGCCCGTGAAAGCGCCGTAGAGCAGCCGGGTAGGCCGGAACCCGTGGTGCGTGGTGAAGCCCAGGGGAATGGCCAGCAGAGACGTGGTCAGCACCGCCACCGCCATGCGGCCCCAAGACGGGAGGCGCAACCAGTAACGCCGGACCCAGAAGAAACCAGCGCCTACCGCCAGCCCCTGGGAGGCGGCGAAGGCCAGGGCGATGTACCAGCGCCAGCCCTCGAACCACATGTGCCCGCCGGTGGCGATGCCGATGATCATCCCCGCAGCCAGGGCGGTGCCGCTCCGGTGGTTGGCGTCCTGCCCCTCCCCGGAGGCGATTTCCTCCCCCAGGAGGGTGGGGTGTTCCTTCTCGGCGAGCATGGCGGCCATGGCCGACTCGGAGGTGATGCCCCGGGCATCGGCCTCGTCCAGGAGGTGGGCCTGCAGTTCCCGCACCAGGGTCAGGCGACGCCGTCGCGTCAGGCCCTTGAGGCCTGAACCCACCTGGGCAAGATAGGCTTCCAGGGCCCGGGACACCGAGTGGCCTCAGGCCTTGGGTTCGACGAAGGCCTGGACCATGTTCACGAACTGGTTCCATTCCTTCTTCTTGGCGGCCAGGAAGGCCTGTCCCGCGGGCTGAAGGGAGTAGTAGCGGCGCTCCCGGCCATTCTCCTGGGTCTCCCAGTAGGACGTGATGAACTCCGTGGCCTCCAGCTTGTGCAGGGCCGGGTAGAGCGCCCCTTCCTTCAGCGTGTAGGTACCGCCCGTGCGCTGCCGGACCGTCTCGATGATCTGGTAGCCATACATGGGGCCCTCGCAGAGCAGCGATAGCAGCAGCAGGGGGGTGCTGCCCTTGAGAAGTTCACGATCCATGGGGCCTCCCGGCAAGGAAAATCCAGATCCAGTGTGCATCGCAAAACGATGGCAGTCAAGGAGGGCCAGCCGCCTCAGCCCCCCTTCATAGCCTCCGTCAGCGGAATCCGGCTGGCCCGATAGGCCGGCAGTCCACCCCCCGCCAGCCCCATGAACAGGCTGAAGGCCAGCCCCTTGAACATCAGCCCGGGGGTGATCAGGAAGGCGAAGCTCACATCCGAGAAGGTCTGGAAGTTCGTGGCCCCTGTCTGGATGCCGTTGAACCCCAGGGAAAGCAGCACCCCCAGGACGCCACCGAGGCTGCAGAGCATGGTGGCCTCCCACTGGAAGCTGGCCATGATCTCGTGCTGCCGGAAGCCCAGGGCCCGGAGGGTGCCGATCTCCTGGGTGCGGCTCGCCACGGTGGCATACATGGTGTTCATGGCCGCGAAGATGGCCCCCACGGTCAGGATCACCGTGATGAGGTTGCCCAGGATGCGGATGGGCTGCCCGGCCTTGGTCTGGTCCGCGTAGTAGTCGGGCTCGGAGCGGACCTCCAGCTTCAGGCGCTTGTCCTGGTCCACCATCTGGGCGAAGCCGCCCACCTGCTTCTCGCTGCCGAGCCGTACCAGGGCGCTGGAGAACATGGTGCGCCGGTAGGCCTGCATCAGCGCCACCACGTCCACCCAGATCTCGCTGTCAAAGGCCGAGCCCCCGCCATCGAAGACCCCTACCACCTGCCACGACCGGCCGCCGAAGTCCTGCTTCTGGCCGAGGCCCAGACCCATGAACCGCCCCTGCATGCGCCGGGGGACCACCATCTCGTTCAGCCCCGGCGTGAGCCACCGGCCCTCCAGCAGCCGGACCTGGCTACGCATGCGGATGCCTGCGGGTTCCAGGCCCCGCACCGTGACGTTGGCTGAGCCATCCCCGTCGGCCTTCTCCAGGGACCGCACCACCACGCACTCGGACGAGATCAGCGGCCCCCCGGCGTCCGAGGCCAGCAGCGGCGAGGTCTTGAGGATCCGCAGCTGGTCCCGGTCCAGGGTGCTGCTCAGCTCCACCCGGGAATTGGGGCGGAGGACGATGGCCTGATCGCTGCGGCCGCTGCTCACGAAGGCCCGGGACAGGCCCTGGTCCAGGGAGAGCACCACCACGAAGATGGCGACCACCACGCTGATGGCCCCGGCGGTGCTGAGGGTGCTGACCTTGCGCTGCCAGAGGCTCCGCCAGTTGTAGCTGAGGGGCACCGGATAGCGGAAGGCGGCCCAGACCAGCCAGGCCAGGTAGGGCGCGAGGATCAGGTAGAGCAGCGCCATCAGAGGCTCCTCAGCCCATCCACGATGGGCCTCCGGGCCGCGCGGTAGGCGGGGATGAAGGTGGACAGCGTCCCCACGGCGAGGGTGGCATGGAAACAGAGGCTCATGGTTCCGGCATCGATGTGGAAGTTCTGCAGGTAGGGCAGGAAGGTCCCCACATAGCCGCGCACCGCCCCCGCCAGCAACCAGGCGATGGCCAGCCCCCCCGCACCACCCAGGACGGACAGCAGGATCCCCTCGCCCATGAGCATGGCGAGGATCTGGCTGGTGCGGAAGCCGATGGCCCGCAATACGGAGATCTCCGTCGTGCGCTCCCGGATTGCCATGGCCATGGTGTTGGCGGTGACGATGAGGATGGCCACCAGCACGGCGCCGGTGATCATCTGGATGATGGCCGAGTAGTTCCCCATCATCTTCAGGAACTCCAGCTGGAAGGCGTTCTCCGTCTCGCTGTAGGTGGGCTCCACCGCATCATGGAAGTGCCGGTCGATGCGCTCGATGAGCTTGGGGACATCGTCGGCCCGGTGCACCCGAACGAAGAAGGTCCCGACGCGGCCCTTCATGTAGGACACGCCTTCCTCGAGCAGCTTGTAGTTGAAGTGCAGCGCCAGTTCATCCGCCGGGCGCTTGGAACGGAAGATGCACCGGATGGTGAGCCGCACGGTGATGGGGAAGAGCTCACTCTTGAGGGAGACCACGTCCCCCAGCTTCCAGCCGTACTTGTCGGCCAGGTTCTTGCCCACCAGAGCGCCATTCCGGTCGCGCAGGAACTCCCGGAACTGGGCGTCCGAGTACTCCACGATCTCCTCCTTGAAGACTGTGTTCACGAACTCGGCCTCGCTGGCGAAGTTGGGGAAAAAGTTGCTGCGGTCGATGTAGACGCCCTGGAACCACTGCAGGCCCATCACCGACTCGACCTCGGGCTGCTGACGGAGCCAGTCGGCGTAACGGGTGGGCAGGAGGTTCGTGATGGAGACTTTGTGGCGCACCACGATCCGATTGGAGGCGTCGGGGTTGTTCGCGAAGGCGTTGAGCGTCGCGAGGATGCTCTGGAGGATCGCGATCAGCGCCACCGAAACGGTAATGGACAGGATCGTCAGCACCGTCCGCCGCTTCGAGCGGAGGAAGGACCGCAGAACCAGCCTCAGGTATTTCATCGATGGACCGCAGAGGTGCTCACCGGTTCACCTCGATGGTCCGGTCCAGCACGCCCTTCTCGAGATGTATCTGGTGCCGCGCGTGATGGGCCGCCTTGGGGTCGTGGGTGACCATGACGATGGTCTTGCCCAGATCCCGGTTGAGCCCTTCCATGAGCGCCATGATCTCCTCGGCGTTCTTGTGGTCAAGGGCGCCGGTGGGCTCATCCGCCACCAGCAGCTCTGGGTCGCCCACGATTGCCCGGGCCACGGCCACGCGCTGCTCCTGGCCGCCCGAGAGCTGGCGGGGGTAGTGCTCCATCCACTCGGTGAGCCCCACGTGGGCCAGGGCCTCCTCGACCTTCTCGCGGCGCGCCCGGCGGCTCATGGGGGTCAGCAGCAGCGGCAGTTCGACGTTCTCGAAGGCGGTCAGCACCGGGACCAGGTTGTAGTTCTGGAAGATGAATCCCACGTAGGTGGACCGCCAGGCCGCCAACTCGTCGTCATCCAGGCCATTCAGGGTGTGCCCGCAGACCTCCAGCTCACCACCCGTGGGCCGGTCAATGCCAGCGATGAGGTTTAGCAAGGTGGTCTTGCCGCTGCCGCTGGGACCCATGAGGGCGTAGTAACCGCCGGCCGGGATCTCCAGATCGATCCCCTGAAGCACCGGGATCTCCAGGGACTCGCGGTAGTAGCTCTTGGCCAGGCCCCGCAGGCGGATGATGGGTTCCCCGCTCATCGTTCCTTCACCTTCACCTTCGCCCCGGGCTCCAGCTTGGTGTCCGAGAGCAGCACCAGGAGGGCGGCGCTCCGGTCCAGTCCAGTGACTTCGTAACCGACGGGATTCTCAGCCGCGATGGTGATGGGCTTCAGGACCCCCAGGCCGTTCTCCAGGACCCAGACGAAGGGCTGGCCCTTGACGCGGATGACCTGCTCGCGCCCCAACACCAGCACGTCCTGGCGGAAGGGCTCACCCAGGAAGGTCACCTTGGCGCCCATGTCCGGCACGAGGAAAGGGTTCTTCTCCCGGAAGCCCACCCGGACGATGACCACAGCCTTCTGGCGGTTGGAGGTGGGATAGATCTCACGGAGCTCGCCCCGCAGCGGCTTGGCCCCGGGCTCTGCCTCCAGGGCATCCACCCGGATCTCCACGGGCATGCCCTTGCGCAGCTTGGTGATGCCGCTCTCGCTGACCTCCACCTCGACTTCCAGGGAGTCAAAGTCCGCCAGCACCGCTACAGCGTTGATGGCGTTGGCGCCCCCGGCGCTGCCGGGGCTGACCGTCTCCCCCACCTCGGAGAGCTTCTGCGTCACCGTGCCCGTGAAGGGGGCCCGCAGCACCATGTTCTCGAGGGTGGCGTCCAGGTAGCGGAGCTGCGCCACCAGGGAGGCCTTGCCGGTCCGCAGGCGATCCAGGCTGGCCCGATCCAGGATGCCGTCCTTGGCCAGGGCCTCTCCGCGCACCAGATCCGCCTCGGCCTGCTGCAAGTTCACGGCGGTCTGCTCCCGGGAGGCCTCCAGGTCCGTGGCCTCAAGCCGGGCGATGATCTGGCCCTTCTGCACCCGGCTGCCTTCCTCCACGCCCAGCCAGGCCAGCCGACCGAGCACCTTGGCAGAGAGCGTGGCCCGGTGGCGAGCCACCAGGTAGCCCGAGGCGCTGACCAGGGGATTCCGTTCCCCGGCCTTGAACACCGTCGGACTGGCGACCCCCAAGGTCACTGGCGCATTCCGCTGGATCGCCGCGAAGGCCACGGCCGCGATCAACAGGAGCCCCAGCACCAGCCAGCCCAGGGGAAACCGCTTGCGGATGACAGAGGGCCGACGGACGGGGGACTCGCTCATGGATGGAGCTCCAAATGGCCAAGTTGCTACAGCTTAGCCTGGGTTCAGGGTCGCTGGAAGCGGCCCGCGAGCCGACGGAAGGCCGGCGTCAGGCCCCAGGCCAGCAGCGCCATGGGCACGGGCACGACCACCAGCCAGGCCACGGAGGCATGCCAGAGGCTACTCCAGAAGGCCCCCAGGGCGCCCCAGGCATCCGCCTTAAAGGCCAGCTGCAGCTGGCCGATGGACAGCGGCAGCTGGGGGCTGCCAAAGAACCGCTCGCCCAGCCGGATGAAGGGGATGAGCAGGGCCAGCTGGAGAGGGTAGGCCAGGTAGTTCGCTAGCTGCAGGGCCACCTGGTTCAGGCGGAATGCAGCGCCCGCCGCCGCGCAGAGCGCCGTGGACGTACCCCACAGAGGGCAGATCCCCAATGCCAGACCCATCGAGACGCTCCACGCAAGGCCCTCGGGACTCGCCCCCTGCCGGAGCAGGGCGACCAGCGGCTCCCACACGCGCCGTCGCAGCCAGGCCATCAGGACCGGGACGAGGCCATGGCCGCGCGGGGAAAGGGCCGCATATCCCGGACGATGCCCACCCAGCCCAGTAACTTCAGACCGTAGTAAGTGGGATCCACCTCCCACCAGCGGATGCCCGCGCGGCAGCTGGCCTGGTAGTGGTGGTGATTGTTGTGCCAGCCCTCGCCCAGGGTGATCAGCGCCAGGACCAGATTGTTGCGGCTCTGGTCACCGGTCTCGAAGCGCCGGGTGCCCCAGACGTGGGTGAGCGAGTTGATGCAGAAGGTTCCGTGCCAGAGCAGCACCGTGGAGATGGCGAAGCCCCAGACCAGGGTCTCCCAGCCCCCCAGGCCCGTCCACAGGCCGAAGCCGAAGGCAAGCGTCCCCAGTAGCCAGGGGCAGATCCAGTGGTAGGTGTCCAGGAAGCGCAGCTCTGGAAAGCGGGCAAAGTCCTCGATGGTGGCGGGGTCGTAGGTGTCATGGGCATCGGACAGCACCCAGCCCAGGTGGGACCACCAGAAACCGTCGATCACGGGGGAGTGCAGGTCCTGGGGGGTGTCTGAGTGCCGATGGTGGTGCCTGTGGTTCGCAGCCCACCACAGCACCCCCTTCTGGGCCGAGGTCTGGGCCAGGAAGGCCATCAGGAACTGGGGCACCCGGCCCATGCGGTAGGCCCGGTGGCTGAAGTAGCGGTGGTAGCCGGCGGTCACCGCAAACATGCGGACCAAGTACAGCGCCACGCAGAGCGCCACCAGCTTCCAGGAGAAGGTCAGCCAGAGCGCCGCCAGGCAGCCCAGGTGGACCAGGACGAAGGAGACCGAAGTCACCGTGAACGTGAAGGGCTTGCGCATGGAAACGCTCCGAAGGATTAAGGGTACTCCAGGCATTGATACATTAAAAACAATCTTTGCCTCATCAACAAGCTGATGAATGGAACTCCAGTGCCGCGGGGACCTGCAGCACGGCCGGGGAAAGCCTGAGCGCCAACCGGATCGGGAATCGAGGTCTGCCGCTACGCGGCATAATGTTTCAGGACCAGAGGATTACCTTTTTTTTCTAGTGTCTTTTGTTGAATTAATTGTTTTTCTGTAGCCATAGTCTCTGCAGGAGGTGGGTTATGAGCGCGATTCGATTGGCGGCGACACTGCTGGCGGTGCTGATCGGCCAGGTGCCAACGGGCGCGGCGGCCCAAGGGGCCCAACCGAGGACGGACCAGACCATCATCACGAGCCTTTCTCTGGACGGCCTTCCCATGGGGCGGCTGATGGATTCTCGGCAGACCCAGACTGCAGCCGGACTCGAGGAGCTGCTCGTCATCTCCCCCCAGGGCATGAACCCAGCCTTCTTCAGCGCCTGGATCATTCCCACCCTCCAGGGGCAACGGCCGATGAAGACGGTTCGGCTTACAGGAATCAACCGCGATGGCAGGGCGGTAAGCGCCACCGATCTGCTCGGTATCGTGCCGCAGAAGATCGAATTCCCAGCGCTTGATGCCGGTGGCCACGATCTGCTCCAGATCAAAGTCACCCTTTTCGCACCCAAGGTGACCCAGGTCCAAGGTCCACTGGTTGCTTCTGGCTCGGCTGGAACCTCGCAGACCCTTCGAACGTCTGCTTTCAAGCTCCAGATCGCAGGCCTGGATACGTCGCGTGTCAGCAAGATCGAGGCGATCAGTTTCCTGCCCAGGTCTGTCAATCCGGGTGCGAGTCTGTCTCGACAACCCGCCAGCTCCCTGTCCAGCGGGAAAGACCCCTTGCCTGGAAAAGGCCTGCAGCCCACTGGGGCAGCTACCATCTCCAATCTAATCATCGTGATCCCCCAGGCTTTGGTGCAGCCTTTCCAGCAGTGGCTCACCACCGCCCCCAGCCAGACCAAGAGTGGCTCCATCGAATACCTGGGCCCGGACTTGAGGCCGACCTGGGCGGCGCTCTCCCTCCAGGGTCTGGGTATCACCAAGATCAGCACCGAACCTGGCCCAGGCCCCAACGGCATGGTTCGCTCAAGGGTGGAGATGACCATCGGCGGCCTCCAGCTGGTGTCCAGGCCCTGAACAAGGGGGGCCGGTTGGCCCCCCTTGGTTTGTTGGTGCACCCGACTGGAATCGAACCAGCGACCTCTGGCTTCGGAGGCCAGCGCTCTATCCAACTGAGCTACGGGTACTAGCTGAAAGCATTGAAGCTTGATTGGGCCGTGTGAATGAATAAATCATCACAGGCTGAGACAACCAATTGAATCACCCCGACAAGGGCTGGCGCGACTAGCCAGGGCCAATGGTAGCGCGAGATTCCTGGTTTGGGCTAGTGGTTCAGGCTGCTGGCAAGTCGCCCAGTCTTTCCACAGAACCGGGGTCACAGAGCTGAAGCGGTGGCCTTCCCAAAACCGGAATGCCTCAGGAGCCTCTGCTTGCGTCGATGTGGCGTTCGATTCCATCCAGGACGCGCTCAAGGCCGAAGTCGAAGCCCTCTTCCATCGTGCGTGGCCGGCCAGCGCGCACTGGCAGCGGAGACGCCTCCGAAATGCCCCCCGACTGGGAGGTGAGAATGGCGGACAGCCTCGGGTAGCGCGGGTTGTGGATCGCACGACCGAGGTCCCTGCCCACAGCCTGCGCCCACAGCTCGTCCGACATGCCCCGGGACCTGGCGCGCGCCAGCGAGATGGCCGTATCAGAGGCTCCGCTCACGTAGGCGTGCACCACGCTCAGCATGTCCATCAGGTCCTCGGGGCTCAACCCCGTGTCGGCAAGGGCCTCCAAGAGCGCTTCATGCCAGCTCAGCCAGTTGGGGCCATGGGGCGCCGCGACGAACGGCAGCTCCGCCAGCCAAGGTCGTGCAATCAACATCGTCCGCTTCGCATAGGCCCAGGCAACCACTTCCTGACGCCAGCCCTGACGCGGGCCGCTCCTTGGCGGCGGCGCCCCCATGGCAGCGTCGACCGAAGCGTCGATCAGCGCTTCCTTGTTCGGGAAGTAGCGGTAGAGCGCCATCGTGGTGAACCCAAGCCTTTCGGCGACCGCGTACATCGTGAGCGCAGCGAGACCGTTCTGGTCGGCCACGCTTATCGCTGCCTGGACGATGTCCTCGCGGCTCATCGTGGGCTTGGATCCCCGGCTCGGCCGGGGCGGAGCCTCCCAGAGCAGCTCACTGCGCTTCTGAAGGTCCAGAGCCGCGCTTTCGTGGTTGGCAAGTGCCTGTGGGAGGTCCTCACGGCGTCGCCCACCCTTCGCCTCAGGGCTCGACCGATCCCCCTGGCCAGTCCTTCCTGCCATGTAGCTCCTTTTCCTAAAAAAGTACCTTGAACAAAACTGTGTATAACATACACTATTGTTTGTGAGACAAAGACTCATCCCCATCAGGAGAACATCGTGTCCAACAACTCCTTTATTTACAACCATCTTTCGCGTAATATCCGTGTCGGCCGCCAGAGATTCTCTCGGAAAGTCGTCGCGACCATGGGAGCCATCCTCCTGCTCCTCGCCTCGACGCGCCCGGCCGAAGCTCAGACGCCGCCCCAGCCCCCGGCAGCTTGGGAGTTCTACGTCTCCGGTGGTTGGCTCATCCCCACGGGCGCCCAGCAGGCCAGCCTCAAGCGCGCGGACCTGACCGCGGTGGTGGTGTCCTATGTCCCGCATCCAGCCTTCGCCGTCACGGGCACCTTTGAGTGGGCGCGGAGCCACGACCTCGTCATCGCGGGGGAGCCCAAGCTCGACATCTTCATCTGTGATATCGGAGCGGAAGCGCGCGGGCCCCACTTGTCCCTTGGCAGCACGTGGAAGGTTGCACCTTTTCTCGGCGCCGGCGGTGGCGCACGGAGCTACAACATCCCTAGGCTCCCCACCGATCCAACCACCAGCCTCGCCGCCTATGGCAGTGCCGGCGGTGAGTTCGCTATTCACCGCGTGCATCTGCGCCTTGAGATTCGGGACTATGTGTCCACCTTCAAGCCGCTCGTAGGCAGCGGCAAGGCCGCGACGCGCAATGATGTCGTCATCATGCTTGGCCTGCGCTTCGTCAAGAAGGGAGCGTGAGAAGACGTGAGGACCTCTGAGATGAAATCCGAATGGCTCCTACCCGCTGGATTGATCGGGCTGAGCTTCTTCCCCGTTCTGGCTGGCACCTTCCGCCTTTTTCAACTTGGGGGTGGCTCAGGGATCACGACCGAAAACGCCCGCTTCTTCGCGACCCCCCTGCCCATCGTGCTGCACCTCATCAGCGTCACCATCTACTGCGTTCTGGGTGCCTTCCAGTTTGCCCCCGGGTTGCGACGCCGCAAGCCCGAGTGGCATCGCATGGCGGGGAGGGTCGTGGTCCCTTGTGGGCTGGTCGCCGCACTCACGGGTTTGTGGATGGCGCAGTATTATCCCCGCCCCCTCTTTGACGGCACGCTCCTGTACACCATCCGACTTGGGGTCGGTGCGGCGATGGTGCTGTTCATCTCTATCGGCATAGCCGCCATCGGGCGACAGGATATCACTGCCCACCGTCCTTGGATGATGCGCGGTTATGCCCTCGGCCTAGGCGCGGGCACTCAGGTGCTGACCCACCTGCCGTGGTTCCTGTTCCCCAGCATTCGGGGAGAACAGACCCGCGCCGTTCTCATGGGGGCAGGCTGGGCCATCAACCTCGCCTGGGTCGAATGGATCCTCCTACGCGAACGCTCGCAGGACCTTCAACGGACACGCACAACAGCAACGCAAACCACAACCAGCCAAACAGGAGGCACACCATGTCCCGTAAAGACGTAATATCGGCCCAAAGCGGCTGCATCGTGAACCAGTCGGCCAGCACCGACGTCATCCACCTGAATAGGACGGCCATGAAAACAATTGCTCGATACTGCCTGCTCGGCCTTGCCCTTCTGCTCTTCGCGACCCGGCCTCTGGCCGCCCAGGTGGGCTGGTCCCAATACGAGATTCCCGGCAAGGACGAGGGCGCTCCAGCCATCACTGTGGCGCTCTACTACCCCAGCCCATCACCCAGCCGGGAGGTCCCCATGGGTCCCTTCATGATCCACGCCGCCATCAGGGGTGGGTCGGAACAAGCGGTGAAGGGACTGATCGTGCTGAGCCACGGGCTGGGCGGCTCGGAGCTCGCCCATAGCCGCTTGGCCGAGGCCCTGGCCGCAAGGGGCTACCTGGTGGCCGCCCTGCGCCACCCAGGCGACAACTGGATGGACGGTTCCTTGTTAAAGAAGACTCCGGAGCGCTATTTCTTCGAACGACCACGCCAGGTTAGCCGGGTCATCGATGCCTTGCTGGCCGACCCGATCTGGAAGGACCGCATCGCACGCGACGCCAAGGGCCCGCGCATCGGCACCCTTGGACATTCGGCCGGGGGCTATACCGTCCTGGCTCTGGCCGGGGGTGTCCCCGACCTGGCCCAGTCGAGTCGGCACTGCCGGGAGGAAGGCAAGGACGATCCATTGTTCTGCCGCACCGGCGGCACCGAGTGGCCTGTCGCCCCCCCCCAGGCTGGCCAACCCCTGAAGGATGGTCGGATTCGCGCGGTGGTGGCCATGGCCCCCGTAGGCGTCCTGTTCACGGCCGAGTCTCTGGCCAAGGTCCAGGTCCCGGTTGCGATCTATGCCGGGGTGAAGGACCGCTGGCTGGTGCCGCGCTTCCACGCCATGTGGATCGCAAAAAATATGGTTCATCCGGAAAAGCGTGAGGTGGGGTTGTAGGCCGTGGCCGGTGCTCGGGCATGGAAAGGCGGATGGATTCGCCATGGAAAGCTCTCTGCTTCCCATAGCGAACGGGCCGGTGGCCCGCCCTTCGGGTCCACGGCCTT
>CAIMQW010000327.1 GCA_903843705.1 uncultured Holophagaceae bacterium | reverse complement strand
CCGAGGTCTGGAAGGCCAGCTCTTGGTTGGCAACGACCAACTCGTCAGCGCGTTTGGCCTTCTCTGAGGTCTGGAAGGCCAACTCCTTGTTGGCAACGACCAACTCGTCAGCGCGTTTGCCTTTCACCGAGGTCTGGAAGGCCAGCTCCTCGTTGGCCGTGATCAAATCCCTGGTCAGTCTTTCGATCGGCCTATCCCTGTTGCCGCCCCAGAAGTGCCAACCTGCCCAGGTGATGCCTGACAGAAGGACGGCCTGGACCAGCGTCACGAACCCGATCCGAAGCGTGTCGCTCCCAACATTGAGATGCAGAAGCTTCAACACCACCACATAGCAGACACCCAAAGCAACGACCCGGGAGGCCCGCCAGGTCAGCCCTCGCTCCAACCGGATGGCCTGGAGATGCAGGGTGCTGCCGAAGAAGAGCAGCGCCTGGGCCAAGGCGATGGTGGCCTGGGCCGGCAGCAGGCCCGTCACGCCCAACAGGGTGATGCCCGCAGCGAAGAGCAGGCTCCCCGAGAACCACAGGTGAATGGACTGGCTGCGCCGCCCCACCAGCACCAACCAGGTGACGGAGGGCATGACGAAGTAGACCAAGCTCATGATCAGGTAGGTCGGCTGAACCGTCGCGCGAGGCAAGGTCATCCCCCTCCAATGGCCAATGTTTCGATGCAGTACTGTTCCAGCCCGGCCGGGCCGGGCCACCGGCGAACGATCCCGCGGGCCTTGGAGTGGTAGAAGGTGGAGCTGTCCCCCAGGACGGGCTTGGAGCTGCAGAGGTCGGAGGACAGGAAGCGCATGGCGGCCGGCACCTTCAGCAGGCCCTTGATGCGCGCCCCGGCGAAGTCCTCATCCTCGACGGTGGTGCCCAGCCAGAGGTTCTTCGGAGCCTCGCCACCCAGCCAGTTCTGCAGCCACTGCACAAAGTGCTGGCCGCGCTCGCTGGGTCGCGAGGACTGCTCCGCCTGGGCCTGGTTGTGAGCCCTCTGCAGCAGGCCCAGGATGGCGTCCGGCTGCTGGGTCAGGAGCATCCAGGTCAGGTGCGGTGTCTCCCGGATGGTCTCCAGGGCCACCCGCCGGGGCCCGTCGAGCTCCCGCAGGTCCTCCCAGAACTCGCTCATGGAGTTGGTGAAGATCCGGAACTCCCGGCCCTCCTCCACGGCCCTGGCCTCATAGCCAAGGGCCTCGGCTCTCGCCCCCTCGACCCGGAGGCCCCGGGGACTCTGCAGCCGCCCGGCCTCGGCACAGGTGGCGCAGGCCGCGGTGGCCTTCATGCAGCTGCGCCAGAAGTCCACGGCGTAGGCGTTCGAAGTGGTGCTTGAGTTCGCAGACAAGAGGGCCTCAAGGGAAGGATGTCTTCCGACCCCAAGGTGACCTGTCTGGCCCAAGTCTCAACGCGTACATCTACGTATAAGATTGACGAAATATCTTCTAACTCTTGTTATTAAATGTCCTTTAGGTGCTGGTCCTCAAGAGGTCGCGGGTTTCTACCCGTGAAAACGAGGGGTTTCCCTCATCGAATTCCCCACGGACGAAAGCTCATGGAGGAGGCGGCCCCCTGCGGAAGATCGACGGCCCGGGTTCAGCTTTCCTGTTGCCTTCCAGGGGCCTTCACGCCCATTTTAAGAGCGGTATCTGGCTGCAAGTGCAGGGGGCAGACACACACTTGCTGCGCCCACGGCCTGAAACGAGCGACATGAACGACCAGCCAAAAAAGCTGAAAGAGCTGCGCCACCGGGCGGAGGAAGTGGCCAGCGCCAGCGCTGCCGGGTCCGCTGGGAGCAGCGCCGAGGCCTCGCCTGCGGAGCTGCGCCGGCTTCTGCAGGAACTCCGGGTGCACCAGATCGAACTGGAGATGCAGAACGAGGAGCTGCGTCGGGTGCAGCTGGAGCTGGACGCCTCGAAGACCCGGTATTTCGACCTCTACGAGATGGCCCCGGTGGGCTACTGCACCCTCAGCGAACACGGGCTGATCCTGGAGGCCAACCTCAGGTGGGCCTCCTTGCTGGGCCTGACCCAGGGCAAGCTCGTCGGGAGACCGCTCTCCCAGTTCATCAGCCCCGAGGACCAGACCGTCTATTACCACTATCGGCGACGGCTCGGAGCCACCGTTCCCTCGCCTGCGTTGGAGCTGCGGCTGCTGCGGGCGCAGGCCCCATCCTTCTGGGCAAGCCTGGAGTCAACCCCCTGGCAAGACTCGGAGGGCACTGCGGTGCTCCTGGTGGCGATCTCTGACATCACGCCCCTCAAGGAGATCGAGGACAGCCTGTACCGGCTCAATGCAGACCTGGAAACCCAGGTCAGGGCCAGGACCCTCCACCTCGGGCAGATGCACGCGCGCATGCTCACGGCCCAGGAGGACGAACGCAAGCGGGTCGCCCTGGAGCTGCACGACAGCCTCGGCCAGACCCTGAGCGCCATTCGGCTCATGGGCGGGCAGGCGCTGGCGGGCGCAGGCAGCCAGCCGGGAGAGGCGGAACGGGCCCAGCTGCCAGGCATGATGAAGGCACTGGCGGGCGCCATCGAGGAAGTGCGGCGGATCTCCATCAACCTGCGCCCCAGCATGCTGGACGACCTCGGCATCCTGGCGGCCCTCTCCTGGCTGGCCCGCGGCTTCATGAATACCCACCCCGCGCTCAAGGTGAGCCAAGGGTTCGAGGTCGAGGAAGCCATGATCCCGGAGGCCCTCAAGATCACCCTCTTCCGCATCGTGCAGGAGGCCTTCCAGAACACGGTCAAGCACAGCCAGGCCACGGAGGTGAGGCTCACCCTCGGCATGGTTGGGGACCGGCTCACCCTGCAAATTTCGGACAACGGCAAGGGCTTTGAGCCCAGGACCCCTGGCCAGCAGGATTCCCTGGGGGGACTGGGCCTCACCTCGATGCGGGAGCGGACCGAATTCAGCGGCGGGACCTTTGCAATCACCGCGTCCGGGGGCAACGGTACCCAGCTCGTGGCGTCCTGGGTGCTGCCGGAGCCTTAGGGGCTGGAACCGAGCAGGGTCTCTATCCAGGGGTGCCCGAGGTGAGCCAGGGCGCATTCGTGTGCTTCCTGCGCCCGCAGGGCGTCTTCGTGTCCTTCGTGGAGCGTCTTTTCAGCGGAGGCTGGCCGACAACCAAGAAAACAAATACAGATCAATTACTCGGTTATCGGCCAAGCTCAGCCCCAGCCGTTCAAGATCAAAAGCGGAACCACAGATGACGCAGATTCCGCAGATGGGCGCCGACCCACCTGCCCGGTGCCGGGGAACGCTTCGGGGCAGTGACGCGAAACCAGAGCCATTGCCAGTGAGGTCCCTGACTGCAGGGAGAGGGCCGCAGCGTCAGCATGGGGCTCCATCCAGGGGCGCCGCTGCCGCGCCCTTGAGAGCGCGGCCGGGGCGCCCCTGG
>CAIMQW010000326.1 GCA_903843705.1 uncultured Holophagaceae bacterium | reverse complement strand
TTGGTCACCCCGAAAGGCACCCAAGGCTCGGTCTAGAAGACCGACATATCCTGTCCAATCTCCCCAACCCACTGTCGAATGGCTGGTTGCGCTCACACCTACCTTGAAGGTTGAGGCTGAGAATGGTTGGTAATCAGGAAAACAATTAATGCCGAATCATTTGTCCAGACATGCTCTCCGTTCTAGGTGGTCCCCTTCCCGGCTCCCCCTGACCGAGAACCCGGCGCCGACGAGGGGCCCCGACGGGCCAAACAGGACTCCCTGCGCTGGAATGCCCCTGGATCTGTTTAGCTTGAAGCATGCGAGTTCTGGTCCTGCTGTTCTCCGCCCTGCTGCTCCAGGCCCAGGCCTTCGAGTCCCGGGGCCTCGCCGAGCTCCGAGCGGCCCTCGACCGGGCCATCGAGACCAAGGTCACGCCCGGCGCCGTCTACTGGTGCGACCACGGGGGCAAGGATGTGCATTGGGCCCAGGGCAGCCGGGCGCTGGTCCCTTCGGTCGAAGCCATGACCGAAGACACCGTGTTCGATGCCGCCTCCCTCACCAAGGTCGTGGCCACGCTGCCCTCCATCATGCTGCTCCTGGAGCGCGGCAAGCTTGCGCTCGACGCCCCCGTGCAACGCTACCTACCGGAGTTCCGGAACTCCCAGGTCACGGTGAAGCACCTGCTCACCCATACGTCGGGCCTACCGGCGGGCCTCCCGAAGCAGGAGGGGCGCCCGGACTGGCTCGGCTATGCGGAAGGCATCCGCCAGGCTTGCGCCTGCGTGCCTAATCCCGCTCCGGGCAACGTGTTCCGCTACAGCGATGTGAACTTCATCCTGCTGGGTGAGCTCGTCCACCGCCTGAGCGGACGCCCCCTGGATGTGTTCGCCGCGCAGGAGGTGTTCGCCCCGCTGAAGATGCTGAGCTCAACCTTCAAGCCGGACGCAAGCCTGCTCCCCCGCATCGCCCCCACCGAGCGGGACGAGCGCGGCGTGGTGCTGCGGGGTGTGGTCCACGATCCCACCTCGCGACGCATGGGCGGGGTGGCCGGCCACGCGGGACTGTTCACCACTGCGGCCGACCTGGCGAAGTATGCCCGATTCATCCTGCGGGGCGGACCGCTGCTGAAGCCCGAAACCCTGCGTCTCATGCGAAGTGTGCAGACGCCAGCCACCGTGCCTGAGCGACGGGGCCTCGGCTGGGACATCGACTCCCTCTACAGCCGGCCCCGCGGCAGCCTCTTCGAGCTGGGCTCCTTCGGCCACACGGGCTTCACCGGCATGGCGCTGTGGCTGGACCCCGCCACGGACACCTTCTTCATCCTGCTCACCACGCGCCTGCACCCGGACGGCAAGGGCGACACCCGCGCGCTGAATGCCGAGATCGGCACCCTCACGGCCCGGGCCATCGGTCTCACCGCGCGCAAGGAAGGCCCGTGAGCAAGCTCCGCATCGATCCCTCCGCCAGCGAGGCTGAGCACGAAGCCTGCGCGGAGCTCATGGCCGCGTCCGAGCCCTGGCTAACCCTGCAGCGGGACCGCGCAAGCTGCCTGCGCCTGCTGCGGGATCCGGGCCGGGAGACCTACGTGGCTCGCCTCGGCGACCAGCTGGCCGGCGTCCTGGTCCTCAACCTGCAGGGCGCCTTCGTCGGCTACCTCCAGGCGATCTGCCTCGCCCCGACCTTCCGCGGCCAGGGGCTCGGCTCCCGGCTCATCGCCTTCTCGGAAGACCGGATCTTCCGCGAGCACCCGAACGTGTTCCTCTGCGTGTCCGGCTTCAACCCCGCCGCCCGCCGCCTCTACGAGCGCCTGGGCTACACCTGCATCGGCGAGCTCAAGGACTACGTGGTGCAAGACCAGTCCG
>CAIMQW010000325.1 GCA_903843705.1 uncultured Holophagaceae bacterium | reverse complement strand
TTGGTCACCCCGAAAGGCACCCAAGGCTCGGTCTAGAAGACCGACATATCCTGTCCAATCTCCCCAACCCACTGTCGAATGGCTGGTTGCGCTCACACCTACCTTGAAGGTTGAGGCTGAGAATGGTTGGTAATCAGGAAATCATTTTCTTTACAGATTGATAATTCCAAATCGCCACTGGCGGGAAACCTTCCGGGGTGGCACATTGATGCACCCCTCTGAGGCAGTGCCACCATGTTTCCTTCCCTGATTCTCCGGAAGCTCTACACCCACGGCTCCCTGCGCAACGCCGATGACGGCGTGGCCATCAGCCTGAAGAACCGTCTCAGCGACGTGATCCTCACCCGCGTGGTGGGGGTCCGCATCGGCCCCCTGGAGCTGCGGGCCGAAGACCTGGAGCTGGACCTCGGCGAAGGCGACTGGCGGTCGGCCTCGGAGGTCTCTCCGGAGCGGCCGGAGCCCTTCCCTCTGAAGCAGGTGGCCCACCTCCGGGCCCCGGGCCGGAGCATCACCGAGGGCATGCACGCCATCGAGGTCGCCATCGAGGTCAAGGGCCTGGGCGCACTCCGCTTCAAGGTCGAGGACCACACCTCCAGCACCCTGAGCGACCAGGTCTCGGTCCCCTGCGCCAAGGAGGACAACTACACGGTCGCCATCGTCGCGGCCCGCCGGGCCTTCGTGGAGGCGGCCACCGGCGCGAGGCTGAAACACACCAGCCAGCACTCGTTCGATCCCGAGGTGACCAAGGGCAACATCGAGAACTTCACGGGCGTGGTGCAGGTGCCCCTGGGCTTCGCGGGTCCCCTGCACGTCAAGGGCGAGCACGCCAAGGGCGACTTCCTGATCCCCATGGCCACCACGGAGGGCACCCTGGTGGCCTCCTACAACCGGGGCATGAAGGTCCTCAACCTCTCCGGCGGCGTCACCTGCACGGTGCAGGCGGACCACATGCAGCGGGCCCCGGTGTTCATCTTCGAGAGCGCCCGGGAGGCCCTGGCTTTCCGGCGCTGGGTGGACGAGCACATGGACGACCTGCGCCGGGAGGCGGAGACCACCACCCGCAGCGGCAAGCTGATGTACATCGACACTTACCTGGCCAGCAAGTTCGCCTACCTCCGCTTCAACTTCATCACCGGGGATGCGGCAGGCCAGAACATGGTCGGCCGGGCCACCTTCGCCGCCTGCAGCTGGATCCTGGAGCACAACAAGACCATCAAGCGCTTCTACCTCGAGTCCAACCTGGCCACGGACAAGAAGGCCTCCCAGATCAACCTCATGCGCACCCGGGGCAAGCGCGTCACCGCCGAGTGTGTCGTCAAGCGCGAGGTGCTGATGGAGGTCATGCGGGTTGAGCCCGAGAGCCTCGCCTACCACTGGGGCGTGGCCAACGTGGGGTCCATCCTCTCGGGCGCGAACAACAACGGCGCCCACAGCCCCAACGCCATCGCAGCCATGTTCATCGCCACGGGGCAGGACGCGGCCAACCTCGCGGAAGGCTCCTCCGGCATCCTCTACACGGAGCTGACCCCGGAGAAGGACCTCTACATCTCCATCACGATCCCCTCGCTCATCGTCGCCACCCACGGCGGCGGCACGGGCCTGCCGACCCAGCGGGAGTGCCTGGAGGTGCTCGGCTGCTTCGGCACGGGCAAGGTCAACAAGCTGGCGGAGATCATTGCGGGCGTGGTCCTGGCGGGCGAGCTCTCCCTCGGCGCTGCCATTTCCTCGCTGGAGTGGGTATCCTCCCATGAAGAATATGGACGCAACCGTTGATTTTGAAGAAGGATCGAAGGTGAGCGCCCCAGCGGCGGGAGACGCTTTCGTGGCAGCACCGGAATCCAACGAAGACCTGCTCCGCAGCCGGGGCTTCGAGATCATGAAGACCTGGAAACCCCAGGGACTGCTCCGCAGGCTGCTGGTCACCTGGCGGCACTTCCTCGGGCTGCTCTTCGGCGGCCTGCTCGCCCAACTGGAAGCCCGCCAGGACGACGGAGGACTCAAGGGCGCGCGCCTGGTGGCGCTCTGGTTCGCGTCCCTCCCTGGGCGGCTGTTCGTGGACCGGACGCTGCGGCACGAGCCCTTTCCGGTGCAGTTCCGCCGCCGCCTGGAGCGCTTGGGTCCCACCTACATCAAGCTCGGCCAGATCCTCAGCCTCCGCGAG
>CAIMQW010000324.1 GCA_903843705.1 uncultured Holophagaceae bacterium | reverse complement strand
GGGGGCCTGGACGATGAAGGACCAGGTCTCCGGGGCGATGAGCTTCTTCTCCAGGATCAGGTAGCCGTCCTGGGTCTCGGCGTCCGAGGCGTAGAGGGACTTGCCCTTGAGCAGGGGCAGCATGAGGTAGTCCTCGGCCTCGATGTGGTCGCGGATCAGGTCCACCAGCCGCTGGCCCAGCAGGGTCAGTGAGCGGGGCGCGCGGACCTGGCCCTCATTGATCTCGGCCAGCATCTGCAGGGTCAGGTCCCACATCTGGCGGTGGTCCTCGAAGAGGCGCTGCAGCAGAGACTCGGCACCGATCTCCTCCAGCAGCGGGAAGAGCTCGCGCTCCTCAGCCTCGTTGTGGGGCCGCAGCACCTCGTAGACCCATCGGGCGCCAGCATCGACCACCTGCCAGTCGCTGGCGACCAGGGCCTCGGACATCCGGGTCAGGCGACCTAGGGCTTCTTCGTGGGTCGCGTGCCAGTTGGGCGTCGGCAGGTTGCCAGAGCTGATTAACTTCGGGGCCGAGTTGGACATGGATGCCTCCAGATCCATTCAGCATGAGTTGTTCAGGTCCTGATTTCTTTGTCTAAAAACTTAAGTGGGAACACTTGTGATCCATGGCACAGAAGGCTGTTATCGCATGGACTTAGGTGTGATTACAAAATATCCGAATGGTTATTTGGTAGTAATTTTTGGAGCCAGATCACGGAGAATCTCCCGGACCTTGGTAACCAATTCCCGAATCCTGAAGGGTTTCTGCAGGAAGCCATCCGGGGGCAGGTCCACCAAGGACTCCAGGGACTCCTTCTGGGTGTAACCGCTGGTCAGTAGGACCGGGCAGGCGGGGGAGAGCTGCCGGATCCGGCGGAAGGCCTCGGCGCCCCCCATGCGGGGCATGGTCATGTCGAGCAGGACCAGCTGGATCTTGTCCCGCTCCCGGCTGACGATCTGCACGGCTTCAAGGCCATCCCGGGCTTCAAGCACCTGGTACCCCGCGCCTTCGAGGGCGCCCCTGGCCAACTCGCGGATGATGCCCTCATCGTCCACCACCAGCACTGTGCCCGTGGCACTTGGGGCCGAGGTCACGGGGGCCTTCACCACCTCCAGGGCGGCGTCGGAGGCGGGAAAGAGCAGGATGAAGGTGGTGCCCTTGTTGCTTGCGCTCTCCACCCGGAGCCCGGCCCGGTGGCCCCGGACGATGCCGAGCATGGCAGACAGGCCCAGCCCCCGCCCCGTGAACTTGGTGGTGAAGAAGGGGTCAAAGATGCGGCCGATGGTCTCGGCGTCCATGCCGCAGCCGTCATCCTGGACTTCCAGGCGGACATAGCGGCCCGGATCCAGCACTTGGCCGGGGAAGGCCGTCACCAGGTCGGCCTTGGCGTAGGTGACGCCCCGGGTACGGAGGGTCACGGTGCCCGCCTGCTCGCCAATGGCCTCGGAGGCGTTGGTCACCAGGTTCATGACCACCTGCTGGAACTGGGCGCTGTCGGCCTCCACCGCGGGCAGGTCGGGCTGCAGGTCGGTCCGCAGGGTCACTTTCTTGGAGATGGAGACGGAGAGAAGCTCGCTCATCTCGCGGATGAGGGCGTTCAGATCTAGGGGGCGCACCGCGAAGTGGGCCTTGCCCGCATAGGCCAGGAGCTGGCGGGCTAGATCCGCGCCGCGCTGGGTGGTGGCTTCGATGCGCTGCAGGGCCGCCCGCAGGGGCGGGTTCTCCCGCACCCGCTCCAGGGCCAGTTCGGTGTTGCCGAGGATGGCTGTGAGCAGGTTGTTGAAGTCGTGGGCGATGCCGCCGGCCAAGACGCCGAGACTCTCCAGCTTCTGGGCCTGGCGGAGGGCGCTCTCGGCCCGGCGGCGGTCGGTGACGTCCTCCGCGAGGAGGATGGTTCCGATGAAGCGGCCGTCCTCGCTGCGCAGGGCCGAAGCGTACCAGTCGCACAGGATACGCTGGCCCGTGCGAGTGAGGTTCTCGGTGGTGAACCGGCTGCCGGCCTCGGACCGGAGCAGGGCCTGGCGCTGGTCTGCCACCTCGGCCTGAGACTCCTGGGGGACGAGCAGGCGGGGATCCTGGCCCAGGACGTCCTCCCGGGTGTAGCCGAAGACCCGCTCCGCCGTCGGGTTCCACTCGCGCACCCGGAAGGCCGCGTCGGTCTCGATCACCGCCAGGGGGGTGGAGGCCAGGTGGCTGCGGTTCCGCTGCAGGGCTTCGAAGAGAGTCGCGTTCATATCCTGGGCCAGGTTCATGGCGCGCCGCCGGGTCCCGGCCAGGGACCACACCAGGCCCGCCAGACTGAAGCTGAGCACCAGGCCGCCGAGCAGGAGAACCCATCCCAGGTTCCTCCCCTCGGTCTGGTAGAAGGATTGCCGGATGCCGTAGCGAAGCTCGACCTCGCGACCGGCGAGGACCACCCGCGTCACCAGGTTGGGCGGCGCGCCCGGGGGCCAGCTGGGATTCACGTAGAGGACCTGGGCGCCTCCGGAGGCCATGGTGTCCACCACCTCGAGGGCGATGCCCTGGTCCTCCCCGCGGAGGATGTCGCCCATGAGCTCATTGATCAGGATGCCGGCGGAGATCCAGCCCTTGAGGGCCTGCCGGCGGCCGGGGGCATCGGTGGGAATCCCGGCGAAGACGGGCACGAAGAGGGTCACGGCGTCGAACCGGCCCTCGGGCCGGGTGAACTGGATGAGCCCTGAGAGCACCGGCTGGCCGGTCTCCTCGGCCCCTTCGGCAGCGGCCCGCTGGCTCGGATTGGAGGCGACGTCGAGGCCCAGCGCCAAGGCCGCGCGGTCTCCGGGTTCGCAGAGCTGGATAATGAGGTGGTCGCCCGGCCTGTCGGGAAACGGCAGGTGGAGCGGGTCGGATGCGGGCAGCAGGTAGCGGTGGTGGAAGTGGGGGTTGGCCGAGAAGAAGGCCTGCAGATCCCCGCTCCGCACCCGTCGGATGAAGGCCAGGCTGGTCAGTCCCGGGTGGCGGCTGGGCAGGTCCAGGCGGGCGACGTAGTCGTGCCACTGGGTCCGTTCCTGGTTACGGGGATCCCCGCTGAAGAAGCCCTCGGCCCCCCGGCTGATATCCTCGTAGCGCCCGAGGCGGTCCTGGAAGTTCAGCTGGGTCCGGACGACGAACCGCTCCAGCCGGGCCTGGTCGCGCTGCCGCTGGCTCTGCCGGGCGAGGGCCCAGGCCACGAGGGTGGCGCAGAGGCTGAGCAGCAGCACCGTGAGCGCCAGCGCCCAGGGCTGCCGCTCTCGGTCTGGAAGAGGCTCCTGCTGGTAGGGGGTGGCGGGCATGGGTTCTCGGGGCTGCGCTCATGGTAGCGACATCTTTGTTGGATGCCCCCCGGTCTCCCGCCACGCTGCGGTAGGCTGGAGCACCCCGGAGGCCGGACCTTGGAACAGCTCGATGACTTTCTGCCCTATGCCCAAGGCTGCCTGAAGCACCCTTCGGAGCGGGCGCGTCTGGAGGCGATCCTCACCCTCTGGACCGCGAAGTGGACCGGGAAGAAGCGGGTGCTGGACTTCTCCCGCAGCCTCCACGGCGCCTACCTGCACTTCAACCAGTTCATGGATGGCAAGTGGGTGCAGGCCTTCACCTTTGTGGCCACCCGCCGGGAGGGGGTCTGCCTCCGGGGCCCCGATGTGGATCGGGCCCGCAAGTCCCATAAGTACCGCCACAAGCCCCTGGACTCGGCCCCCCTGGACGCCCTCTTCGAGACCTGGTCCCTGCACCTGGAGGCCCGCCCGGCGGGTCATGCGGTGGAGTTCTTCCTGGAGGAGACGCCTGACGAGACCTGGACCGCCTGTCTGGCCGAGGTCTTCCAGCACCTCGGAGCCTAAGGCTTGCGAGAGCGCCCGGATTCCGGCAAAGTTGTTGGAACCGCCATGTCCACCTCCCGCCGCTTCTACTTTTTTAGCTTTCGCACTTCGGGTGCGAGGCTGAGCGGCGTCTAAAACCAACCCCGCTTTTGCCTTCGCCCCCGAGTCCCACCGGCTCGGGGGTTTTTGTTTGGGGATTCCCATGACCCAGCCCGACCCTGCCCACCTCGCCGGTCTCCGGCAGGCCATTGATGCGGTTGATGACCAGGTGCTGGCCCTCCTCAACCAGCGGGCCCGGCTCGCCTCGGAGGTGGGCCGCATCAAGACCGCGGCCTCGCCCGAGGCGCTCTTCCACGTGCCCCGCCGGGAGCGGGAGGTGCTGGCCCGCATGGAGGCCGCGAACCCCGGACCCTTTCCCTCGGCGGCGGTCCGTAATGTGTTCCAGGAGGTCATGAGCGCCTGCCTGAGCCTGGAGAAGCCCCTGCGAGTGGCCTTCCTCGGACCCGAGGGCACCTTCACCCATCTGGCCGCGCGCCAGCAGTTCGGCGGCTCCAGCCAAGCCCTGCCCCTGGGCACCATCGGGGCCGTGTTCCAGGCTGTGGAGCGCCAGCGGGCGGACTACGGTGTGGTGCCCGTGGAGAACGCCACCGAGGGGGCTGTGGAGTCCACCCTGGACGCCTTCCTGGAGAGTCCGCTCCGCATCTGCGCCGAGATCCTGTTGCCCGTGGACCAGGCCTTGCTGGTCCGGCCCGACCTGGACCTGAGCGCCGTGCGCAGGGTCTATTCCCATCCCCAGGCCCTGAGCCAGTGCCGGGGCTGGCTGGAGACCCACCTGGCCCACGCGGACCGCATCGAGGCGCCGTCCACCTCTGAGGCGGCGCGCCTGGCCCGAGAAGACGCCGAGGGGGCCGCCGTGGCTTCGGAGCTGGCGGCGGACCTGTTCGGCCTCAAGGTCGCCGAGACCCAGATCCAGGACCTGGCGGCCAATGCCACCCGCTTCGTGGTGCTGGGACCCAAGGGTTCCGAGCCCACTGGCCGGGACCGCACCACCCTGCTGGCCCTGGCCCAGGACGGGCCCGGCGCCCTGCTGCACCTGCTGGAGCCCCTGGCCCGGCGTGGCCTGAACCTGAGCCGCATCCAGAGCCGACCCACCCGCCGGAAGCTCTGGGAATACGCCTTCTTCCTGGACGTGGAGGGCCACGAGGCGGACCCGGTCCTGGCCGAGGTCTTGGGGGAGCTGCGCGGCGTCTGCGCCTCGCTCAAGGTCCTGGGCAGCTATCCCCAGGCCGTCATGGACAGTGCCAAGTGAACCTCAGCAGCGCCCCGCGTCTCCGTCCTCACTCCAACTCAAGGAAGCCCGCCATGAACTGGACCCCCGATTCCTGGAAGCAGCGCCCCGCCGCCCAACAGCCCACCTACCGCGATCCCGCAGCCCTGGACGCCGCCCTCACCGAGCTGGCGGAGCTGCCGCCCCTGGTGGTGGCCGAAGAGGTCGATCACCTGGGCGTGCTGCTGGCCGAGGCCGCCTCTGGCAAGCGCTTCCTGCTGCAGGGCGGTGACTGCGCCGAGGCCTTCGCCGACTGTCGCGGCGGGCTCATCCAGGACAAGCTCCGGGTGCTGCTGCAGATGTCCGTGCTCATCACCCACGGGGGCCGCACGGGCGTGGTCCACCTGGGGCGCATCGCCGGCCAGTACGCCAAGCCCCGCAGCGGGAACACCGAGGTGGTGGATGGCCGGGAGGTGCCGGTCTACCGCGGCGACCTCATCAACAGCCTCGACCCCAGCCAGCGGGAGGCTGACCCGGCCCGGCTGCTCCAGGCCTACCACCGCTCGGCGGTCACCCTGAACCACCTGCGCGCCCTGGTGGACGGGGGCTTCGCCGACCTCCACCATCCCGAGCACTGGGACCTGCCCTGGAGCCGGGAGGACGCCGGCCACTACCTCGAGACCCTTGACCAGGTGCGCGCCTCCCTGGACTTCGTGCAGCGGCTGGGCGGCCTGCCCGAGAACCTCCGCACCGGTGAGCTGTTCACCAGCCACGAGGCCCTGCACCTGCCCTTCGAGACAGCCCTCACCCGCTGGGTGCCGGAGAAGCAGGCCTTCTACAACCTAGGGGCCCACTTCCTCTGGATTGGCGAGCGCACCCGCCAGCTGGACGGCGCCCACCTGGAGTACATCCGCGGCCTGGCCAACCCCATCGGGCTGAAGGTCGGGGCCTCCATGCAGCCCGGGGCCCTCAAGACCGTACTGGCCAAACTGGATCCCGGCCGTCAGCCGGGCCGGCTCACCCTCATCACCCGCTTTGGGGCGGGGAAAGCCGAGACCGTACTGCCGGCCCTCATCGAGGCCGCCCGGGCCGAGGGTCACCCCGTGCTCTGGAGCAGCGACCCCATGCACGGCAACGGCACCCAGACCCCCACGGGCCTCAAGACCCGCGCCTTCGGGGACATCCTCCTGGAACTGCAGGAAGTGGCCGAGATCCACCGGCGCCTGGGCTCCCGCCTGGGCGCCGTCCACTTCGAGCTGACCGGCGAGCCCGTCACCGAGTGCACCGGCGGGGTCGAGGGCCTGGCCGAGGCGGACCTCCAGCGCGCCTATAAGAGCGGCTGCGACCCCCGCCTCAACCGCAGCCAGAGCCTCGAGATGGCCTTCCTCCTGGCACGGATCATCCGGGAGAGCTGAGCCGGTCCGAAGAGACCTCGCCCCGCCGGTCCCCGGACGGGAGGTAAGGGTGCACTCAGAATTTACCATTGAGGCGAACCTGCCGATTAATTCTGGACATAGCTCCAGCCTAACCGAAGGTGTCGGCGCTTAGATTTAATCGATATTCTATGATTTTTATGGGGCAGACTTGATCAAAATCAATACGTGTTTCCTGCGGGCTAGTCTTTTCATACTATCTTGTTAGATGGTCTCGAGGTAATTTTGCGGTATTCCTTTCCTGGAGAGTGGTTTATGTATCAGGGGAAACGCAGTGCTCTCGTGCTCTTTTTGGCGAGCATGTTCGTTGGGCTTCTCACGCTCCTCGCCTGTGGCGGCGGTGGCGGGTCCTCCAGCAGCGGGGGCACGCTGCCCCAGACGAGCATCGCGCCGACGGCCACCCTGGACGGGTGGACGCCCAATGACGCAACCCTGGTCCAGTACAAGACCTACACCTTCGCAGCCAGCGCCACAGACCCCAACATCGGCGGGTCCATCGCGGAGTTCCGTTGGGACTTTGGGGACGGCACCACCAAGACGACCCCCGTCGTCTTGTCCGGCGGCAAGGCCACCACCACGGTGACCTATTCCTACGTGACCAGCGGCACCCCCACCCTGAGTGTCATGGCCAAGAATGCAGCAGGACTGCTGTCCACCGCCGCAACCAAGTCCCTGACCGTCGGGACTTCGCCTTCGCCCCTCACGGTCACCTTCGTCTCACCCACGGTGGCCACGCTTATCAATGCAGTCCTGGGCAACACGGTCACCCTCACGTACAAAGTGAACGTCGTCTACACCGGGTTCGGGACAGTCAGCGCGAGTGGTGTGACCTTGGACCCGGGTGAAGCCAGCGCCACCAAGGCCGCTCCCGTGGATGCAGGCGGCGGGAACTACACCGTCAACGTCACCTACGCTGCTGCCACGACCATGGGCTCACGAACAGTCACGCCCTCCGTGAAGGTCGTGGACTCCAACGGCGTGAGCAGCACCACGGTCCTGGGACCTGAAATTACCATTAAGACCGTCTCCGCCACCAACACCGCACCCATCATCAGCCTGACGGCAGCCGCGGCCACGGCTACGCTTCCGATCATCCTGCCTGGTCCCAACGCCACCTGGCAGAACGTGGTCATGGAGTTCACGGCCAGCGCCTTGGATCCTGACAGTGATCCACTGACCTTGACTTGGGATTTTGGTGATAGTTCAGCGCCGCAGGTCGATAGCCTCCCGTCAACGGGTGGAATCGCGAAGCAGACCCACAAGTATCTCAAGGACGGCCTCTATTCCGTGAAAGTGACGGCGAGTGATGGCCGGGCCGGAGGCACCAAGACCGCAGACCTGACGATGAACGTGCTGGTGAATCGGGCCCCCACGGTCATAGTCACCAAGACCATCCCCACGGGTACCCCCACGAAGTACCAGCGTGTGACGCTGAATGCTGCAGTGGCGGACCTGGACGGCGACGTGCCAACCGTAACCTGGAACTTCGGAGACAGCTCAGCCTCCGTGACTGGAACGACGGTGCTGCACCAGTTCCAGGCCGCAGGTGTCTCGACCGTTGTGGCCACCGTCGATGATGGCAAGGGCGGATCAGGATCGTCCACGCTGTTATTGACCGTCGTCGAGAACAACCCACCGGTGGCAACCGTGACTCCCGCGGCGCCGGTATCTCCCCTCTATCAGAACAAGGTCTACACCTTCGCAGCTACCGCATCGGACATTGACGCGGGCGACACCATCGCCAGTTACGAGTGGGACTTCGGCGACGGCGTGGTGGTGGCGGGTGGCGGAAGCCAGACCCACACCTTCCCCCCGACCGTCTCCGGTGCCGTGCTGGTCAAGGCCCGTGCCATCGACAGCCGCGGGGCCGTGGGCGATTGGAGCCCGGCGGTAACCTTCACAGTGGTGGCGACCAAACTGCCAGTAGTGACCTTCATGGTCGGTGACAAGGCGACTTTCAATGCCACAACTCCGAGCGGACAGGTCATCGCTGAGTTCCTGGTGAGCGTGACGAATCCCAACGGGGCTGTGGGTAATTATCTCCTGCCTAGTGCCCTGACTGTCACTGCGGGGGATTCTGCCGGAACAGCCCAGACGATCATCAACCACCTGGATGGAACCTACACGATTCCTGTGAAGTACCTGGCGGCAGGAGTTGTGGGCCCACGCAGTGTGTTCCCGGCTCTGGTGGCTCTGGACGGCCTGGGAGTCGCTTCGGTTGCGGTTGCGGCCTCGGCCACAGTGAACACCGTGGCGGCAGTGAACGTGACACCAGTAGCGACCTTGGTTTCGGCCCCGAAGATCGCGGCCGGGACCAATGCAACCTGGCAGAACGTGGACGTGGTATTCACGGCGACAGGGTCAGATCC
>CAIMQW010000323.1 GCA_903843705.1 uncultured Holophagaceae bacterium | reverse complement strand
ACGGCCTCAGGAAGCCAAGCCCTGACTAACAACACCACGGGCGTTAACAATACGGCTTCAGGGAGCCAAGCCCTGCTTAAGAACACCGAGGGCAACGCCAATACGGCCTCAGGGCTCTGGGCCCTCTACTCCAACACCACGGGCTCTTACAATACGGCCTTTGGGGAAGAGGCCCTCTACTCCAACACCACGGCCACTCAAAATACGGCCTCGGGGGCTGGCGCCCTTAAGTCAACCACTACGGGCTATGCCAACACGGGCTTAGGGTCCGGCGCCCTGGTGAACAACACGGCAGGAAATAATAATACAGGCGTGGGGCTGAATGCCGGAGGCTGGATCACGACCGGGTCGAACAATACGGCGGTCGGAAATTCATCTGCCTACAACTTCAACACCGGTAATGATAACACGGCCATTGGTGCGCAAACTAACATCACAAACGGCATCACCAACGCCACGGTAATCGGAATGGGCGCCTCGGTCGTCGCCAGCAACGCGGTGCGTATCGGCAACACCAACGTGACGTACATCGGAGGTCAAGTCGGCTGGACGAATGCTTCCGATCGGCGCCTCAAGCAGAACATCCTGAGTTCCGGCCTGGGGCTCGACTTCATCCTGAAGCTTCGTCCGGTGACCTACAGTTTCATCACCCAGCCCACGGTCACCCAAGAAGGCCTCATCGCCCAGGAAGTGGAAGCGGCCGCCCAGTCCCTCGGCGTGACCTTCCACGGCGTGAAGGTTCCCGCCACTCCCGACGCCCACTACAGTCTCACCTACTCCGACTTCGTCATGCCCCTCATCAACTCGGCGAAAGAACTCAAGGCCGAGAACGACGCATTGAAAGCCAGGAGCGAAACCCAGCAGGCCAGGGTCGAGACCCAGCAGACCAGAATTGAAGGACAGCAGGCGGAGATCGACGCGCTCAAGGCGCAGATGGCCGCCATTCTTGCGCGGTTCGAGGCACTACTGGCGGGCGGCGGCAAGTAGCACCGATCTGTGGCGGGCGGCCCGGGCCGCCCGCCATGCCCGATCCAGGAGGAGTTATGACGAGGGTATTTGTGGTAATTTAATTGCTTTTTTAATTGATGTTATTGTGCAGCTGCACGATCGGACGCCTTATGCTTCCGACTTTGCACGACCGGACAACTTATGGTTCCGACAGCCTGTCGGATAGGCCAGTTCCACACCTCAAATGAGGTCATTTCGGGGTGAGATCGGACAGATTATGCTTCCTATCCCGGACATCTTTTCCTTCACGGCACAGCTTTTGTTGGTGGAATTGCCGCTGCGGGCAGGTAGGCGCCCGGAAGGCAGGACTAGATGTGGCGTCCTGCGGAAAAAGGCCCGTGCCAGCATCTGATTCGGACCTCTGGTCCTCACCCCTTCGGGGCCGCCATCACCTCCGGCGATGCGGTCCTCTCCTCCCTTTGCTCCGCTTCGGTCGGATAGTCGCGCGGCCGGAGCGTCAGGCCGCAGGCCTGATGCGGAGGGACTCCCACCACCTGGGAATCGATCCGACGGGAGCACGGATGCACCTTCAGGATCGCCTGGCCCTGTCGGAACGGGTCTTTCCGCTGCCTTGTCAGGGGAGCCGCTTCTCGTAGCACCGGAAGCGCAAGCCGGGCCTGAACCCAAGGCCGATTTCGCCTGCGAAGGAATACCCAAGCTTCGGGAATAGCTTCTGGGTGGCTTCGTTCTGGGAGTTTGTGTCCAGCCGCAGCACCAGGATCCTGCGCTCCAGGGCCACGGTCTCGGCCTGGCGCATCAAAGCCGCGGCCACCCCTCTCCCCTGGAAGTCCGGATCCACGGCCAATCGGTGGACCACCACCGCCCTTTCAGTGAGGTCCCAGCCGACCTCGGCGTATTCAGGTTCCTGATCCGTGGTGATGGCAGCCACGCCCATGATCTGTTCTTCATCCTCGGCTACCCACAGCTGAGCCAGGTGCATGTCACGCAGAAACACTTCCGCGTTCGGGTAGCTGTCATCCCATTGGAGGTTGCCGCTGGCCCTCATGGCCGGCACCACACGGCGGATGAGCGCCATGATCCCTGGAAGGTCCTCCTGCTTCGCGAGTCGTAGTTGAGGCGTTGGCTGCATGTCGGGTCGTCCCATCCGTGGTTCGCAAATCCTGTGGCGGGTTCCAGCATATCGAATGCCGCCAAGCGCCTCCGCTTCCGGGTTTATCATGGGACCCTTCCTCAGCCCACCCTTGCCTCTGGAGGTTCCCCCATGGACGCCCCTGTCTCGTTCGTCCTCAACGGCAAGCCCGTCAGCGTCCAGAGCCCCCGGGACCGGATGCTGGTCTGGGTGCTGCGCGACGAGCTAGGCCTCACGGGGACCAAAGTGGGCTGCGAGGCCGGGCTCTGCGGGGCCTGCACCGTGCTCGTGGACTTCGAGGCCATGCTCTCCTGTTCCACGCCGCTGGGCGACGTGGCCGGGAAGTCCGTGCTCACCATCGAGGGCCTGGCCCTGGAGGGGAAGCTGGACCCGGTCCAGAAGGCCTTCCAGGACCACCACGCCTTCCAGTGCGGCTACTGCACCTCCGGGATGATCATGGCCGCCTGGGCCTTCCTCAAGAAGAAGCCCAAGGCCACCCGAGCTGAGATCGTCGAGGCCATGGAGGGGAACCTCTGCCGCTGCGGGGCCCACGTGAGGATCCTGGAAGCGGTCGAATCGGCCGGCAAGACCATGGGAGGTGTGCGATGAGAAGGCGAACCCTCCTCCAGACCGCCGCAGCGGGCGCGCTCACGTTCTTCTTCAGGACCCCCGCCAGCGCCGCGCCCATCGAGCCGACCCGGCCCGGCGCCTACGCCGAGGACTTCAACGCCTACCTGAAGATCTCCGCCGACGGCCGCGTGGGCTGCTTCGTGGGGAAGACGGAATTGGGGCAGGGCGCCACGACGGTGCTGGCCATGCTGGTCGCCGAGGAGCTGGAGCTGGATCCGGCCCAGGTGGACATGCTGTTGGGCGACACGGACCTCTGTCCCTGGGACCTGCCCACCGGCGGTTCCCTCACCATGTGGCACACGGCCCCCGTCCTCCGGGGCGCCGCCGCGGAGGCGCGGGCGGTGCTGCTGGGCCTGGCGGCCAAGGCCCTGGGCGCTCCGGCGGCGGACCTGGCGCTGAAGGACGGCGCCATCTGGGTGAAGGCGGCCCCCACGCGCCGCACCACCTTCGGCGAGCTGGTGAAGGGCCGGAAGATGGCGCGGCACCTGGGCAAGGTCAAGCCCAAGCCCCTGTCTGAGTGCACCGTGATCGGGCGCCGCATCCCCCGCAAGGACGCCCTCGCCAAGATCACCGGCGCCGCCAAGTACGCCGGCGACCTGCGCCTGCCCGGCACGCTCCACGCCTGCATCCTGCGGCCCCCGGCCCAGGGCCTGAAGCTGGCCACCGCCGACACGGCGGCCGCCGAGCGGGT
>CAIMQW010000322.1 GCA_903843705.1 uncultured Holophagaceae bacterium | reverse complement strand
GTTGGTGCAGATGTCCTTGAAGGCGAAGGTGGAGGACAGGTACAGCGGCGGCATCACGGCGCCGTAGGAGGGATCCGGCTGCACGCCGCCGTGCACGCACTGGGTGGCGGTGCCCGCGCCCGGGATCAGCTCGGGCCGCTGGAGCCAGCCCACGCCGCCCTCGCGCACGGGGGGCTGGATCGTGAAGTGGTAGGCCGGGTTGCCGGGGACGTTGGTATCAAGGAATTGTTCGCTCACATGAGCCTCCTGGGAGAGAAGGACGATCGTCGTTCCATGGCGATAAACAAGCAGGGGCCCGATAGCTCGGGCCCCTGCGCTGGTCAGTTCATGACACTTCAGCATCTCTCCGCGAAGACTCGCGGCAGGAATTGGCACCTTGCTCTCGCAGGTTGCCAAGGTTTCACAGGGCCCGTCCCTCCACCTTTCTGGATATCGCGTGATGAAACTGACAAAGACCTGGAACCCCCAGTATCCAGTGGACTGGCAATTCTGCCAAGGGGGTGTCCAGGCCCCGTCCCCCCTAGCGATGTTCACTCAGAGAAACAAAGATCACCACCATGGCACCAAGACACCAAGAACTGCAAAGTTCAAAATCAGTTGTCTTTCTTGGTGCCTTGGTGTCTTGGTGGTAAAGGATTTTTGGGTCTTCTTTTGAGCGCGTCTTGAGATCACCCCTGGGCTGTGGGTGCTGCTGCGCCCGTTCCGCAGTGGCTGTGCAGGACCTCCAGGAGGATGTTGGGCTCGATGGGCTTGGAGAGGTAGTCGTCCATGCCCACGTCCAGGCAGCGCTGCCGGTCCTCCCTCATGGCGTGGGCGGTCATGGCCACCACGGTTACGCGGGGGTCCAGCACACCCGACTCCGCCTTCCGCAGCATGGCTGTGGCCTCGAAGCCATCCATGTGGGGCATCTGGATGTCCATGAGGACTAAGTCGTAGCGGGTCTTCCGCAGGGCCTCGAGGGCCAGCAACCCATCGCCGACCACATCTACGGCGATGCCCCAGCCCTCGAGCAGGGTCACGGCCAGCAACTGGTTCACCTCGTTATCCTCCGCCAAGAGGACTCGGAGCAGCCCGAGCTCCCGCGTGGGCTTCAGGGCGTCCAGGGCCGTGGCAGGGTCGCTGGCCGCCTGGGCTGTCAGGCGCAGCTGGGCGGTAAACCAGAACTCCGAGCCCCAGCCCTCCGCGCTGGTGACGCCGATCTCACCCCCCATGAGGGCCACGAGCTGGCGGCAGATGGTCAGGCCAAGGCCAGTGCCGCCGTAGTTCCGGGTGGTGGAGCCGTCTGCCTGGGTGAATTTCTCGAAGACCTCCCCGAGCTTGTCCGCAGGGATGCCGATGCCCGTGTCGGTCACGCGGAAGCGGAGGCGGACTGCGGCCGCCGATCCGGCCAGGGTCTCCACCTGGACCAGCACCGCCCCCTTGGCCGTGAACTTGAGCGCGTTCCCGATGAGGTTCTGCAGCACCTGCTTCAGGCGGGTCGGGTCCCCCCGCAGCCGGTCCGGGGTGCCCGGCAGCGGACCCAGGAACAGCACCAGGCCCTGCTCGTCAGCCCGGGTGGATAGCGGCAGGCGCAGCTCTCCCAGGAGTGCCTCCAGGCTGAAGTCCACCTCCTCGAGCTCCAGCTTGCCCGCCTCGATCTTGGAGAGGTCCAGGATGTCGTTGATGATCGTCAGCAGCTGCTGGCCGCAGCTGCGCGCCGACTCGGCATAGCGATGCTGCAAGGCATCCAGGGGCGCTTTCTCGAGCAGGCCGATCATGCCGATCATGCCGTTCATGGGCGTCCGGATCTCGTGGCTCATGTTCGCGAGGAATTCGGACTTCGCCTGGTTGGCGCGCTCGGCCTGGAGTGCCAGGCGGTTGGCCCGGTTCTTTTCCTCCAGCAGGCAGGCATTCGCAGTGACGGTTTCAGTGATGTCCCGCATGGCGCCCACCATCCGAGTGGGATGGCCCTCCGGGTCCCACTCCACCACCTTGCCGCGGTCCTGCACCCAGATCAGCCTGCCGCTCTCGTGCTGCATGCGGTGCTCGCTCAGGTAGGGCGTTCCGTGCGCCAGGGAGGCCTCAACCTTCGCCAGGACCCCCGCGCGATCCTCCTCCGCGATCTTTGATGCGAAGAGGTCCATGGGGTGATTGAGATACCACTCCTCGAGTCCGAGGATCTGGCACCAGCTGATGTTGTGGCGCACCCTATCGAGGGGCAGGTTCCAGTCCCAGATGCCTTCTCCGGAGGCCCCGAGGGCGTAGTTCAGCCGCGCTTCGAGCTCCACGCGCAAGGACTCCGCTTCGTCGGCGCGTTTGCCCTTCTCTGAGGTCTGGAAGGCCAGCTCCTGGTTGGCAACGACCAACTCGTCAGCGCGTTTGCCTTTCTCCGAGGTCTGGAAGGCCAGCTCTTGGTTGGCAACGACCAACTCGTCAGCGCGTTTGGCCTTCTCTGAGGTCTGGAAGGCCAACTCCTTGTTGGCAACGACCAACTCGTCAGCGCGTTTGCCTTTCTCCGAGGTCTGGAAGGCCAGCTCTTGGTTGGCAACGACCAACTCGTCAGCGCGTTTGGCCTTCTCTGAGGTCTGGAAGGCCAACTCCTT
>CAIMQW010000321.1 GCA_903843705.1 uncultured Holophagaceae bacterium | reverse complement strand
GAGGCCGTGTTGCGAACGCCGGTCGTGTTGGAAGAGAGAGCCAGGTTCCCCGAGGCCGTGTTTTCGGCGCCCGTCCCTGCGCCTTTCCCTACCGTAATCCCATTGACCATCACATCAACACTGAACGTCTTAGTCCCAGCAATGGTCTGAGCCGTCGAGAGGTCAACATAGTTCTGGGTCGAGGACCCAGTTCCACCTTGCGCAACCGTGAGCGGCGTCGTCAGGGCGGAGAGCGACGTGATGTCGGAGTTCGCGCCAGATGCCGCGGCGCCCAGGCTGGTGCGCGCTCCAGCCGCGGTCGTGGCACCTGTTCCACCGCTCCCTACCACCAGCGTCGCCGAGAGCCCGGCCGCCGTGGTCGCCGTCGTAGCATTCCCCGCCAGCGCCGCGGTAATAGTCCCGGCGCTGAAGTTGCCAGCCCCGTCCCGCTTCACGATGGTTGAGGCAGTGTTCAAGGCGGTAGCCGCGTTCGCAAGGACAGCGCCTGCTGCAACGTTCGACGCCGACACGGCTCCAACGGTGGAGACAACCGTCGCCCCCTGCGTCCCCGTCACGTCGCCGACGAGGGACCCGGTGAACGACCCTGCCGAGCCGCTCGCGTTGCCCGTCACGTTGCCGGTGAGAGGGCCCGAGAAGCCGGTCGCGGTCACGGTTCCTGCATTCACCGTTCCGGTGAAGGTCGGGCTCGCCAGGGGGGCCTTCAGATCCAGAGCCGTTTGCGCGGCGGTGGAGACGGGCTTGTTCGCGTCGGAGGTGTTGTCGACGCTACCCAGGCCCAGGCTGGTTCGGGCAGTCGAGGCGCTGACTAGATCGCTCAGGTTGTTGGCGGCCCTGAGGCCACCGGTCGAAGTGGCGGTCAGCTCCTGCCAGACAGCAGCACCAGCGGTGGCCGTTGTGCAGATGAACTCCTTGCCACCCGTGGTGACCCAGCGGGAACCCACGGCGTAACCTGCGGCACTATCCGAGGTCACGGTGGGATCCGTGGCGGAGCCCACGGTGTTCTTGAGGTTCTCCACGTTGCCTAGGCCCACCATGGCCTTGCTGACACCACTTACGGTGCCAGTGAAGGTGGGGCTGGCCAGCGGGGCCTTGAGGTCCAGGGCCGTCTGCGTGGCGGTGGAGATCGGCTTGGCTGAGTCGGCGGTGTTGTTGACGCTACCGAGGCCCACCATGCTCGCGGTGATGCCACTGACGGTGCCGGTGAAAGTGGGGGAGGCGAGGCCGGCCTTAGTGGTATCCGCTGGATGGACATGATCCTGCCGGGCAGTCGTCGTGCTGCTCCCCACCGCCGCCACGCCGTCCATGGGAGACGCCGTGCTGGCTAGTGCGGTGATGCTGTTGAAGCTCGTGCCCGTCACGGCCCCGCTAAAGGTGCCGGTCGTGGCCGTGAGGGCCCCCATGCCCAGGGCACCGATGCCGGTGTCCCCCGCTTTGTTGATGGGCGTGAACCCCAGGGCCGTGGTCACATCGGCGGAGGCCAGATCAGCCCCTGCTGTCACCAGGCCTTTGGCGTCATAGGTGATCTTAGCTTTGGTCGCGCCAGTGATCGCCGCGTTCGCCGCGACCCGGCTGGTGTCGCTCGGGTGAACATGGTCGCCCTTGGCCGCAGTGGTGGCGGTGCCGATGGCGGCGGTACCGTCAGACAATGGCGTGGCTGCCGACAGGCCTGTGATGGCATTGAAGCTCGTGCCCGTCACGGCCCCGCTGAAGGTGCCGGTCGTGGCCGTGAGGGCCCCCATGCCCAGGGCACCGATGCCGGTGTCCCCCGCTTTGTTGATGGGCGTGAACCCCAGGGCCGTGGTCACATCGGCGGAGGCCACAACGTGGGTGGTCTCCTTCCAGACTGCAGTGCCTGTCGCGGTGGTGCAGACGAACTCCTTGCCGCTGGAGATGTTCACCCAGCGCGAGCCCACGACCCAACCCGCAGCGGCGTTGTCCGAGGCCGCTGGATCCACCACTGCCGAGAGGCTGACCTTCAGGTTCTCCACGTTGCCTAGGCCCACATCGCCCTTGACGAGGGCCAGGTCGGTCTTTACCTGGGCGGGGGTCTTTTCCGTCAGGGCGCCAGTGCCGTTGCCCATAAGGTAGCTGCCCGAGGTCACGGAGGTCTTCCCCGTGCCACCGCTGCCGACGGCCAGTGTGGCCGACAGGCCCGCTGCCGTGGTGGCACTGCCCGCAGTCGTGGCACTCGTCGCCGTCGCGGCATTACCCGGGATGTCGCCAGAGATCTTCGACCCAGCTAGGCTGGTGACCCAACCGGGG
>CAIMQW010000320.1 GCA_903843705.1 uncultured Holophagaceae bacterium | reverse complement strand
GATGACATGGTTGTCCTCTTCCCACGCGGAGAGGTAGAAGGCGTGGTGATCGTACTTGGCGGGGCGCTTGCCGGCCTTCTCGAGCTTCTTGTTCTCGGCGTCGAGGTCCTCGAGGCGGACCACTTCCATGTAGCCCAGCTTGGAGTCGCCCACGCTGGTGACCTTGGCGAAGTGGACGATGCGGCCATTCTCGATCTTGAGGTAGGGGCTCTCAATGAACCCAAACTCGTTGATGCGGGCGTAGCAGGACAGCGAGCTGATCAGGCCGATGTTCGGGCCTTCAGGGGTCTCAATGGGGCAGATGCGGCCGTAGTGCGAGGTGTGCACGTCGCGCACCTCGAAGCCCGCGCGGTCGCGGCTGAGGCCGCCCGGTCCAAGGGCCGACAGGCGGCGCTTGTGGGTGATCTCGGAGAGAGGGTTGGTCTGGTCCATGAACTGGGAGAGCTGGCTGCTGCCGAAGAACTCCTTCATGGCCGCGATCACAGGCTTGCTGTTGATCAGGTCATGGGCCTGCAGGGGGCTGTTCGGATCCTGCGCGATGCTGAACTTCTCCTTGATGGCCCGCTGCACACGCACCAGACCCACACGGAAGCCGTTCTCGAGCAGTTCACCCACGGACCGCACGCGGCGGTTGCCCAGGTGGTCGATGTCGTCCGCGCGGACGGGGGCGACCTCGCCGATGTCCTGACGGGTGGTGTCGTACTTCTTGAGGCGCAGCAGGTAGTGCACGGTGCGCACGAAGTCATCGGTGCCGAGGGTGCGGAAGTCGAGATCCGTCTTTAAGTCCAGCTTGGCGTTGATCTTGTGGCGACCCACCTTGCTGAGGTCGTATTTCTGGGGGTCGAAGAACATGCCGAAGAGCAGCTTCTTGCTGGACTCCAGGGTGGCGGGTTCGCCGGGTCGGATCTTCTTGAAGAGTTCCTTGGCGGCCTCTTCGCTGTCCTCAGTGTGGTCCTTGGCCAGGGTCTCGGAGAAGACCTTGCCCGTGGCGTCCGCTTCGGGGAAGAAGACGTCGAAAGAAGCAATGTCATTGGCCAGGAACATCTCAAGGTGGGTCTGAACGAAGGGCTCGTTCGCCTCCATGAGCACCTCGCCGGTGTTCATGTTGACGATGTCTTGCAGGAGCACGGCGCCGTCCAGCATGTCGCGGGGCACGGAGACGTCCTTGACGCCAGCCTTCTCCAACTGCTCGAGGATGCGGCGGGTGATCTTCTTGTCCTTAGGAAGGATGACTTCCTTGGTCTTGGGGTGTTTCACGTCCTCATCGGTCTTCTTGCCCTGGAGGTGCTCGCCAACGGCAACGCTGAGCTTGCCCTTCTTCAGGAAGAAGGTGGCCGGGGTGTAGAAGTGCCGGAGCATATGCTCGTTGCTGTTGAGGGCCTCGCTGAACAGGCCCAGGGCGCGCATGAAGGTGGCGCCGAGGAACTTGCGCTTGCGGTCGATGCGGGCGTAGAGCAGGCCCTTCGCGTCCAGCTCGAACTCGATCCAGGAGCCGCGGTAGGGGATGATCTGGGCGCTGTAGAGGCTCTTGTCCGAGGAGATGCTGAAGAAGACGCCGGGGCTGCGGTGCAGCTGGCTCACGATCACGCGCTCGGTGCCGTTGATGATGAAGGTGCCGCGGTCGGTCATGATCGGCAGGTCGCCGAAGTAGACTTCAGAATCCTGGCTCTGCTTGAAGCGGCGGTTGCCCTTGTCGTCCTTGTCGAACTGATTGAGGCGCACCCGGATCTTCAGCGGGGCGGCGAGGGTGGAGCCGCGCTCGACACACTCGTCCATGCCCATCTTCTGCTTCATGGAGACGGGTTCCTGGCACACATCGCAGATGGTGGCCGCGTTCTTGTTGCGGGTGCCGCACTTGGGGCAGTCCACAGTCGGGTCCTTCGGGTGGTCCGACACGATGCTGTGGCTGCAGTGCTTGCACTGGGTGCGGAGGTGCTCGAGGCCCAGGTACTTCTCACACTTGCAGGCCCAGTGGCCCACGGTGTAGTCGAGGAACTCGACCTCAAGCGTGGCGTCGGTGCCGTCGGGGTTCTTGCCGTTCTGCACGGGGAACATGGACTCAAACACGGCCTTGAGGCCGCGGGGTTCCCGCTCGCTGTGCAGCAGGTTCATCTGCAGGAATTCGTCGTAGCTCCGCTTCTGGATGTCGATCAGGTTCGGGATGGGAACCAGGGACCGAATCTTGGAGAAGTTGTGGCGCTGGCGGTAGATGTTCTGCTGAACACTCATGGTTCGCTCCAGATGAAGTTGGCGGAACCTTCTATGGACGGCACGCGGCGGGGCATTTCAGAGCTGCGGGCCTTGGGCAAAGACGGCTTTGTCCCAGGGCCATGGCCCCGGGTCGGGATTTCAAATGCTGAGACGCAAGACGTGCAGGTACGCACCGATGGCCACCCCGCCACCGAAAGGTGGAAGGATTGGCCCAGAAACGAGGAGTGCGCTACGACGGCGGGCGTTTGGCAACCAGGGGCCTTTGTAGGGGCGATGTCCACCCGGGAATCCAGGCGGAAGGAATAATCGTACCATGTTCAGACAAAGTCGCAAAGCGTAAGGTGTGGGACACACCCTACGCTCTGCGTTATTGCTGAAGAAAAAGCTACTTGACTTCGACCTTGGCGCCGGCCGCTTCGAGCTTTTCCTTGATCTTGGCAGCCTCGTCCTTCGCGATGCCTTCCTTGACAGCCTTGGGAGCGCCGTCAACGAGGTCCTTGGCTTCCTTCAAGCCGAGGCCCGCGACGATCTCGCGGACCGCCTTGATGACATTCAGCTTGTTGGCGCCGGCCTCGAGGAGGATGACGTTGAACTCGGTCTGTTCCTCGACAGCGGCGGCAGGGGCGCCAGCGCCAGCGGCGGGGGCGGCCATGGCGGCGGCGGAAACGCCAAAGCGATCCTCGAGGGCCTTGACCAGGTTGGCCAGGTCCAGGACGGTCATGGTTTCGATTTCAGCGATGAGCTGATCGGCAGTGAGAGCCATGATGGTCTCCTAAAATTCGAAATGAGGTTATGGATTCGGGGTTGGGGACTACTCGCCGGCCTTCTGCTTGCGGATGCCCTCGAGGACGACCGCCAGACCGGAGATGGGGTACTTCATGAGGTAGAGCAGCTT
>CAIMQW010000319.1 GCA_903843705.1 uncultured Holophagaceae bacterium | reverse complement strand
GCATGGAAGAGCCCTTCGCGGCCCGTGATGCCCTGGACGATGAGTTTGGTGTGGTTGCCCACGAGAACAGCCATGTCATACCTCGCAAAATGAATTCAGTCGGGTTCCGTAGAGGAGCTACTTGATGGAGGCGACGACCTTCTCGGCGGCGTCCTTCAGGTCGGCTGCAACGATCAGGTTCAGGCCGCTGGCGGCCAGGATGGCCTTGCCTTCCTCGACGTTGGTGCCCTCAAGGCGCACCACCACCGGCACCTTGATGCCGATCTCCTTCGCGGCCTTCACGATGCCGCCGGCGACGATGTCACAGCGCATGATGCCGCCAAAGATGTTCACCAGCACGGCCTTCACAGCAGGATCGTTGAGGATGATGCGGAAGGCGTTCTTCACCGCGTCCTCGGTGGCGCTGCCGCCCACATCGAGGAAGTTGGCGGGGGAGCCCCCGTGGTACTTGATGATGTCCATGGTGCCCATGGCCAGACCCGCGCCATTCACCATGCAGCCGATCTCACCATCCAGCTTGATGAAGTTGAGGTTGTACTTGCTGGCGTCGATCTCTTCTTCGGCCTCTTCGTTGAGGTCGCGGAAGGCGAGGACATCGGGGTGGCGGAAGAGGCCGTTGTCATCGAAGCCGATCTTGGCGTCCAGGGCGGTAACATCACCCGTCTTGGTGACCACCAGGGGGTTGATCTCCACCATGGAGCAGTCCTTCTCCACGAAGAGCTTGTAGAGGTTCTGTAGGAAGACCACGCCCTGCTTGAAGGCCTCGCCCTCGAGACCGAGGGCGAAGGCGACCTGGCGCGCCTGGTAGCCGCAGAGGCCCAGGGCCGGATCCACGGCAACCTTGACGATCTTCTCGGGGGTCTTCTCGGCGACCTCCTCGATCTCCACGCCGCCCTCGGTGGAGGCCAGGATAGTGATGCGGCTGGAGGAGCGGTCTACCAGGAAGCTCAGGTAGAGTTCCCGGGCGATGTCCACGGGCTTGGAAAGGAACACGGTGCGGACCTTGCGGCCCTCGGGGCCGGTCTGCTTGGTGACCAGTTGCATGCCGGCCATGGCCTTGAACAGCTCGGCGGCCTGGTCGGGGTTGGTGGCAAACTTGACGCCGCCGCCCTTGCCGCGGCCGCCGGCGTGGATCTGGGCCTTCACGACGCTGGCACCGCCGAAGCCCTTCGTGATCATGCGCGCCTCTTCGGCATCCTGGGCCACCTGTCCGTCGGGCGTGGCCACTTTGTACTGCCGGAGCAGTTCTTTGGCTTGGTATTCATGGATGTTCATGCGGGCTCCATTGAGGTCACCCCCCAGTCTAGCGGCCGGAAGGCCTAGGCCGAACCACGAAGGCTGTGACCCATGGCATCCTTTGAGGGTCCCGGAGTCCTCCCATGGCCCAACTGGATCGACTGCTCTCCCACGTCATCGCGAAAGCAGGTCTTCGGCTGGAGGTAAAAGCCGACCGAAAGCCCCGGCTGGAACTGAAATCCGGCGAGTCCGTGGACCTGCTGCCTAACCCGCTGCCTGCGGTGATGGTGGAGGTGCTGGCGGGCGACGTGGTGCCCCCGGCCCTGAAAGACACCTGGCTTAACGAGGGCCAGGCCGAGTTCGACTACGATCAGGGAGGCCAGGCCTTCCGGATCCGCCTGAGCCGCTTCCAGGACACCCCCCAGATCCTGGCGATCCACTTGGGCCCTTCCCAGAAGCCCCTGCCTGGGGGATTGCCCGAAGCCCCGCCCCCACCCAAGGCCGCTGCGCTCCAGCCGGCGGCCCAGGAAGCGTCCCGGCCCATGGCCGCCCCCCGCCCCAGCCGGAAGTCCCAGGGTCATCCCCTCGCGGAGCGTCTCCTGTCCACCCTCCTCGCGAAACAAGGGTCCGACCTGCACTGCACCACCCATGAGCCGCCGCTGGCCCGCATCCACGGCGACATGCAGGAGCTCGAGGGCTTCGGCCCGCTCGATCCCGCCACCTTGCTGGAAATGATGGAGTCCCTTGCCACGGGCCCCGCCTGGCAGCGCTTCCAGGAGCACCACGACGCGGACTTCGCCTATCCCTACGAGGCCGGCGGCTGCCGCCTGCGCGTGAACTACTTCCAGGACCGGGTGGGACCGGGATTCGTGTGCCGGGTCATCCCGAATCAGCTGCCGGACCCCGACAAGCTCGGCCTCCCCGATCCGGTGCGCCGGCTGGCGGGACTCTCCAAGGGCCTGGTACTGGTGACCGGCCCCACGGGCAGCGGCAAGTCCACCACCCTGGCCGCCATCGTGGACCTGGCCAACCAGAAGCGGCGGGACCACATCCTGACCATCGAGGATCCCATCGAGTTTGTGCACCCCCGGAAGGGCTGCCTGGTGAACCAGCGCGAGGTGGGCACCCACACGGACAGCTTCAAGAGCGGCCTCCGGGCGGCCCTCCGCGAGGATCCGGACATCGTGATGGTGGGCGAGATGCGGGACCTGGAGACCATCGCCATCGCCCTGGAGACCGCCGTGACCGGCCACCTGGTGTTCGGCACCCTGCACACCAGCAGCGCCATCGGCACCGTGGACCGCATCGTGGACCAGTTCCCGGCAGACCGGCAGCAGCAGATCCGGGTCATGCTCGCGGACGCCCTCAAGTGCGTGGTCAGCCAGACCCTGCTGAAGCGCGTGGGGGGCGGCCGCATCGCGGCCCTGGAGACCCTCTTCATCACCCCGGCCATCGCCAACCTGATCCGCGAGGGCAAGAACTTCCAGATCGCCAGCGCCATGCAGACCGGCCGCAGCTACGGGCAGCGCCTCATGAACGACGCCCTGGTGGAGCTCATCAAGGACCGGAAGGTCGAGGCCATGGAGGCCTACATCCGGTGCCCCGACAAGGAGTCCTTCATCGCCGCCTGCAAGCGCGCTGGCATCCCCTTCGACCTGCGGATCGGGGAGCCTGAGGCCTAAACCCACCGCGGTTTTCTCCGAATCCCCACCAGGAGGCCACCCTTGCGCGGCGAGGCGGCCTTCCCATGCTGTACAAGGTGGGAGGTGGGAGATGTCCGTTCCATCAGGCAAGTCCTCTCAGGTCCAGCAGATCCCTGCCCACGCGAAGAGCCCCCTGCCCCCCCGGTCCCGGCGGGGGCTCCCGGTGGTGGCCGTGCTGCCCTTCCTGGACCTGCGGCCCGAGGGGGGTGAGGAGCCGCTCACAGAGGGGCTTGCGGAGGAAATCCTTCAGGCCCTGAACCAGCTGGATGGACTCCGGGTCATCTCGCGGACCACCTCCTTCCTGTATGGAGGCTCGGGCCTCGCCCTGGCCGAAGTGGGGCGCCGCCTGCAGGCGGACGCCATCCTGGGAGGCTCCCTCCAGCCCCAGGGCGATCTGCTGAGCGTCAAGGCGGAGCTGGTCGCCGTGGCCACGGACCAGATGCTGTGGACCCGAACCTTCGTCTTTGACCGGAAGGACCTGTTCCCGACCCTGGAGGAGCTCATCCAGAGCGTTGCCGGGGCCCTCAAGACCTCCCCGCCGCCCCGGATCCGGCGGGCCGTGGACCTGCGAGCCTACGAGTTCTACCTGCGGGGCCGGAGCTACTACTATCGCTTCAACCGCCACGGCATGGTCTTCGCCGCCCAGATGTTCCAGCAGGCCCTGGACCTCGACCCTGGCTACGCCTCGGCCTGGGCGGGGCTGGCCAACTGCGCGGCCTACGCCCATATCTACATCGAGCGCACCGAGACCCAGCGGGAGCTGGCCGAGGCCTGCAGCCGGAAGGCCCTGGAGCTGGATCCCACCCTGGCCGAGGCCCATGCCTCCCGGGGCGTGGCCCTGTCCGCGGCAGGCCAGGCTGAAGAGGCCGAGGCGGCCTTCGAGACCGCGCTGCGGCTGGATCCCAACCTCTACGAGGCCGCCTACTTCTATGCCCGGCACTGCTTTGCCGCCGGGAAGCTGGAGCGCGCCATCGAATACTTCGAGTGGGCGGCAGCCCTGCGCCCCGAGGACTTCCAGGCCATCCTGCTGGTGGCCCAGGCCTACCACAGCCTGGGCGTCGAGGACGAGGCCGAGCGGGCCCGGCGGCAGGGGCTGGCCCTGGTGGAGCAGCGGCTGGAGCACGTTCCGGACGACGTGCGCGCCCGCTACCTCGGCGCCAACGCCCTGGTGGCCCTGGGCGAGCGGGAGAAGGGCCTGGCCTGGGCCCGGCTGGCCCGCAGCATGGACCCGGACGACCCCATGCTGCTCTACAACCTGGGCTGCATCAACGCCCTGGCGGGCGAGCCTGCCGAGGCCCTGGCGTGCCTGAGGCAGGCCGTAGCCGCCGGGCTCACCCAGAAGGACTGGCTGCGCCACGACGGCGACCTGGACGCCCTCCGGGAGCTCCCGGACTTCCAGCGCCTGCTCGAGACCGTGTAGCGCTGGCCGCTACTTGCTGCGGGACAGCAGCGCTTCGGGGATCTCGCGCAGCAGCTCGCCCGTGGCCGGGTCACCGGCCACGGCAGCCAGGTGCGCCACGGCATTGCGGGAGGCGCGCAGGGCCAGGTCGCGGGTCTCGGCCAGGGCGTCGTGCCGGGCGATGAGCTCCCGCAGGCGGGCCTCCTCGTCGGCGGGAATGGGCACCTCCTCGCCCCGGTCCCAGATGGTGCGGACCAGGTCCCGGACCTCGTCCGGGGCCAGCTCCAGCAGGGTCAGCATGGGCAGCGTGAGCTTGCCCTCGCGCAGGTCACTGAAGGCGGGCTTGCCCAGCTCGGCGCTGGTGGCGGTGTAGTCCAGCAGGTCGTCCACCAGCTGGAAGGCGCGGCCCACTTCCAGGCCATACTGCCGCATGGCCAGGCACTCCTCCGCGCTCCGGCCCGTGAGGACGGCCCCGCTCTCGGTACAGCCGCTGAACAGCAGGGCGGTCTTGCGCTCCTGGATGTCGAAGTAGTCCTTGCGGCTGGTGTCCAGCTTGAAGAGCACGTCGTTCTGGATGAGCTCACCCTCGATCATGCGGGTGGTCACTTCCGCGAAGATCTCCATCATCCGCCAGCTGCGCCCGGCGATGGCCTCGCCCATGGCCACCAGGTAGAGCAGGTCGCCGAACAGCACCGTCAGAGTGTTGCCCCAGAGCCGGTTCAGCGTGGGCATGCCCCGCCGGAGCTGGGCGTGGTCGATGACGTCGTCGTGGACCAGGGTCGCCGTATGGATCAGCTCGAAGACGGCCCCGAAGCGGACGTCTTCTTCGTTCTGCACGCCGCAGAAACGCGACGAGAGCATGACCAGCGCGGGCCGGAGCCGCTTGCCCTGGCCGCCCCGGACATGGTCGGCGAGCTTCTGGACCACCTCCACATCGCTCTGCAGGATGCGCTGCAGCTCCGCCTCCACCGCGGCAAGCTTGGGGGCGATGGGGAGGAAGTAGTGCGAGAGGTCGAGGCGGGCCACGTCAGCCCCGGTAGTTCGTGAACTGCAGGTCCAGGCCCTGGTCGTCCCGCTTGAAGAGGGCGATGACCTCCTGCAGGTCGTCGCGGCTCTTGCCGCTGACCCGCAGCTGGTCGCCCTGGATGCTGGCCTGCACCTTGATCTTGGCGTCCTTGACGGCCTTGATCAGGCCCTTGGCCTTCTCGATGGGGATGCCCTGCTGGATGGTGACTTCCTGGCGCACGCTGCCCTTGGACGCCGGCTCGACCTTGCCGTAGACCATGCTGCGGATGCTGACGCCGCGCTTGTGCAGCTTGGTCTGCAGCACGTCGATCACCGCCTTCAGCTTCACCTCGTCGTCACTGTTCAGCACCAGCACCTTGTCGTCCTTCAGCTCAATCTTGGAGACCGAGCCCTTGAAGTCATAGCGCTGGCCGATCTCCTTCATGGCCTGGGAGACCGCATTCTTGACCTCGTCCAGATCGACTTTGCAGACGACGTCGAAAGAGCACTCGCTGGCCATGGGAACTCCTCGGGGTGATCAGGCTTCCAGACTAACGCCCACAGCGGCCTTGGAAAAGATGAAGACCGAGGGATCGACTTTTCCAAGCCCCGCCTCAGGGCTTCGCAGGCCCGCCCAGGCTCCGGAAGAAGGCCAGGGTGCTGAGCCGGAAGCCAACCAGGACCACGGCCTCGTCCTTCCCGTGGCGGCCCTTGTTCACGGAGCCCTCCATGTAGAAGTCGCCGCTCG
>CAIMQW010000318.1 GCA_903843705.1 uncultured Holophagaceae bacterium | reverse complement strand
GGTCGCTGCCGCGGACGAACTTGACGGCCACGGCCCGCTCCAGAGAGGCGTCCCAGGCCCGGTGCACCTGCCCCATGCCCCCCTCGCCCAGGAGGCTCTTCAGGTCGATCCGGCCGTCCAGCGGCGGCAGCAGCAGACTCAAGGCAGGTCCCTCAGGGCAGCGTTCATCCGTCGGGCCACTTCCTCGAGCTCGGGCTCCGCGTAGTTCGAAAAACCCAGTCGCAGGCCCGCCACGGGGCCGCTGTCGAAGGCGAACTGCCGCCCGGGCTGGAACGCGACACCATGGGCCAGGGCCCGGGCCGCCCAGGCATCCACGTCGATGCCCGCCTGGACCTGGACCCAGAGCCCCAGGCCACCGCTCGGGGCCTCCACCGTGATGCTGTCCCCGAGCTTGCGCCGCAGGGCCGCGCAGAGGATGTCCCGCCGGTGGCGGTAGACCAGGTGCATGCGGTTCAGGTGGCGGGCCACCTCGCCGTCCTCCATGAGGTCAGCCATGGCGCGCTCCAGCACCATGTCGCCCTGCCGGTCGAAGGCCAGACGCAGTTCCCGCATCCGGGTGATGAGGGGGGCCGGGGCGTGGACGAAGCCCAGACGGAGGCTCGGTGAGAAGATCTTGCTCAGGGTGCCCACATGGATAACGACGCCGGCGGGGTCGCCTGCCGCCAGTGGGGCGCTGGCCCGGCCCTCGAACTGGAACTCGGACTCCTGATCCAGCTCGATGATGGCGAAGCGGTGCTTTGCGGCCAGCTCCATGAGCCGGGCCCGGCGCTCCGGGGCCAGCACGGCCAGGGTCGGATACTGGCGCTGAGGGGTCACCACCACGGCGCGCAGGGAACTCTCATGCAGGAGGGACTCCAGAGCCCCGATGCGGAGGCCACCCTCGTCCACGGGCACCGGCAGGCACCGGGCGCCAGTCTTGACGATGACCTCCCAGCCGCGGCGGTCCCCGAGGGCCTCCACGGCCACGGTGTCCCCGGGTCGGCAGAGGGCTTCGGCCACCAGGAAGCTGGCCATCTGGCTGCCCCGGGTGACCAGGAGGCGATCCGGTGCCGCAGGGATGCCCCGGGTGCTGGCCAGCATCCTCGCCAGCGCTTCCCGGAGCTTCGGGTGGCCCTGGGGGTCCTCGAGGCTGAGGGCGCTCTGGTGGTTGAGGGTGAGGGCGCGCCGGTAGGCCCGGGCGAGGGCCGCGCCCGGAAGCAGCCGGGGATCGGGCACGCCGCTACCAACCTTGAGCAGGTCCGTCCGGGCGGCATCAGCCTCGGGACGGACCGCGCCGCCCAGGTCGAAGCCCATGGCCACTGGGGGTGCGTCCTCGCCGGGCAGCCGGTTGGGCGGGTTGGGGGCCACAAGGCTGCCTTCGCCCGGCAGGGAAGTCACCCAGCCCTCCACCTGCAGCTCCCGGAAGGCCGCCATCACGGTGTTGCGGTTGACGCCCAGCTGCGCCGCCAGGGTCCGGTAGCCGGGCAGGCCGTCACCGGGTTTCAGCCGCCCGCGGTGGATCTCATGCATGAGGGCGTGGGCGATCTGGAGGTAGACCGGTTCCTGGCTTGAAGGATCCAGGAACACTGTGGGGGTCCAGCCGCTAGCCAATGCCTCTCCCGGGGGGTTCCGCCATGGTATCGGCCCTCCAGGTGCTTTGTTTGAGTTCCCAGGGGGTTTGCTAGTGGTGCCCGCGCGAAATAGTCGGACCATCCGACCCACCCCTGGGCACCACGCGGCGGGGGTCTGGGGGCACGGCAGCGCCCCCAGTGGGGTGACAGCCCCGGCGCGTCTGCGCGCTGGGGCGCCAGAGGGGCTTTACCCCGATGGAAGTGCACCTTGCAGTCACCAGCTTGACCCAGGTATTACAGGCGAGGTGCACTAGGCTGATGGGTGGAGACGCACATGAACGGATGGGCAGGACTGATCGGGATGCTGCAGGCCGTGGAGGAGACCCGGATTCCCCTGGGCTGGTTCGAGGCCCCAGGGTGGTCCCGGGGGGCGCACCTGCTCCTAGTGGCGGGGGCCTCCCTGGCGATACTCGGTGCCGTGCACCTGGTCTCCCGGGCTGTGCGCAGGGCCGTGGACGACGGCAACGACAGCGTGACCTCGGACGCAGAGCGGCGTGCGGAGACCCTCGGCTCCGTGCTCACCAATGCCGCACGGGTGCTGGTGATCGGCTTCTTCCTGCTGATGACCCTCCAGGAGTTCGGTGTGAACATCGGCCCCCTGGTGGCGGGGGCCGGCGTGGCCGGTGTGGCCCTGGGCTTCGGCGCCCAGAGTCTCGTGAAGGACGTCATCAGTGGGTTCTTCCTGCTCATGGAGAACCAGTTCGGCGTGGGCGATATCATCAGTGTCGACGACAAGCACATCGGAACCGTGGAGCGCATGACCCTGCGCATCACCCAGCTGCGGGACCTAGAGGGCCGGGCCCACTACGTGCCCAATGGCTCCATCCTGCGTGTGGTGGTGCTGTCCAAGGACTTCGCCCGGGCCCTGGTGGAGGTTGAGGTGGGCTACGACACCGATCCGGACCGGGCCTTCGAGGTGCTGCTGGAGGTCGGCCGCCGCTTCCATGCGGACCGCCCGGACCTGGCCCTGGAGCCGCTGGAGGTGAAGGGCGTCGAGTCCTTCGGCAACAGTGGCTACACCATCCGCACCCTCACCAAGACCGCGCCCGGGGGCCAGTGGGAGGTGCAGCGGGAGTTGCGCCGCTGCATCCTCATCGCCTTCCGGGAGAGCGGCATCGTGATCCCCTACCAGCAGCGGGTGGTGCATCACCGCGGCGAGGCCGCCGGGGACTCCCAGGGCGCCGAGGACTGATGGGAATCGCTCAAGGAAAGGCTTCCGGCGGCCGATAAGCCCCGAGGGGAGGTCTCCATGCCTGTTGGCAGCGTCAGCGCAGTGAACAGCACCGTCGCGCTCAGCACCGATCCCCGGGACCTGAATGGCGACGGCAAGGTGACGGCGGCGGAGATTCAGGCCTACGCCATCCGTCAGGCCAAGCTGAAGAAGCCCGAGGCTACTGTGGCCGCTGCGCCCACCGAGGCCCAGGCTCAGCAAGAGATCCCCCCCTCGCTCACGGGACGGATCGACCTTTACGCTTGATAGGCGATGGGGGTTCCGTCCAGGGGATCAATTGGGCCAATCCGGGTCGGCAGGCGCTGATGCACCTGGCGGCCAGCTACGGTCAGATCGTGACGCCCAAGCCTGTGCAGTTATGGCAAGGGGCCTTCAGGCGGCATCCCACCCGGCGCGCCGGTTCTCGGCTTGGGCCAGGGTGAGCTCCGCTTGGTCTGCGTGCAGGGCATCCCAGGCGGCCAGGCGGGGTCGCATCACCGCCCTATGCCAGGGCGGGAACAGGGCCACCACCAGCATGGCCATGTAGCCCGCCGGTAGGCTGGGGGCTTCCGGCATGGGCTGCAGACGCCAGAAGGGCTTGCCCCCCTCGGCGTGGTGGTCGCTGTGGCGGGTGAGGTGGTAGAGCACGGTGCTGCTCATCCAAGCGTTGCTGTTCCAGCTGTGCCGGGGGTCGATGCGGCTGCCGGGCAGGCGGATCAGGCCATAGTGCTCGACGAAGTTGACGACCTCGAGGATGGCCTTGCCCCAGAGGCCGGAGGCCACCAGGAAAGTCACCGCTCGCCCGCCGCCGAGGGTCCAGGCCCAGGCCAGCCAGGCCGCCGAGAACAGCCAGCCCCTTAGGAACCGGTTGTGGACCGTCCAGATCCCTCGGCCCTTCCGGGCGAGGTGGCCTGCCTCCAGGCGCCAGGCGCTGCGCAGCTGACCCAGGGTGGAGCGGAGGACGAATCCGTAGACACCCTGACCGCGGCGGGCGGAGGCGGGGTCTTCAAAGGTGGAGACCCGGGCGTGGTGGCCGTAGACATGCTCGATGGCAAAGCTGGCGTCAAAGGTGAGGCCCAGCAGCCAGCGGCCACAGACCTGGTGCAGGGGCTGCCGCGTGCGGTGGACCAGCTCATGGCCCACGGTGGTGCCGGCGGAGGCGGTGATGAAGCCGCAGCTCAGCACGGCCCCCAGCCAGCCCCAGGGCCCCGTGGCGGCGCGGGCGGCGGCCAGGTCTGGACCACCGTGCCGCAGCAGCCAGACACCCAGGCCCAGGGCATCGCCGGTACCCGCCAGCCACCAGAGCACGGTGTGCATGACCAGCAGCAGGGGCAGGGTGACGAAGAGCCAGGCGTTGAAGGCCCCGGCGCCGAGCCGAGAAAGGTCCGAGGTCTCGTCGGGGCCAATGGCATCGATGAGGGCCACTACACCACCGCTGATGACCAGGGGCGCCCACATCCAGGCCCCGCCCCAGGTGAAGCGCCAGTTGGCGTTCACCAGCAGGAGGGTCATGAGACCGAAGCGGAGGCGGGCCATCAGGGCTCAGGGAGGGGGGATCAGCGGGGGGCCAGGCGGACGGTCTTGCGGCCGCCGTCGGTGCCCTTCAGCCACGCCACCAACCCTGGGAAGTAGTGGGGCTGGTCATCCCACATGGCGCAGTGACTGCCGTCGGGGCAGAGCAGGTAGCTGCCGTGCTGAACCTGCTTGGAGACCCACTGCATGTGGGCGGGCTCCATGGTGTCGTGGGCGGCAGCGATGACCAGGGTAGGCATGGCCAGTTTGGGCAGATCGGCCTTGCGGTCCCACTGCTCCAGGCGGCCCGAGGCGCCGAACTCGCTGGGGCCCTGCATGAGCACGTAGACGTCCTTGTTGAGTCGGCCGAACATGCGGTTGATGGCGTCGGGCCACTCGGGCAGGCGGCAGAGGTGCTTGGCATAGTAGTGGGGCAGCAGCAGCTCGAAGTAGCGGGGATCCTCGTACTTCCCGGCGGCCTCCAGGGCTTTGATCTCCTTCACCACTGCCGGGTCCATCTGCTTGGCCAGTACCTGGTCGGCGTAGCGGTTGTAGTCCGGGATGCTCATCATCATGTTCGAGATGACTAGGCCTTTGAGGTTCGTGCCGTACTTCAGCGCGTACTCCGCCGCCAGGATGCCGCCCCAGGAATGGCCCAGCAGGTAGAAGTTGTCCTTGTTGAGGCCCAGGGCGAGGCGCACCTGCTCGACCTCTTCCACAAAGCGCGCAGTGGTCCACAGGTCCCGGTCCTTGGGCTGGTCCGAGTTGCCGGAGCCCAGCTGATCGTAATAGATGAACTCGATGCCCTCGGCGGGCAGGAAGCCCTCGAAGGACTCAAAGGCCTCGTGGCTGCCGCCGGGGCCGCCGTGGAGCAGCAGCACCTTGATGCGCGGGTTGTTGCCGAAACGCTTGGTCCACACCTTGAAGGGGCCCTTGGGGGTCTGGATGGGGATGACCTTCACCCCGCCCTCCTTCAGCTTCGAGGCGTCCGCAAAGTAGGTGCGCAGGCTCGGCGGCGCGGCCTGGGCAGACAGGGGCAGGGCGCCGAGCAGGCAGGCGAGGGTCAGGAGCAGGGTTCGACGCATGGGCACCTCGGGGAGAGGGGGAAGTCTACACCCGGAGGGGAACATGGGCCTCAGGCGTCCAGCAGCTGCAGCAGGGTCTCCGCCGCTTCGGCCAGGCGGGCCGGGGGCGTGTTGAGGGGTGGCAGCAGGTAGAGGCAGTCGCCGATGGGACGCACCAGCAGGCCCTGGTCCAGGGCCCGGCGGTGGAGGCGCCAGCCAAAGCGCTGCTCCGGGGGGTGGGCCACGCCCGTGGTGGGGTCCACCAGGCGGCAGGCGCCGATGGCGCCCAGGGTTCGGGCCTGGCGGATGGCAGGATTGGTGGCCAAGGTGGCGAAGGCGCTCCGCATGGCCTCCCCCAGGGCCTGAGCCCGGGCCAGCACGGGCTCGTCGTCGAAGAGGGCCAGGCTGGCGCAGGCCACGGCGCAGGCCGTGGGGTTGGCGGTGTAGCTGTGGCCGTGGAGGAAGGCCCGATCTGAGGCGGGCGTACCCCAGAAGTGGCGGTAGATCTCCTCCGTGGCCCAGGTCATGGACAGGGGCAGCGTGCCGCCCGTGAGGCCCTTGGAGAGGCACAGCAGGTCCGGCGCGACTCCCGCCTGCTCGCAGGCCAGGAAGGTGCCCGTGCGGCCGAAGCCCGTGGCCACCTCGTCAAGGATCAGGTAAACGCCGTGGACGTCGCACTGGGCGCGCAGCTCCTGCAGCAGCTCAGGCGGCCACATGCGCATGCCCCCGGCGCATTGGATGAGGGGCTCGGCGATGAAGGCCGCTAGGCGCTTGCCGTGGGCAGCGAAGAAGGCGGTCAGGTCTGCCCGGGCCGAGGCCAAGCGGGCCTCCCAGCCCGTGAGGTCGGGGGCCAGCTCCCGGCGCGGATCCTCGGGCACATCCAGCCGCTCGCAGGCCAGCAGGAGGGGCCGAAACAGGCCCGTCATGAAGTTCTCCAGCTCCCCCACGCCCACGGCACCCAGGGTGTCGCCGTGGTAGCCGCCGCGCAGTGCACCGAAGTGGTCACGGCCCTGCTCGCCGCGCTGGTGCTGGGCCTGGAAGGCCATCTTGAGGGCCACCTCGACGGCGGTGCTGCCATCGTCCGAGAAGAAGGCGCGGGTCAGGTTGGCGGGCAGGCGGGGCCGCAGGCGGGCCACTAGCTCCAGGGCTGGCTCGTGGGTGAAGCCGGCGAACATCGCGTGGTCCAGCTTCCCGGCCTGCCGCTCCAGGGCGCCCACCAGGCGTGGATGGCCGTGCCCGTGGAGGCAGGTCCACCAGCTGGAGATGCCGTCCAGCACTCGCTCCCCGTTGGCCAGCAGGAGGTCGCAGCCCTCGCCGCCCACCACGGGCACCGGCGGATCGGCCTCATGGATCTGCATCTGCGTGAAGGGATGCCAGACATGGGCCCGGTCCAGGGCCAGGCGGTCAGACCAGTCGGGGGGCAGGGGCGTGGGCATGGCAACAGTGTAGGAGGCTCAGGCGAGCACGTGGACCGGCACCGGCAGGAACTCGCGCAGCAGGGCGGCATTCGCTGCGGCGACTTCGGGGCTGGCTCCTTCTACGCCGGGGTTCAGCAGGATGGCCTCCACGCGCCATCCGCGGAGCATGAGGGCTTCGGCGCTGAGCAGGGTGTGGTTCAGGGTGCCCAGGCCACCGGTGGCGACCAGGACGCAGGGGATCTTCAGTTCCGTGGCCCAGGCCAGGAAGTGGACCTTGGGTGCCAGGGGCACCATGAGCCCGCCCACGCCTTCCAGCAGGAGGCGGCCCTGGACGTGGCGGGCGCACCAGGCCCCGGCGGCAGCCAGATCCAGGACCCTGGCCTCCTTCTGGGCGGCGGCCAGGGGGGAGAGCGGCGCGCGGAGCAGGAGGTGGGTTTCAGCCGTAATGTTGGGGCCCGTGATGGCCGCAGCGTCGGCGCCGGGATCCTCCGGGCCGCTCACGCCAGTCTGGAAGGGCTTGCGGTAGGTGACAGGCCCTGAGGCCGCCCAGGCCCGGGCCAAGCGCGCCGAGACATGGGTCTTCCCCACACCAGTCCCGGTGCCCAGGATCCAGAGGGGGGAAGGAAGCCGATTCAGATCCAGCATGGCGCCGGCGCGGAGGCCGGTCCTACTTCTTCAACGTGCTCAGCATCTGCCGGGCTTGGCCAGCCTGCTCGCTGTTGGGCGCCATGGCGATCACGCGGTTCCAGGCCTTGGCAGCCTCATCCGGCTTGGCGAGGTCGGAGCTGTAGACCACGCCGAGGTTGAAGAGGCTCTGTACGTGAGCGGGATCCAGCTTGCTGGCCTTCTGGAAGTTGGCCACGGCCTGGTCGAACTTCCGTAGCTCGCGGAACATCACGCCCTGGTCCGTGAGGACATTGGGGTCGTTGGGCTGGATGGCTAGGGCCTTGCCGTAAGCGTCGACGGACTTCTGGGCCTGGTGGATGTCGAAGTAGTCGTTGCCCAGCGAGATCCAGGCATCGTGATTCTTGGGATCGGCCAGGACGGCCGCCTCGGCCCGGGAGATGCGGGCCTGCACCTCGGCGCTGGGTAAGGTCGGGCCGGTTGGTATGGCACCGGCGGCGGGCATTCCGCCCCCCAGAGAGGGCGCCAGAGCCACCGGGGCCGAGGTGGTTGGGACCGGGGCGACCTCCTGGGAGGAGAACCCACCGGCCACGGCATAGCCCGCGAGGAAGCCGGCCACCAGGCCACCTGCCAGGGCGAAGATCATGTTGCGTTCCAACGGCACCTCCAAGACGGACCCAGGGATTCTCCCACAGGTCGGCTGGGGACGTGTCGGAGATCAGTCCGCGAGGGCCTCCCGCAGGACCGCCCGGAAGCGGGCTGGCGCCTCCATCTGGGGGACGTGTCCGCAGCGCTCGACGGGCAGGAGCCGGGCGTCAGGCAGGACCGCCAGCATGCGCTGGGCGTAGTCCAGGGGCATGAGCTGGTCGGAGACGCCCCAGACCAGACGCACCGGCTGGCTGAGCTCCCGCAGCTGCTCCTCGGTGAGCACCCAGGCACCCATGCTCAGGCCAGTGGCGGCGAACCGGGCGAGCGGGCCGGTCTTGGCGGTCCGCACCAGGTCATCCAGGACGTGATCGGGAATGACTCGGCTGGTGGTATCCCGCAGCTGGGCCATGGTCTCCCGGGCTTCCTGGCGGCTGGCGGGTAGGAGCCGGACACTGGTGTTGCTGCCGAGCAGGGGGCCGCCGTTGACGGCGATGACGCGCGCCACAGCCTCGGGGTTCCGCCTGGCCAGGACCATGGCCATCCAGGCACCCAGGGAGTTGCCCACGAGTGTCGCGGGTCGGCCCTGGGCCTGGCTGGCGATCACTGCCTCCAGGCCGGCACAGACCTGGGCGGCCTCGATGGGGCCTGCCAGCGGGGCGCTCTCGCCGTGGCCGGCCAGGTCGGGGATCAAGAGGGTGTGATCCTTCACCAGGTCCTTGGCGGTCGCGGCCCAGGTTCCCGCGTGGTCGCCAGCCCCGTGGATCAGCACCAGTAGGGGACCCAGACCGCCCACGAAGGCGGTCTGGGGGCCGACGGGGGTCGGCACGGTGATCTTCTTCAGGCCAGAGGCGGCCAGGGAGCGCCGGGTGCCCCAGGCCAGCAAGGCCAGGGGCCGCTTGAGGACCAGCCAGCCCCCCACCGCCACGGCGAGGACAACCGCACCCAGGAGCAGGAAGCTGAAGACCCAGATCGTTGCCATGGTTACGCCTCACTCAGCATAGGGCCCCCACTGGATGGCGGTGGCGGCCCAGACGAAGCCGAGACCCGCACCTACGAACACGAGGCGGGACCCATCCTTGATCTTGCCGTCCCGCAGCCCGAGTTCAAGGGAGATTACCTGGTCGTTCTGACCGAGGTGGCCGTAGTCGTCGAGGTAGGTGCTCTGATCGGCCCGCAGGCCCAGTTCCGCCAGTACCGCATCGTGGGCGCTCTTCTTGAAGTGCAGGATGGCCAGGTAGTCGAGGCCGTCCTCGGGAAGGCCCGACAGCTTCATGGCCTCCCGGATCACGGCGTAGAAGTTGGGCATGGTGACCTCGCCCAGCTTGGCCTTGAAGGCCTCCTCGTCCGGCACCACGAAGTGGGCCTTG
>CAIMQW010000317.1 GCA_903843705.1 uncultured Holophagaceae bacterium | reverse complement strand
GGTCGCTGCCGCGGACGAACTTGACGGCCACGGCCCGCTCCAGAGAGGCGTCCCAGGCCCGGTGCACCTGCCCCATGCCCCCCTCGCCCAGGAGGCTCTTCAGGTCGATCCGGCCGTCCAGCGGCGGCAGCAGCAGACTCATGCGAGATACCTCCGTTCGAACTCCAGCAACAGGCGGAGGTCCAACTCAGCTTGGATTGGGTTTTGAGCATCCTACCGGCATCAGCCAGATCTCAAGACGGATTATTCAGTGATTGAGAGCTGCCCGGAGCTCGGCCAGGCCCGCCAGTCGGGGAAGGAGGGTCGAGGCCTTGGCCAGGGCCGCGCGGGCCTCGGCACCCTGGCCCGAGGCCTGCCGGGCGCGGGCGAGGAGCAGCCAGCCCGGGGCGTTCCGGGGGTTCAGCTTGACGGCCTGTTCTGCCAGGACGAGGGCGCGGGCGGGTTCCGGCGGAGTCCGCTCTAGCAGGACTCGCCCCTCGAGCAGGGGGCCCTCGCAGGAGGTGGGATCACCCTGCTGCAGCCGGCGGGCGCAGTCCAGGGCCGTGGCGAGCGCCGTTCGGTGGTCGCCGCCGTGGGCGCGTAGCCACTGGGCCCGCACGAGGGAGGCTTCCGCCAGGCGCTGCCAGAGCAGGGGGGTTACTTGGCCGGAGCGCGCCGCCGGGAGGAGCAACTGCTCGGCCTTCGCCAGCAGAGGCTGCGGATCGCGCCCCGCGAGCGCCTCGGCCCGGGCCCGCCAGACGGTCCACTCCCCCACCTGACCGCTAACCATGAGGTTGCCCTTTTGCTGGGCCAGCAGCTGCTCGGCCCAGCCTGTGCCCAGTGTCAGGGTCTGGGTGGGGGCTCGCCCCTCGGCCAGATCCGCCTCCACCTGGGCGGCGGCGATGTAGATGCCCCAGGCCAGGGACGAGGTGTTGGCCTTGGAGCGCTCGATGACCTCCCGGGCCATGGCGTTCGCCCCGGCGAAGTCCGGGCCGGGATCACCCCCGGCCTGGAGGCGGCAGAGTCCGATGGCGCGAAGGGCCTGGGCGGCCAGGCTGCGCGCCACCAGCGGGCGGTCGCCGATCTCCATCAGGCGTCGGGCGTTGGCGGCCGCCTGCTCGGCATCGGCGAGGCCGTTGCCGCCCCGCTCGCTCTGCCGGTCCGCCCGGCGCAGCAGCATCTGGGTCTCAAGGGTGAGTGGGCTGCTCGAATCCGGAGAGAGGCTCCGGGCCCGGGCCGCGGCGGCGAGTCCCTCGGCCCAGAGCTGTCCGGGGTCCCGGGTGCCACCGTCGGCGAGCTCGTCCCCGGCGTTGGCGCAGGCCCAGGCGAGGCGCTCCAGGGCGCGGCGCGGGTCCGGGGCGGTGGCGGCGGCGCGTCGGGCCTGCTCCAGGGCGGCCGCAAGGGCCTGGGAAGAGTCCTTGCCGAGCATGCGGAGCAGTCGGCCCCGCTCGGACTCGAGCTCGGCGCTGGCTGTGAGGACGTCGGGGCTGTCGGGGACCAGGAGGGCGGCCTCGCGGAGGGCGCTGTCTGCAGCCGCGAGGCGCTCCAGCTTCGGGCCGCTCTGCAGCATGGCGATCTTGGCGATGCGCAGCTCGGCCTCGATCAGGAGGAGGCGGGGGGTCTGGCCGCTGCGGGCGATGCCGCCAGCGCGACGGAAGGCCGCCGCCGCATCCTGCAGTTCGCGGGACCCCTCGGCCAGCTGGCCCCGCTCGAAGGTGGCGGTGCCCGAGGCGAGCCAGGCTCGGCCCTCAAGCTCCGCGGCCTCGGCGGCCCGGTCCGGGACCTGGCTCGCCTCGTTGGCCAGCCGGGCTGCGTCCTGGTAGCGCTCCTCCACCAGCGCCATGCGGGCCGCCAGCAGCGGGTGGACCGTGGGGTCGTTGGGTGCGGCGGCGCGGAGGCGAGCCAGGGCGGGGTCGCGGTAGCGGGCCTGGAGGGCCTGGACGCGGGCCTGTCGCAAGGCCGGATCATCGATGCTTGGCAGCAGGGCCAGCTCCTCGGCGTAGCGTTGCCCCTCGGCTTCGCCCAGGGCGCGGGCCACTGTGGGAGCCCGGAAGCCCAGCTCCCAGGCTCGGGTGAGGGCGACGCGGGCTTCCTCGGTCTGCCCCAGCAGCTGCATTCCCCTGCCCTGGACGAAGGCGGCGGGACCCGGGGCGATGGCGGCGTGGGCAGGCAGGCGGGCGAGCGTGGCGCGGATTCGGGCATAGGCCGGGCGCAGGTCATGAGCCGGCAGGAGGTGCTCCGAGCGGATCAGCTCCTCCATGGCGACGGCCTCGGCGCCGAGGCGGGCGGCCTCCAGGGACTGGTGGGCGGCCTGGCGCGTGGTCCGGATGCCGAAGCCTAGGCCCAGGACCACGGCAAAGGTGGCGGCCACGGAGGCCCGGGCGGCGGTGGGGTTGCGGCGGCTCCACTTGAGCAGCCGGTCAAAGGTGGTGGCCCGCCGGGCCTGGATGGGCTCACCGTGCTGGAAGCGGACCAGGTCCTCGGCGAAGGCCTCGGCGCTGCTGTAGCGCTCCGCTGGAGTCTTCTCCATGGCCTTGGCGACAATCACCTGCAGGTCCCGGGGCGTGTCCTTCAGGGGGGCCGGGTCCTCCTCCAGGATGCGCCGCAGCAGCAGCGTGCCTTCGTTGGGGCCCGTGGGCAGCCGGGAGGTGGTGGCATCGGGCCCCAGGTGCATGGTGGACCGGAACGGCGGCTGGCCGGATAGCAGGGCGTAGGCGGTGGCGCCCAGGGCGTAGACATCCACCCGGAAGTCCAGGGGCCCGGCGCCGATCAGCACCTCCGGGGCCATGAAGTCGAGGGTTCCAGCGGGGAGGCCCGAGCGGGTGAGGCCGCCGTCC
>CAIMQW010000316.1 GCA_903843705.1 uncultured Holophagaceae bacterium | reverse complement strand
CTTGGGCGCCAGAGAACCGATGTACTCGTAGAGGCGGCTGGAGGCGAACAGCTCACCGAAGGCGATGAGGGCCACGGTCATGACGACGAAGAGGCTGCCCAGAGGCAGCCACACGCGCAGGGTCACGCCCCCCGCCATATAAAGGGGCGCCACATTGATCAGCATGGCCAGGCCGATGATGACGGTGCCGATGATGATGGACTTGATGGGGGGCAGCTTGCCGAAGAGCTTCGTGATGAGCAGCTGGAATAGCACGATGGTGATGGGGTTGGCCATGGTGTAGAGGTCCATGGCGGGGCTCAGCTCCACGGTCTTCTTCACGTAGAGGGGCAGTACGTTGTAGACCTGGTTGTAGATGAAGTAGAAGCCGCTGCTCACTACCAGGAACATGGCGAAGCGGCCACTGCCCAGCACCTTGACCATGCCGAGCAGCACCTCGGGGATGGTGCGCTTCGGCTTGGCCGACTCACCGGTGGTGTCGGGATCCCGGTAGCGGAGCAGCACCACCAGGAAGGCCAGGACCGCCGCCACCATGGACACGATGAAGATGGTGTCGAGCTTGCCCAGTTTGGTGCGCACGAAGAAGGCCGTGAGGCGGCCGAACACGCTGCCCAGGTTGATGACCATGTAGAAGATGGCGAAGGCCAGGGTGGCCTTGCCCAGGTGGGTGCGCTGGACGGTGCCGGCAATGCAGGGCTTCACGAAGGATCCGCCGATGCCAATGAGCACGATGGCCGCGGCCACAGGCACCATCACCCCTGCCCCGGCGGTGACCTCCTTGCCGGCCTGCAGGGCCAGGGTCTGGCCGCCGAACCATACGGGGTAGCCCATGAGGAAGTAGCCGCACACCAGCAAGACGCAGGCGATGAGCAGGCTGCGGCGGAAGCCGATCTGGTCGGCGATGGTGCCGCTGAGGATGGGCAGGAAGTAGACCAGGAACCAGAGCACGCCGTTCAGCGTGCTGGGCCAGTAGTCCCCCAGGCCCAGGCGGGCCAGATAGATGACGATGAAGCTGGCCATGGAGTAGTAGGCCGCCCGCTCGAACAGCTCCGTCAGGTTGGCGTTCCAGTAGCTGGCGGGGAAGGCATACTTCTCACGGAAAGTCGGTTCCTGGCTCATGCACACCTCGGGATCCGCCCAGTGTGCCAGAAGCCGCCGGCGCCGCCCTTCTCCGGGAGGCCGGGCGGCGGCCTTGTATACTGCGGTTGGAGGACCCGGTGATCCGAACGGTGGTCATGGACAAGCTGAGGGAGAGGCTGCCCGAGCTGCAGGCGCGCTATGGCATCACCTCCCTGGGCCTCTTCGGTTCCGTGGCCCGGGACGAAGAGGGCCCCCACAGTGACGTGGACCTGCTCGTGGGCTTCCTCGGGGATCCCACCTTCGCCCGCTATATGGGGCTGAAGGAAGAACTGGAAGCGCTGCTGGGGCGTAAGGTGGACCTGGTCACCACCACCGGCCTCAAGCCCCGCATCCGGGATCGTGTCCTCGCGGAGCTGCTCGATGTCGCGTGACCCCGGCCTCTATCTCCAGGACATCGACGCGGGCGGCGAAAAGATCCGCCTGCTGGTGGCGAAGGTGGATTTCGACACCTTTACGGACGACTGGCGCACCCGGGACGCGGTGCTCCACAACCTGAAGGTCATCGGCGACGCCGTGCGGCGCCTGCCGGAATCCTTCAAAGCCCGCCACCCCCAGATCCCCTGGTCGCGCATCGTGGGCTTCCGGGACGTGCTGGCCCACGCCTACTTCACCCTGGACGACACCATCGTCTGGGACATGGTCCAGAACGAGATCCCACCCCTCCTCGAAGTCGCCCGCCAGATGCTTGCTGAGCTCGACGGGCCAGCCTGAGGTCAGTGGTCTTCGTTCTCTTCTGTGAGGTGCAGGGTCACGGGGCCGCCGGGTTCGATGCGATCGACGCCCGCAGGGATCACCGCCAGGGCGTTGGCCACGAGCATGGAGGACAGGATGGCGGAGCCCTGGGGGCCTGTGAGGCGGGCCTTGAGGCGGCCTTCCTCCCGCCGGGCCACCACCCGGAGGAAGGTGGTGCGGCCGTCGCCGGCCTTGCCGGACCAGCCGCCTTCGAACTCCGCCTCAGCCACCGGCCGGTGGCGCTTCGCGAAGCCCATGAGCTGCCGCAAGGCGGGTCGCACATACTCCTCGAACATGAGCATCGCGGCCACGGGGTTGCCAGGAATCCCGAAGATCGGCTTGGTGTCCAACATCCAGAAGCCCAGCGGCCCGCCGGGCTTCTGCGACACCTTCCAGAAGACCCGCGTGGCGCCCAGCTCCTCCAGCATGCGCTTCATGAAGTCGTAGTCACCCACAGAGATGCCGCCGGTGGTGAGGATCATGTCGGCCCCCGCGGCCTCCTCCAGCACCCGCAGCAGCGTACCGGGCTCGTCGGGCACGCGCGGGAAGGGGAGGGGCTGCGCACCGCTGGCCGCCACCTGGGCACAGAGGGCGTGGATGTTGGCATCGCGGATGCGGCCGGGACCGGGCTGTTCGGAGACATCCACCAGCTCATCCCCGGTGGTGAGCACCGCCACCCGCGCCCGGGGATGGCAGGGCAGCACGGCCAGGCCCGCCGCGGCCAGGGCCCCGATGTCGCCCGGCCGCAGCCGATGGCCGGCAGCCACCAGCCGTTGACCCAGCTGCAGGTCCTCGCCCGCGTGGCGGATGTGGAGCCCCGGGCGGAGCAGGTGCAGCACGTCCACCCAGCCCTCGCCGCGAACCGTCTCCTCCACCGGCACCACGGTGTCCGCCCCTTCGGGCAGGGGCGCGCCGGTCATGATCCGCAGGGCCTCTCCCGGTCCCACGGCGCAGGTGGGGATGGCACCCGCCGCCAGGTCGCCCAGCACCCGCAGGCGCACGGGGGCGGCGAGGGTGGCCGTGGCGAGGTCCGCCGCCCGCAGGGCGTAGCCGTCCATGGCGGAGTTGGTGAAGGGCGGCACCTGGGCCGTAGAGCGCAACTCCTCCGCCACGGCCAGACCCAGGGCCTCGCTGAGCGGCAACCGGACCGGCGGGAGGGGAATCACCCGATCGAGAATGAGCTGCAGGGCTTCCGCAGGCGTGGCCATCAGTCGGGATACCTCACAACCTGCCAGGTCCAGAAGGAGAAGTGCCGCCAGGACCCGGGCATGTGGGCGCCGACGGAGGCCACGAAGGTGGCCGCCAGATACCAGGGTAGACGCTGGGCGGGCAGGAGGCAGCCCAGGCCCAGCAGGCCAAGTTTCATCAGCACCGCCACCCCGCTGCCCTGGACGAGGATGGCCGCGTCCTTGGCCAGGTCGATGGCAAAGAGCAGGACGCCCGTGAGCACCGTGGCGAGGATGGCACCGCGCAGGGTCCGGTAATCCGCCCCGAAGGGAAGGGCACCCACCACCAGGGCCATGGCGCAGAGGTGCAGGCTCCGCAGCAGCAGCTGCACGGGCCGCGCCCAGGAGAAGGACCTCGGCGCCACCGGGAAGAGCAGCGCCCCCAGGGGGGACCGCTCCGGAGGGCCCGCATGCGTGGAATCCATGCTCCCGTTTTAACAGACCGGGCCGCCCTGTGCTGAAATGGGATGCCCTCGAGGTCCGCCATGCCCACCTCCACCGTCACGATCCGCATCCGCATCGCCGTGGGGGACGACATCGCCATCGGCCAGGGCAAGGCCGACCTGCTGGAGGCCATCGGACGCAGCGGCAGCATCTCGGCGGCGGCCCGGGAGCTGGGCCTGAGCTATCGCAAGGCTTGGCTGATGGTCGATGAGATGAACAAGTGCTTCCGCGCCCCGGTGATCCTGGCGGCCAAGGGCGGCCACCAGGGCGGCGGCTCCCAGATCACGCCCCTGGGCCAGGAAGCCCTAGCCCGCTTCCGGGAGATCCAGGCCAAGGCCTCCGCCGCCATCGAGGCCGACGTGAGCGCATTCCGGAAGCGACTGCTGGTCTGAGTCTGCGCGGGACCGACCCACACACGTCCCGGGAACCGTTATATCCTTCCGTGATCACCGTTCCGGAGGACGTCATGACCCGATCTGCCTGTCTTCGCCTGGGCCTGACCCTTGCCACGGCCCTCTGCCCCGCCCTGCTTTCCGCCGCGCCGCCGGTGCAGAAGGTCGTCATCCTCGCCACCACCACCAGCACCCAGGACTCGGGCCTGCTGGACGAGCTGGTGCCCGCCTTCGAGAGGGAGACGGGCTACGCGGTGAAGACCATCGCGGTGGGCTCGGGCCAAGCCATCGCCATGGGCAAGCGCGGTGAGGCGGACGTACTTCTGGTGCACTCTCCCGACGCCGAGAAGGGCCTGATGACCGACGGGGCCGGGGTGAACCGCCGCCTGGTAATGCACAACGACTTCATCCTGGTGGGACCCGCAGCGGATCCCGCGGGGCTGGCCAAGCTGGGTGCTGTGGCCTGCTTCCAGCGCATCGCCGCCACGGGCTCCCTGTTCCTGTCCCGGGGCGACAACTCCGGCACCCACGCCCAGGAGATGAAACTGTGGAAGGCCGCGGGCCTCGCGCCCGAGGGCAAGGCCTGGTACCAACAGACCGGCCAGGGCATGGGCCAGACCCTGGCCATCGCTGCCGAGAAGAAGGCCTACACCCTGGCCGACCGTGGCACCTACCTGGCCCTGAGGAAGAAGCTCGGCCTGCCCATCCTCCACGAGGGGGATCCCGCCCTGCGCAACGTCTACCACGTCATCGAGGTGAACGGCGCTCGCTTCCCCAAGGTGAACACCGCCGGAGGGCGGGCCTTCGCCGACTTCATGGTCTCGAAAGCTGTCCAGACGCGAATCAAAGATTTCGGAATCGCGCTCTATGGTTCGCCTTTATTCTTTGCTGATGCCGGGCTCCCGGAATAGGAGGCCGGCCGGAGGCAACACCCCATGTCGAATGCCATCTTCAGCCTGCCCGAGTCGCACAACGAGCCCATCCTCCCCTATGCCCCGGGGTCGAGAGAGCGCGCCCTCCTGAAGGCGGAGCTGGCGCGCCAATATGCCCTGGAGCTGGAGATCCCACTCATCATCGGCGGCCAGGAAGTGCGCACCGGCCGAGTTGATCGGGCCGTCTGCCCCCATGACCACCAGCACGTCCTGGCCACCTTCCACGAGGCTGGAGAGGCCGAGGTGCGGCTGGCCATCGACGCGGCCCTGGCCGCCAAGAAGGCCTGGGAGGCCACGCCCTGGGAAGACCGCGCCGCCATCTTCCACAAGATGGCCAGCCTGATCTCGACCAAGTACCGCTACATCCTGAACGCAGCCACGATGCTGGGACAGTCCAAGAGCGCCTTCCAGGCGGAGATCGACAGCACCTGCGAGACCGCGGACTTCTTCCGCTACAACGCCAAGTTCATGGAAGATATCTACCGCCAGCAGCCCATCTCGGATCCCCACGTGTGGAACCGGGTGCACTACCGGGCACTGGAGGGCTTCGTCTTCGCGGTGACGCCCTTCAACTTCACGGCCATCGGCGCCAACCTGGCCACGGCCCCGGCCATCATGGGCAACACCGTGGTGTGGAAGCCGGCCTCCACCGCCGTGCTGTCGAACTACTACCTCATGCAGCTCTTCAAGGAGGCCGGCCTGCCGGACGGCGTCATCAACTTCATCCCGGGCCCGGGCCCGCTCATCGGGAAGATCGTGCTGGAGGACCCCAACTTCGCCGGGCTGCACTTCACGGGCTCGACTGGGGTTTTCAACAGCATGTGGAAGACCATCAGCGGCAACCTGGAGCGCTACCGCAGCTACCCCCGCATCGTGGGTGAGACCGGCGGCAAGGACTTCGTCTTCATGCACGCCTCGGGGGACGTGAACGAGACCGCCGCCGCCATCGTGCGGGCCGGGTTCGAGTACCAGGGCCAGAAGTGCTCCGCCTGCTCCCGGGTCTATGTGCCCACCTCCCGCTGGCCCGCGCTGGAGGCCCGCCTAAAGGAGCTCCTGGGCCAGATCCGCATGGGCGACGTGCGCGACTTCCGCAACTTCTTCAACGCCGTCATCGACGAGAAGGCCTTCGACAACACCATGGGCTATCTTGAGCGGGTCAAGACCTCGCCCGAGGCCGAGATCCTCTGGGGCGGCCACGGGGACAAGTCCGTGGGCTACTTCATCGAGCCCACCCTCATCCGCACCACGAACCCCAAGTTCGTGACCATGCAGGAGGAGATCTTCGCGCCGGTGGTCACGCTCTTCGTCTACGAAGACGACCGGCTGAAGGAGACGCTGAAGCTCCTCGATGGGACCTCGCCCTACGCCCTCACCGGCGCCATCTTCGCCCGGGACCGCTACGTCATCAACCAGCTCACCGCGGCCCTGGCCAACGCCGCCGGGAACTTCTACATCAACGACAAGCCCACAGGGGCCGTGGTCGGCCACCAGCCCTTCGGCGGCGCCCGGGCCTCGGGCACCAACGACAAGGCCGGCAGCTTCCTGAACCTGATCCGCTGGACCTCCCCCCGCACCATCAAGGAGAGCTTCACGCCACCCACTGACCTGGCCTTCCCTTTCCTTGCCGAGGAGTAACATGTCCCCCGGGTCCGGTAGAGTTGCGGCATGGACCTGATCTGGGATGGCCTCCGCAAGGCCCTGGAGCTGCTGGTGGGCCTCGATCCCGAGGTGCTCGGGATCACCCTGCTCTCCCTCAAGGTATCGGGACTCGCCACCCTCATCAGCGTCGTGCTGGGCATGTCCGCGGCGGTGGCGGTGGCGCTCAATGAGTTCCCGGGCAAGCGGCTGGTCATCGCGCTCATGAACACCGGCATGGGCCTGCCGCCGGTGGTGGTGGGCCTCTTCGTCACCGTGCTGCTGTGGCGCAATGGCCCGCTCGGCTTCCTGGGCATCCTCTACACCCCTGCGGCCATCATCCTGGCCCAGGCGGTCATCGCCACGCCCATCATCGCGGGGCTCGGCCTCGCCGCCCTCCAGCACCTGCCGCCGGAGCTGCGGCTGCAGATCCTGTCCCTGGGCGCCACCCGCCCGCAGCTGGTCTGGCTGCTGCTGCGGGAGGCCCGGCTGCCCCTGCTGGCGGCGGTCATGGCCGGCTTCGGGGGCGTCATCTCGGAGGTCGGCGCCTCCATCATGGTGGGCGGCAACCTCAAGGGCAGCACCCGCGTGCTCACCACCGCCACGGTAATGGAGACCAGCCGGGGCAACTTCGAGGTGGCCTTCGCCCTCAGCTTCCTCCTGCTGATCCTGGCCTTCTCCGTGAACGCGCTGCTCACCCACCTGCAGCAGAGCCGGCGGCCCCGGTGAGGGCCCCGCTGCTGGAGGTCCTGGAGCTCGTCGTCCACCGCGACCGCACGCCGGTGCTCGACATCCCGAGCCTCCGGGTCGGCCAGGGCGAAGTTCTAGCCCTCATCGGCCCCAACGGCGCGGGCAAGTCCACCCTGCTGCTGACCCTGGCCGCCCTCCTGAAGCCGGCCGCGGGCACCCTGGCCTACCACGGCGAGGCCCTGGACACCGAGGCCCGACGGCAGGCCTACCGCCGCCGGGTGACCATGGTGTTCCAGGACCCCCTCCTATTCGACACCACGGTGCGCGAGAACATCGCGGCGGGGCTGCGGCTCCATGGGGTGGGGGCCGAGGAACGCGAGCAGCGGGTGGCGGCGACTGCGGCCCAGTTCGGCATCGGCGGGCTCCTGGACCGCTCCGCCCGCCACCTCTCCGGCGGCGAGGCCCAGCGCACGGCCCTGGCCCGGGCCTTCGCCCTCCGCCCTGAGCTGCTCCTGCTGGACGAGCCCTTCTCCGCCCTGGATCCTCCCACCCGGGGGGGGCTGCTGGAGGACCTGGGCCGCATCCTGGCGGACACCGGCACCTCGGCCCTCCTGGCCACCCACGACCAGGCCGAGGCCTCGCGCCTGGCGAACCGCCTGGCGGTGATGAAGGGCGGGCGCATCCTCCAGGAAGGGGCCCTCCAGCAGGTCATGAACCACCCCGAGGACCCCTTCGTGGCGGTCTTCGTGGGCATGGAGACCCTGCTCCAGTGCCGGGTGGCCACCACCACCGAAGGCCTCCTCACCCTGGCCCTGGGTGGCCACGAGATCATCGCCGTGGGGGAGGCCGAAGTGGGCGACCCGATCCTGGTGGGCATCCGGCCTGAGCACGTGACCCTGTCTTTACATACCGACAAGACGAGCAGCGCCCGGAACCAGCTGGCGGGGACTGTGACCAAGGTCATCCCCTGGGGTCCCTTTCACCGGGTGGAGCTGGACTGCGGCTTTGACCTCTCCACCTGGGTCACGCCCCAATCCTTGACGGAACTGGCCCTCGCACCGGGGCGGCCTGTGGTGGCGGCCTTCAAGGCCACCGCCGTCCACGTGGTCCGGAAGGGTCACCACGGGGGCGATGCCGCCCAAACGTGACCGGGGCCCCGTTGCGGGCGCCAGGGCCGGGGACTAGCCTCACTGAAGGGCGTGGGGCACGCCCTATGCATGTTTTCCCCTGACCCCGCCGGAGGCGCTCGCGCCATGAAACAGCTCGTCATCGACTTCGCCAAGTGCAACGCGGGCCGCGACTGCGCCCACGAGTGCGAGATGGAATGCGCCGTCCGGGTCTTCAAGGTGGACGATCCCGCCCAGGCCGCCCTGCAGATCAAGGCCTACGAAGAGGGTGGCGGCCATGCGGTGCTCTGCGACCAGTGCGGCGACTGCGTGGTGGTCTGCCCGACCGAGGCCCTGAAGCGCAACAAGCTGGGCGTCGTCATGATCGACAAGAAGATCTGCGTGGGCTGTTACATGTGCATCGGCTTCTGCGAGAAGGACGCCTTCATGCGGAACTCCGACTGGATCACCCCCCACAAGTGCACTTCCTGCGGCATCTGCGTGAAGGTCTGCCCCCACGGCGCCCTCTCCATCGTGGAAGTCCCTGAGCCGGCCCCCCGGATCATCTGAAGGATTTCGCCATGAGCCAGCTCGTCTTCGATCCTAGCAAAGTGATGCCCATCGACTACACCAAGCGAACGGAGTACCTCGACGGCCTCGAGGCCTTCAAGGCTGGCCGCACGGTGCTGAAAGAGCTGGCCTACACGCCCAGCCTGCCGGACAAGGGCTACAACAACCGCACCCTCTACGTGAACGTGGCCACCCTGGAGGTCACGGAGAAGCCCGTCACCCAGCAGATGAAGGACGTCTTCATCGGCGGCCGCGGCTTCGGCCTCTACCACCTCTGGAACGCGGTGAAGCCCGCCACCCGCTGGAACGACCCCGAGAATGAGATCATCATCAGCCCCGGCCCCGTGTGCGGCATGACCCAGTACGCGGGCACGGGCAAGTCGCTGGTGGTGAGCCTCTCGCCCCAGACCGACATCCCCATCGACTCCAACGTGGGCGGCTTCTTCGGCCCCCTGCTCAAGTTCTCGGGCTTCGACGCCCTGGAGTTGCAGGGCAAGGCCGACCGCGACGTCATCCTGTTCATCGACGGTGTGAAGGGCATCATCCGCGTCGAGGAGGCTCCCGCCGGTCCCGTGGACAGCCACGTGCTGGGCGAGCTGCTGACCCACCTCTACGCCGAGAACGAGGCGGACCTGCCGAACGTCTCCGTGGTGACCTCCGGCGCCGCCGCCGAGCACAGCCTCATCGGCATGCTGAACTTCTCCTTCTACGACCGGCGGCGCGGCTGTGTGCGCTTCAAGCAGGCGGGCCGCGGCGGCATCGGCACCGTGTTCCGAAACAAGCACATCCGGGCCCTGGTGGTGCGCGGTCCCAAGGTCGCCGGCGACCTGAACCACCCCGCCGATCCCGAGACCATCGCCAAGACCGGCGTAAAGTATCACAAGGAGATCCGCGAGCAGGATCCCCAGCAGTGCATGATGCGCCGCAACGGCACGGCCCACATCGTCGAGATCATGAACGCCTACGACCTGCTGCCGGTCCACAACTTCCAGTTCGGCTCCCATCCCGACACCCACAAGATCGACTCCAGCTACTGGCAGCAGCGCTGCACCCAGGCCACCGTGGACGGCTGCTGGTACGGCTGCTCCATGGCCTGCGCCAAGGGCGCGGACGGCGTGGTGCTGAAGACCGGCCCCTACCAGGGCCACATGGTCACCGTGGACGGCCCTGAGTACGAGAACGCCGCGGGCCTGGGCTCCAACTGCGGCGTCTTCGATCCCGACGCCCTGCTCGAGCTGAACTTCTACTGCGACACCTACGGCATCTGCACCATCACCTATGGCACCCTCACGGCCTTCATCATGGAGTGCTACCAGCGGGGCATCCTGAACCTGGAGCGCACCGGCGGCCTGGACCTCACCTGGGGCAACGCCGCGGCAGACCTGGAGATGATGCACCAGATGGCCCGGGGCGAAGGCTTCGGCAAGATCGCCGGCCTGGGCGTGAAGAAGATGAAGGAGCACTTCATCCGGAACGGCTGGGGCGATCCCCAGCTCATCAACGACATCGGCATGGAGAACAAGGGCCTCGAGTACTCCCAGTACATGTCCAAGGAGTCCCTGGCCCAGCAGGGCGGCTACGCCCTCACCAACAAGGGCCCCCAGCACGACGAGGCCTGGCTGATCTTCATGGACATGGTCAACAAGCAGCTGCCCACGTTCGAGGACAAGGCCGAGGCCCTCTACTACTTCCCCCTGTTCCGCACCTGGTTCGGCCTCAACGGCTTCTGCAAGCTGCCCTGGAACGACGTGGTGCCCGCCAACAATTCGGAACAGCCCGAGGCCCACAAGGTGCCCGAACACGTACAGAACTACGTGGACCTCT
>CAIMQW010000315.1 GCA_903843705.1 uncultured Holophagaceae bacterium | reverse complement strand
GCCGAAGGCCTCAACTCCATCCTCCAGGCCGCCAAAGGAAAAGCCCGGGGCTACAGCACCACCCGCAACCTCATCACCATCGCCTACCTGTTGGCAGGCAAACTCAGCTACGGTCTACCCACCTGAAATGGAAAGGAACCCTTTTTCTCGCCCCCGGTCCCACCGGTCCGGCCTTCCCTTCCTCGGCCTGGCCGCGATCCTCTTGGCCTCGGGTCAGAGCCTCGTCGCCCAGGGCTTTGTGGCGCCCCCTGTCCCCACTTGGCAGTCCAGTCCGACGCTGACCAAGTTCCTGACCGAGCTCCGGGCTCCCGGGCTCATTCCCGTGGCCCTGCCGGACGGCACCCGCACCTTCACGGGCAGCAAGCTGGTGGCCAACCACTACACCATCGACATCAACCAGTACACGGATCAGCTCCACCCGAGCCTGCCCCCCACCACCCTCTGGGGCTACAACCCCACCCGGGCCTTGGGTGTGGCTGTGGGCACCATCCCCCTCCAGAAGCACCTGGGTGGCATCATCATCGCCCAGAAGGGTGTCCCCACCCAGATCACCTTCCGTAACAACCTGCCCAACGCCCACATCCTCCCGGTGGACAGCAGCATCCAGGGCGCGGACTCCTCCGTGCAGCAGAACCGCACCGCCACCCACCTCCACGGCGGGCAGGTGCCCTGGACCAGCGACGGCGGCCCCTTCAGCTTCTGGGATGACCAGGGCCACCAGGGCGTGAGCTTCCTCAACAACAAGGTGCTGCGTCCCCTCGAGACCGCCGCAGGCACCGTGCCCAAGAACGAGGCCGAGTACTACTACCCCAACAACCAGAGCGCCCGCATGATGTGGTACCACGACCACGCCATGGGCATCACCCGTCTCAATGCCTATGCCGGCATCGCCTCCGCCTACCTCCTCCGGGACACCTACGAGGCGGCCCTGGTGCGTGACTTCGGGCTGCCCGCCTTCGTGGAGAACGGCGGCCGCGAGCTGCCCCTGGTCTTCCAGGACAAGATCTTCCAAAACGGCAACGTGCCTGACCCCAGCCGCCCGTTCCCGGGCTCTGCCAAGAATGTGGGAGACCTCTGGTACCCCTACGAATACGATGCGAACCTGTGGAACACCAGCACCGCCCCTGGCGTGTCCGTGGTGCCCGAGGCCTTCGGGGACACCATGCTGGTGAACGGCGCCGCCTACCCCAAGGCCACCGTGGACCCCCGCCGCTACCGCCTGCGCGTCCTCAATGCCTGCAATGCCCGGGTGCTGAATCTGGCCCTCTACGAAGACAACGGCCAAGGCGTCCCTGACTTCACCAAGCCCGGCCCCGCCTGGACCGTCATCGGCACCGAGGGCGGCTTCCTGGCCAAGCCCGTTGTCGTGGCCCAGGCCAACCTGACCACCCTGGTGGACGCTGCGGGTGGCCGCTATGTGAACCCCGCGGCCCCCGGTGGCAGCCTCATCGTGGCCCCCGCCGAGCGCCTGGACCTGATCCTCGACCTCAACGGCAAGGGGGGCAAGAAGTACATCCTCTACAACAATGCCCCTGGCCCTTACCCAAATGGGGCTCCTGAGAACGACTACCCCAGCCCCACGTTCATCGGCGACACCTCCATCCTGATGCGCTTCGAAGTGAAGCTGGACGCCAAGACCATCGCCAAGGACCCCGCGTTCAAGATCACCCCCACCACGGCCCTGGCCAGCGTGAGTGACGCGAAGATCGATCCCCCCCTGGCCGGCCCCGTGGCCACCGCCACGAACCTGAGCTGGGCTTCCATCACCACCGCGCCCCTGCCCATCCCCACCCGCAAGGGCATCGTGGTTCGCCAGCTGACCCTGAACGAGGCCGTGGACGCCTACAACCGCCTCATCCAGATGCTCGGCACCAACATCAAGACCCCCGCCGGTGACTTCGGCCGCCCCTATTACGACCCCAAGGATCCTGCGGGCTCCATCCCCACCGAGGTGTCCACCAACAACGCCACCGAGGTCTGGCAGATCGCCAACCTCACCGGTGACACGCACCCCATCCACTTCCACCTCTCCAACGTGCAGATCCTCTCCCGCCAGGGTTTCAATTGGCAGACTTACGGCACCACCACCGCCATCGGCGCGGCCGCCACGCCCACCCTCGTGGGCACTGCCCGCGGCCCCGAGGCCACCGAGCTCGGCTGGAAGGAGACCGTCAAGATGCACCCCGGTGAGATCACCACCGTCATCATGAAGCTCGCCCTGCCCGCCGTGCCCTTTGTGGTTCCCGCCAGCCCCCGCACCGGCGGCAACGAGTATGTAGTTGTGTCCATCTTTTTCTGTAAGTTCGTTCCGGTAGGTGGTTGATGACGATTCTGCGGGGTAGCGGCGGAGGGAGGGCGGAGCCCGACCACAGCCGCTACCCCGCGGCGCTTCGGGCGTCTGGGGGGGGTTGGTCACGAGGCCCCCTGCATCTTCAGCCAGGTGGTCCCGACCCAGGCTTCGTGTTGCTCCATCAGCAGCGCCCCATAGACCCTTTCTCGGCTGGCAGCGTTGGGCCAG
>CAIMQW010000314.1 GCA_903843705.1 uncultured Holophagaceae bacterium | reverse complement strand
GGGTGGTGCCCGCCGCGGACCTCAAGGCCGCTGCCACCAAGCTGGCGAAGACCATCCTGTCCCGGGGCCCCCTGGCCCTGCGCAGCGCCCTGGCCTGCGTGAACGAAGGCATCGAGATGCCCCAGGATCAGGGCCTCCAGTACGAAGCCGCCATGTTCGGCCTGCTGGCCGCCACCCAGGACATGCAGGAGGGCACGGGCGCCTTCCTGGAGAAGCGGCCCGCGGCGTTCAAGGGACTCTAGGGGCCGGACCCCCGCTCCAAAGCAGACGCGGCCCGGTGGGCCGCGTCTGCTTTGGAGATAAAATGAGATCTTTTCCTATCTCCAAAAAAAAGCGGGCCAACCGGCCCGCTTTTTTTGGAGCAGAGAGCGGCTACCGCTTGGGCACCACCCCCAACGTCACCGCTGCGGTCTGCTCGTTGAGGTGCTGGTCCACGACCTTGACGAGGACGCGGTCGCCACGCACGACGTCCCGGGGCAGCAGCACGTCGAAGCGTTCCTCCTTCTGGTCGAAGATGCGGTCCTCGGGCACCAGCTGGAGCCAGCGCTCACCATCGGCGCTGACGGCGGCTTCCTTCAGGATGGAGGTCTCGTCCCGGGCCAGGAACCTCACGCGAATGCCCTCGCCTTCGGCCACGGCGGTGAGGTCCGTGATCACCGGCGGCGTGTGGTCCACGAAGAAGGGGACCGTGCGCCAGGTGCTGGTGAGGGCCGTGTTGAAGGGCGCGCTGGGGGCGTCCGAGGCGCTCACCTCCAGCCGGTAGCGGCCGTCGGGTACCGGCAGGGTGTCGAAGCTGAAGAACTTCTCCTTCCAGGCCTTCTCGATGAGGATGGGCGACCCCTTCTCCGGGATGAGACGGATGGCGAACTGGAGGGTGTCGCCATTGGGATCGTTCACCCGGAACACGAAGCTCTGGCTGCCCCGGCGGAAGCTGCGCTTCTCGGCGCCCAGGTAGCCCAGGGCGGGGATGAGCTTCTGGGTCTCCATAGGCACCCGCTCGATGCCGATGTCTTCCGCCGGCGCGGTGCGGGTGATGACCAGGCCCGGCGGCATGGTGTCGACGCCGTCCCAGACTGGGGCCAGGTTGCGGTGGGCCCAGAACAGGCTCACGGTCTCGACGATGGGCGTGGCGCCGCCCCGGGTGCTGCTGAGGCGCAGGCGGAACTGCGCGAAGCGCGCGGCCGGCAGCGCCGGGCGCTCACCGCTGCGCAGGGGCGGGGTCCAGGGGCTCCAGGTGGCATCTGGAGTCTCCGTGCTGCCGATGCGGAACTGCAGTTCCACGCCGGTGCCGGTAGGGGTCTCGGCGTCCAGGTAGGCCCGGCCCCAGTCGGCGATGGGGGCGCCCTTCAGGATGCGGGACTCCAGGGTGCCTTCCGTGGCCTGAGCTTCGGAGAGCAGGTGCAGCTCGGCGGGGTTGGAGCCCACCACCAGCAGATCCCCGCCCGAGGGCAGGAACGCGGTGGCCTGGGCGGTGCCCAGCTCCTGGACCACGGCGAAGGGATCCGCATCCCGGGCCTTGCCCAGGGGCAGCGCGAACAGGCGCGAGCGGTTGCCCGTGCCCACCAGGAGCTGGCCCTTCCAGACCGTCAGCGCGTAGACCTGGCTCTGGGCACTCTGCCAGAGCACTTCGGGGACGCGGTCCTTATCCAGCCGAATGACCGCGGAGCGCGTGGCGGTACTGGTGTCCGTCTGGAGGTAGCCCTCCCGGCGCTCGAGCAGCCCGGTGCTGAACTTGGGCGTGAGGCCATTGTCGGCGCCGATGTAGAGCTGGCCGTCAGCGACAGCCAGGGCCCGGACTTCCTCGAAGGGAGTGTCCATCAGGGTTTCCAGGCGATCACCCACGCGGCTGTAGCGCAGCACCAGGCCGCGCCCGTGGCTGCCCAGGTACCAGCCCCCCTGCCCGTCCGAGGCCAGGGCCGTGAAGGCCGTCTCGTCGGCCAGCTCCGCCAGACGACGGCTGCTGCCTTCCCGGGCCTGGACCAACACCGCGCCCTTCTCGGCCCCGCCCGCCAGGATGACCGCATCCCCTTCCACAGCCATGGCCCAGACAATGCGGGCGTCGATCTCGGCAAAGGGCTTCACCTCGCCCGTGGGGGTCACCCGGAGCAGCTTGCCCTCTCCTGTGGGCGCCACCACCAGGTCCTGACCGAGCCGCGCCAAGGCGAAGACGATGCCGCCCTTCACCTGGCCCAGGGGCTTCATCTGGCCCGCGACGTAGTGGAACAGCTTGCCGTCGGTCCCCGCCGAGAGGTAGGCTCCGCCGGAGCCGTCTGGCACGGCGGCCCAGATGACCCCTTCGGGCAGCTGGCCCACGCGCCGGAGGTTGGGCGCCAGGCGGAGCCGCCCGTCGGCGCCGATCCGCACGCCGCGGGTCTCCGACCCCAGCCAGTCGTTGAAGCCCGAGAAGGTGGCCGAGGGTTGGTCCGCCAGAGCGGTCACACCCAGGGCGGCGGCAAGCAGCAAGGTCATCCAGCGCATAGAACCTCTTCCTCGGGAAAGCATCTACTCGATCTCCACTTCCAGCTGGGCCAGACCGCGCACCTCGCGCTCCAGCGGCAGCACCGCGCGCCCGACGATCCGCCGCTGCAGCCGGTTGTCACTGCTGGCCCCATCGCCCCCGACGAGGCTGGCCACGGTGGGGGGAATGCCCTCGATGCGGCTCCCCCGCAGCCCTGCACCAGGCTGCGACTGCACCAGCAGGGCGTAGGCGTGGTTGTTCCGCAGGGCGTTGTTCAGGATCCGCACGATGTCGCCCAGGGAGGCGATCTCGATCACCCGCTCGTCGGGATCCGCCGCCGTCAGGCTGTAGCCGTCCCCGACCATGAGGGTGGCCTTGCCCTTGGTCGCCGAGGAGGGCACCTGGATGTTGAAGGTGGAGGTCTCCCGGACACCCTGGATGTTCTGGAGGGTCACCAGCACCGGCAGCACCTCGCCCCGCTTGGCCCGGGCCTTCAGCAGGCGCACGGCGGCGATGGCGGTGAGGTCCAGGCGCTCCTCGGCCTTGATGGTGAGCGAGATGCCTTCGAAGACGGGCTTCTCGAAGGGATTCAGGCAGACGGCCTGGAGCATGCCCCCCACGTACTGGGCCATGCGGTTGGAGTTCAGGTCTGCGATGACGTTCTCGATCTGGATGGCTGGGTGGCCCGTGAGCTTGATGTTCCCTTGCATGGACAGGCTCTGGAGGCCGAAGCCCCGGGTGTGGGCCTCAAGCGTCTGCGCCACGGCCAGGGCCGCCAGGGAGGCCGTCGCCACAGGATGGTCCATGATCTCGAAGCGGAAGTTCAAGGTGCGCTTGCCGCCCAGGTTCAGGCCGATGCGCAGGGGGACCATGTGGGCCTCGGCCCCGAGGATGCCCGCCACGCCGGCGTTGCGATCCAACCGCAAGGCCCCCACGGGCGCCACAGGCATGGCCAGCTTGAAGGAGTTCTGGTAGCTGGCCACCGTCGTGGCCACCGTGGCCGACCAGAGCGGCAGGTCCACCGCCCCCAGGTTGAACAGCTGGTGTCCAAAGAGCAGGACGCGCTTGCCCGAGACATAGGTGATGGTGCCGGAGGCGGCCAAGTCAAGATCCCCCTGCATCAGCATGATGGCGGCCATGCCACCGGGTTCCAAAGGGCTGGCCTCCTCCCGGCCCCCGGACAGGGTCGGCACTGCGGCGAAGGTGACGGGCCAGCCGGCGAAGAGCCGCTGGGCCTCGGCGCCCAGGGGGCTGCCCACCAGGGTCATAGGCAGGGCCTGCGGATCGGTCTCGCCCACAAGACTCTGAAAGTCCAGCATCTGGCCCTGGAGGGCGGCCTTCAGGACCTTGGGCGGCTCGAGCTTGGGCAGGATCAGCGGGGTGCGGCTGGGCGCCAACTCGGGGATGTCTCGCAGCTGATCCAGCATCTCGCCGATGGGCGTGATGCCCCCGATCGCCTCCTTCTCGAACACGATGCCCGTGCTCAGGGCCCCGATGAGCTTGCCGTCGATGTAACAGGGGCTGCCGCTCATGCCCGCCAGGATGCCGGTATCGGCCAGAGGTCCCCCGGCTGCCTTGACCATGATGCGGCTGCGACCGGGTGCCGCGTTCTTTTGGACGCCCAGCACCTCGAACTCGAAGCGCTCGATCTTCCCCCCCTGGAACACCGTGCGCCCATAGCCCTTCATGCCGGCGCGGATCTCGGCGACCCCGAGCGTGGCAGGGGCCTGGGCCAGCAATGGCGCCACGGACAGCAGGGCGATCACAGAGGTCAGTTTCATGGGGTTCCCGGGAAAGAATGAGCCTAACAGACGGCCCCCTCGGACCTCCCTGTGACCCTCAAGTGTCTTGTGGGCGGCATTCGTTCCTGAGCCCCCGCAAGCCTCTGGAAATGCCACCTAAGGATAGGTTTCAATATTGGACTTTATAAACAAACCCGATATTACTGTCACGACATCGCCTGCAGTCCCCACCTCGAGGGCTGCGCTTCTCGCCCAACCCTGGCAACCACACCCACCGCTGGGGGGCCCGGCGGTGTCCCCTTCCCGATCGCAGGCCGCCTGGAGGTCGACCTGCTCGGCTGTCTCAAGTTGGACGGCCCGACCTGACCCTCCGCGTCTACGCCTTGAGCAAGGACTCCTGACCAAGCCCTTCCTTGCCAGCCAACCCTGAAGCCAATCATGCCGTTAGCTTTATTTCGGCTAGAAATATTGATATATCTGTTTTAGCTTATTCAATTTATTAGATAATAAGCGCTTTACATCGACCTTGAGCAAACCAGATTGGAACAAGGCGGGGGGCTGGCAAAGACCTGTATGAGGGGGTTCCGCCAGCCCTAGACCTGCCAGTCCCCTCCCACCTGAGACGAGCTTGTGCCGGGAGTGTGATTTCGGTTGCTTAACGCCTTGGTCCCCTTTCAATGGGGTCCCCAGGCCGCTACCCTCAAAACTGGAGGAACTTACTATGCGTTCAAGGCATCTGAGCACTTCATCTCTTGCGGCCCTGCTGGTGGCAGCGGCTCCCCTCATGGCCCAGGGCGTCTCCACCCAGCTGGGTGGCCGCGTGCTGGATGCCAAGGGCGGCGCCGTGGCCGGCGCCACCGTGGTCATCCGCAACCAGGAGACGGGCCTGACCCGCACGCTGCAGACCAGCGCCGAAGGCCGCTACATGGCGACCCTCCTGCCCGTGGGTCCCTACGTCGTGACTGTCACCAAGGCCGGCTTCCAGACCGCCGGCAACATCAAGCTGAACCTGAACCTCGGTGACGCCGCGCCCCTGACCGTCAAGCTTGCCCCTGAGACTGGCGCCGTGGTGGAAGTCGTCGCCGCCTCAGCCCAGGTGGACAGTGAGCGCGCCAGCGCCGCCGCCATCATCTCCACAGACAACCTCGCCAACCTGCCCGTCTTCAACCGCTCCTTCACCAACCTCGCCACCCTGGCGCCCCAGGTGGTGGTGGACAGCAGCCGCGGCAACCTCGCCATCGCCGGCCAGCGCGGTGTGAACACCTCCATCAACATCGACGGCGGTGACAACAACGAGCCCTTCTTCGGCGGCGCCATCGGGGCGGCGGAGGGCAAGACCCCCTTCACCATCTCCCTGGAAGCCATCCGCGAGTACCAGGTGGTCACGGACGGTGCAAGCGCCGAGTTCGGCCGCATGGGCGGCGGCTACGTGAATGCCATCACGAAGAACGGCACCAACGAGACCAGCGGCAGCCTCTTCTACTACACCCGTCCCAAGCTGTGGGTCGAGCCCGGCCCGACCATCCGCCAGCCTTCGGGTTCTGCAACCACCTTCCCTGTGGGCGACTTCAGCCAGGAGCAGTTCGGTTTCAGCTTCGGCGGCCCCCTGGTCAAGGACAAGCTCTTCTACTTCGTGGCCTATGACGCCCAGCGCCAGAAGACCCCCTACAACATGACCTGGGGTGGCACCAACCCGGGGGGCGTCTCCGGTCTCCTTCCGATCGACCCGACCCTACCTGGCCATGGCAATGACGCAGTCCTCCTTGCCAAGGCCGGTGCTTACTCCAGCAAGGCCGATTCGGACACCGTCTTCGCCCGCATCGACTGGAACATCACCACGGACCAGACCCTGCAGCTCCGCATGAACCACTCCAAGTTCAACGGCGATGTCGGCGCCGGCATCACCGCCTCCTACGAGAACCTCGCCACCGACGTCGTCACCACCGACGCCTTCGTGATGCAGTGGAACTGGGTGATCAACGCCAACTGGATGAATGAAGCCCGGGTGAACTACACCAAGGACGACATGCCCCGGGCGCCCTACTCCACCATCCCCGAAGTGAGCATCAGCAGCGTTGGTTACTACGGCGCCTATCCCTTCGACCGCACCTACAACACCAAGCGGACACAGTTCCAGGAGAACATCAGCTACGTCACGCCCACCCTGCAGGTGAAGGCGGGTCTCGACTACAACAGCATGGATGTCTCCGAGTTCTTCGCCGGCAACTGGCGTGGGGTCTATTCTTTCAATAACATCACCGATTTCCGCTCGGGCACCTGGTCCACCTACCGGCAGAACTTCGGCCTCAGCGGCCCCGTCTCCCAGGCAGGCCTCTTCAGCGCCAACATGAAGCAGGAAGCTGCCTTCATTCAGGCTGACTGGCGCGCCACCGACACCCTCAAGATTGGGCTCGGCGTCCGGTGGGACAAGCAGCAGAATCCGGACTACCCGATCCTGGACATGAGCAACAAGCTGGCCACCTCCATGCCCGTGACCGCCAAGATCCCCAATGACAGCCAGATCTCCCCCCGCCTCTCCTTCACCTGGAGCCCTGCCGCGGATCAGGGCAAGACGGTCGTCCGTGGCAGCCTGGGCCGCTATGTCAGCACCACCCCGGCCGTGTTCCTCTACCAGGTCTTCGCCGCCAACGGCAAGCGCACAGGCTCCAAGGACTTCACCTTCGCCGAAGCCGCGACCTACGGGATCCCCACTGGCACGAACTTCAATGCCAGCAACCCCTACTGGATCGCCTCCTTCCCTGCGGGCGCGACCGTGCCCCCCTTCAACATCTGGACGTTCAGCCCGGACTTCAAGAACCCCTACACGGACCGCGCCAACCTCGGTTTCGAGCGGCCCTTCCATGACTTGGTGCTCGGCCTGTCCGCCACCTACGCCAAGGGCAACCAGCTCGAGCGCACCGCTGACGTGAACCTCGGCACCCCCGTGGCCAACGCCTACGGCCGCCTGATCTATCCCAGCACCCTGTCCAGCGGCAAGTACACGCCGGTCCGCCCCAACACCAACTACGGCACCATGGGCGTGTATCTGTCGGACGCCACCAGCATCTACCACGCTTACACCTTCAGCATGAAGTACCACAAGGAAGGCAGCGACTTCGACGCGCAGATGTTCTATACCTACTCCATCAACAAGGACAGCGACTCCAACGAGCGCAACTACTCGGGCGTCAGCATCCAGGACGTCAGCAACCTGGGGTCCCAGTGGGGCTTCGCCGACACGGACCGCCGTCAGGTCCTGACCGGCTACATGAGCTACCTCGACAGCCAGGTCAGCGGCATCCGCACCTCCCTGTCCGTGCGCTACCAGACCGGCACCCCCTACCAGCTGACCTACACCGCCGACGTGAACGGTGACGGCAACACCGGCAACGACCGCTACTATGCCAATGGCGTGGATGCCGGCCGCAACAGCCAGCGCGCAGGTTCTGTCCTCTACATGGACCTGGGCCTCCGGCGCGACTTCGCCATCACCAAGACCGCCAAGCTGACCCTGTCTGCGGACGTCTTCAACGTCCTCAACCGCCAGGACACTTACCTCTCCACCAGGGTGTCCTACCCCAGCTCCGTGACCCCGGCCACGGTGGATGCCAACTATGCGCAGAACCTTACGCAGCAGCAGAACTGGCTGGGCTCCGCCCGCCAGGTCCAGGTCGGCGCCCGCTTCACCTTCTAGTTCCAACTCCTCCACGAAAAGGGCGGCGCCTCAGCGCCGCCCTTTTTCTTGCTAGGCTGGGAGCATGGGCACACAGCTAAAGATCCTCGCCTTGGGCGATGTCGTGGGTGAAGCTGGCCGACGGCTGGTGGAGGAGTTCATTCCCAGCCTCCGCCGGGAGACTGGCGCAGACCTAGTGGTGATCAACGGTGAGAACGCCGCGCACGGCCACGGCATCACGGAAGCCATTGCCCGGGAGTGGTTCGACAACCTGGGGGTGGATGTCATCACCACCGGCAACCATGCCTTCGACGTCAAGGGCATCGAGAGCTACTTCCGCCAGGAGCCGCGCCTGATCCGGCCCGCAAACCATCCCCCCGCCACCCCTGGCAACGGCTGGGTGAAGCTCCACACGCCATCGGGCGCCGAGGTGCTGGTCATCAACCTCATGGGCCGCGTCCACATGTCGCCCTGCGACTGCCCCTTCCGCTGCGTGGACGGCATCCTCCAGAAGGAGCGCGCCGATCTCGTGCTCGTGGACATGCACGCCGAAGCCACCAGCGAGGCCCAGGCCATGGGCTTCCACTTGGCCGGCCGGGCGGCGGCCGTGCTAGGCACCCACACCCACGTGCCAACCCTGGACACCAAGGTGCTGCCAGGCGGCACAGCCTATGTGACGGACATCGGCATGACCGGACCCTATGACGGGGTCATCGGGATGAAGAAGGAGTGCAGCCTGGGCCGCTTCCTCAATGTCCAGCGCCCCCGCTACGAGGTCGCCACCGGCGACGCCCAGCTCCATGCCGTCCTCGTCACCACCGACGGTCGCCAAGCTGTATCCATCGAGCGAATTCTTCGGACACTCTGAACAACTTTCGCAGAGGGACGCGGAGAAGGCAGAGGGTCGCTGAGCAAGGCGGGCCTGTTCTTCTCTGCGAACCTCTGCCCTCTCTGCTGTCCTCTGCGAGCGTTTTTCGCTCTAGCGGCTATACCGCCTCAACATCCGCATGTTCCTTCGGTAGGCGGCGCCGCGGGTGAAGTTGATGGCCACCTGGCGGGGAAAGCGGGTGATAGCGCTGGCCAGAGTGATGAAGGTACGCACGGTCTGGGCGGGGCCGCGGCCCATGCGGCTTGCGTTGTCGTAGTAGACCATCAGGGCCTGGCGCATGGTCGCCTTCGGCAGGTTGAACAGGCCGTAGCTCTCGATGACGTCGTGGTTGATCCGGCGGGTGCCATCCTGCTCGGTAACGATGAGGTCCTCGGGGCGGATCTCTTGGTTCATGGCAGCTCCTGGGGTCACCAGTCTATCGGCCCCACTTGGGGTTTGCTCAATCTATGCCAGTTTTGTCCAGATGCCTGCAGACCTTGCCGATTTTAGGAGGCCAGCTGGCTCCAACCGTCCAGAAAAAGCTCGAAACAAGGGTCAGTGGCGGCCTTCTGGCGGACCAGGGCCCGGATCTGGGCCTCCTCGGCCTCCAGCTGTTCAGGGGTCAGGTGGCCCGACAGGGTCATGCCCCGCAGCCAGACCAAGAAGGTGGTCAGGGCGTCGAACTGGTTGTAGCGGACGATGCCCGCCACGTCCCCGGCCCGCCAGAGGTCGATGACGCTCTTGCCGTCGGTGCCCAGCTTCCCGGGAATGCCGCAGGCCGTGGCCAGCTCGTGGAGGGTGGAAGAGGCCTTGCCCCAGCTGCCCAGGGCCTCCCGAAGGTCGATGTGCTGGCTGCCGTAGCGGTCGAAGAAGTCATCCTTGGCCCACTTCTCGGCGCTGCGGCCCAGGCCCGGGATGGAGAGCCGGTGCACCATGGCCCGCTGCACCAGAATCGGCAGATCCGCGTCCCGGGAGTTGAAGCCCACCAGCTGCGGCTTCCGGTCTCCGATGGCCAGCAGGAAGCGCCGCAGCAGCTCATCTTCAGGCAGCGCCTCCGGGCCGTCCGGCAGGGCGTAGAGCCGGTGCGAGACCTCGCCCGCCTTGACCGTACGGATCACCGCAGCGATGGACACCACGCGGCAGAGGATCGTCTTCAGGTAGGGTCGCGGCTCGGCCTCGGTGGCGCCGCCGTAGGCCCACATCCGATCGATCACGTCCTCATCCGGCAGGTCGCTGGGCAGACCCAGCACCCGGCGGCCCGTGGCGGGGTCCGGCACCCACTCGGCGTCGAAGGCGAAGATCTGGTGATGGGGAGGGCGCAGCATGGGGGGACTCCGGGCTCAGACACCGAGAACCTACACTCGCAGAGATCGCGGGGAAAGCGGAGAAAAGCGGAGGAAATTCACGGGGGCGGGACGCTAAGATTGAGGGAGTTAACGACCTCAGCATCGGCTTCCCGGCTTCTGACCCCACCCCACCCAAGGAGAGACCTCCATGAGCATCCAGAGCATCGGCGTCATCGGCGCAGGCCAGATGGGCAACGGCATCGCCCACGTCTCCGCCCAGGCGGGTCTGACTGTGGTGATGCAGGACATCAGCGAAGCCTTCGCCGCCAAGGGCGTGGCCAACATCGACAAGAACCTGCAGCGCGGCGTGGACAAGGGCAAGATGACTGCGGACGAGAAGGCCGCCATCCTGGGCCGCATTCGCACCACCACCAAGCTCGAAGACCTGGCCGACTGCGACATCGTGGTCGAGGCCGCCACCGAGAACTGGGGCATCAAGAAGCAGATCTTCGAGACCCTCGACAAGGTCTGCAAGCCCGGCACCATCCTGGCTTCCAACACCAGCAGCATCTCCATCACCAAGCTGGCCGCCGTCACCAAGCGCCCCGAGGCGGTCATCGGCATGCACTTCATGAACCCCGTGCCCGTCATGCAGCTCATCG
>CAIMQW010000313.1 GCA_903843705.1 uncultured Holophagaceae bacterium | reverse complement strand
TGAGGACCCGAAGGGCGGGCCATCGGCCCGTTGCCGCCAGGCAATCCGCAGGCTGTCCATGGCCCCGGCGGCTCTCCGCAGCGGGTGGGTCGGAGCGATAACTCAGGCCACTACCTGTCTCAAAATCATTGACGCGTTCCGGACCACCTCAGACTCCAGACCCAGCTGCAGCAATCCCAGAAAATGGAAAGCCTGGGAACCCTGGCCGGCGGGGTTGCCCACGACATGAACAACGTGCTGGGAGCCATCCTCGGCCTGGCTACGGCCCATATAGGCGCCCAGCCCTACGGCAGTCCCCTCCATCAGGCCCTCGACACCATCGTCAAGGCCACCGAACGCGGCGGCAAGATGGTCAAGAGCCTGCTGAACTTTGCCCGTCAGAGCCCGGCGGAGGAAAACAAGCTCGATCTGAACGCCCTCCTCAGGGAGCAGATCAGCCTGCTTGAACGAACCACCCTGCCGAAGGTCAACCTGCAGATGGACCTGGAAGCGGGGCTGCACCCCACCCTCGGTGATGCGAGCGCCCTGACCCACGCCTTCATGAACCTCTGCGTCAATGCCGTGGATGCTATGCCCGAGAATGGCACCCTCACCCTGCACACCCGCAACATCGACCCCGAGTGGATCGAGGTGGTGGTCGAAGACAACGGGACGGGCATGCCCAGGGAGGTGCTGGAGAAGGCCTTGGATCCTTTCTTCACCACCAAGGGAGTAGGCAAAGGCACCGGGCTGGGCCTGTCCATGGTCTACAGCACCCTGATGGCGCACCGGGGGCAGATGGAGATCGAGAGCGAGCCCGGCAAGGGCACCCGCGTGAAGCTGCGCTTCCCCGTCTGCGAGCAGGACAGCCATGTCGCAGAATCGGGTGCTGCTGCCGCCACCGCGACCCTCCGCAGATCCCTGAAGGTGCTGCTGGTGGATGACGATGACCTGGTCCAGCGGTCTGTCCAGGCGCTCCTGGAGGTCATGGGCTACACGGCAGTGACCGCCGTCCTCAGTGGCGAGGATGCCCTGGCGGTGCTGGATGCCGGGTTGGAGCCCGGTCTCGTCATCCTGGACATGAACATGCCCGGGCTTGGCGGGACCGGAACCCTGCCTCGCCTGCGCGCGCTGCGCCCCGCGGTGCCCGTGCTGCTGTCCACAGGCCGAACCGACCAGACAGCGCTGACCCTCGCCTCGGCACACCCGGGTGTCACCCTGCTCTCCAAACCCTTCGGGCTCAGGGAGCTTCAGTCCCACCTCGAAAGCATCGGGCTGGGCTGAAGCAAGCCCACCGGTGCCGGGGGGGCAGGGCTCTTGGCTGATAGCTGATAGCTCCTAGAACGCTGATTCCACGAACGCCTTCAGCTGGGGCTTGGGCTGGCCGCCGATGAGCTTGTTCACGGGCTTGCCGTCCTTGAAGACGATCAGGGTGGGGATGCTCATGATGCCAAACTTCCCGGCCACTTCGGGGTTCTCGTCCACGTTCATCTTGATGAACTTGGCCTTGCCTGCCATCTCCGCGGCGAGCTCGTCAAGGACGGGGGCGATCATCTTGCAGGGGCCGCACCAGGGGGCCCAGAAATCCACGAGGGTGACACCCTGGGCAACGGCCTCAGGGAACTGGGCGTCGGTGATGTGGGCGACGAGGTCGGACATGGGAACTCCTTGGTGGTTCAGGGGAAGGGCAGGGGGTCGCCTGAATTGGCGCTTCCCCACTGGGCGATGGTGAACAGGCTCATGTAGCGTTCATTGGTCTCCCGCAACCGCTGGGAGAGCACCTGGCAGAGCGCGTAGAGGATCTTCAGGGCCGTGCGGGGCTGGGACTCGATGAGGCCCTGCAGCTGCTGCATGGGCAGGAAGAACAGCTCGGCCTCCTCGTTGATGATGGCATCCGCGGCCCGGGGCGAGGCGTCGATGAGGGCCATCTCGCCGAAGTAGGCGGGGGGTTCCAGCACCGCCAGGGCCTCTTCGCCCGAGGGTACCTGCTTCGAGATGCGCACCGAGCCTGCCAGCAGGATGTAGAGGCCATCACCGACGTCGCCCTCACGGAAGAGCACCTCACCTGCGGAGGCGCAGCGCACCTGCCCGATGATCAGCACCTGGCAGCGCTCCGCCTCGTCCAGGTTGCTGAACAGGGGCGACTGGGTCAGGAAGGCGGCGTCGGTCAACGCTGCTCCGGGGAGGGAGGATCCGCAGGGGTTTCCAGGGGCACGTGGGCGCAGAGGTCGAGTCCGAAACCACGGAGCCCAATGTACTTCGTTTCATGGCGGCTGAGGAGGCGCATTTTCCCGATGCCCAGCTGCCGCAGGATCTGGGCGCCCACGCCGAAATCCCGGTCGCTCATGGTCTGCGGCAAGGGCTGTCCTTCCTCCGCCACGCCTGGGGTGTGGGCATGCCGCCGCAGGTAGACGAGGGCGCCGCAGCCCTCCTTCGCCAATGCCGTCATGGCTTTCTGGAAGAGGCCGCTCTCAAAGCCGTGGAGGTCGTCCGGCAAAGTCTCTACGTGGACGCGCACCAGGGGCGCCTCTACCGAGGCCAGGTCTCCAAGCACGAAGGCCAGGTGACTGCCGCCGTCCAGCAGGCTCTGGAAGCGATGCACCTGCAGCTGCCCCCACTCGCTGGCCATGGCGCGCACCTCGAGGCGCTTGACCAGGGGCTCCTGGCGGAGCCGGTAGGCCACCAGATCCGCCACGGTTACCAGGAGCAGGCCGTGCTGGCGGCAGAAGGGCACCAGGTCCGGCACCCGGGCCATGGTCCCGTCGTCCTTCATGATCTCGCAGATGACGCCGCTAGGATGCAGGCCCGCCAGGCGAGCCAGATCGACGCTGGCCTCGGTCTGGCCCGTGCGGGTGAGGACGCCACCGGGGCGGGCGCGCAGGGGGAACACATGGCCGGGCTTGACAAAGTGCTGGGGGCGGGACTCGGGCGCGATGAGCGCCTGAATCGTCCGGGACCGGTCCTGGGCGCTGATGCCCGTGGTGGTGCCTTCCCGGGCCTCGACGGAAACGCAGAAGGCCGTCTCGAAGGGGCTGGTGTTGTCGCGGACCATGAGGGGGATCTGCAGGCGGTCCAGCAGGGGTCCCTCCAGGGCCGCGCAGATCAGGCCCCGGCCGTGGGTGGCCATGAAGGCAATGGCCTCGGGCGTGACATGCTCGGCGGCCAGGGTGAGGTCGCCCTCGTTCTCGCGGTCCTCGTCGTCCACCACCACCACCATCCGGCCCTGGCGGATGGCCTCGATGGCGGCCTCGATGCTTGCGAAGGGAGAGTCTGGACGTTCATGCATAGGACTCCCAGCATCGCTCAGGAGGGCGCCGGGGGGAAGGGCGCACTCCGTGGTAAGGTTGGGCATCTTCCTTCTTCAAGAGAGGA
>CAIMQW010000312.1 GCA_903843705.1 uncultured Holophagaceae bacterium | reverse complement strand
GTCCTCGGGCGCCATCTGGCTCATGAGCGAGGTCAGTCCCCGGCCCAGGGCCGGACGCTTCAACGGGATCATCAAGCTTCCCTCCTGGCCAGTGTCTCCTGGCCCACCCACTCTCTCGCGAGGGCGAGGTAGGCCTGAGCGCCCTTCGAGCGCAGATCGTAGAAGGCCACCGGCTTGCCGTGGCTGGGCGCTTCGGCCAGGCGGATGTTCCGGGGAATCATGGTCTCGAAGACCTTCCCCGGGAAGGCGTGGCGCACCTCTCTGGCCACCGCGGCGCCGAGGTTGGTGCGCTCCTCCGCCATGGTGAGCAGGATGCCGCCGAGCTTGAGCCGGGGGTTGGGACCAGCCTGGATGCGGCGCAGCGTCTCGGTCAGCTCCGCCAGGCCATCCAGGGCGAAGAATTCGCAGGGCATGGGCACGATGACCTCGTCCGAGGCCGTGAGGGCGTTGAGGGTGATCATGCCGAGGCTGGGGGGCGGATCGATGAGGATGTAGTCGAAGCGATGGATGAGCGGCGCGAGGGCCTGCTTGAGCACCTGGAGCTGGGGCATCTCGAAGAGCTCGAACTCCAGCTGTGCGAGATCCTTGCCCGCCGGGAGCACCTGCAGCATCGGCACCTCCGTGCTGAGGAGCAGCGCCTCCGCCGGCGCACCCTTCATGAGGGCGTAGGAGCCGGCGCGGTGATCGGGCTTGGCGAAGCCCAGGCCCGTGGTGCTGTGGCCCTGGGGATCGAAGTCCACCAGCAGGACCATCTTCTCCATCATGGCGAGGGAGGCAGCCAGGTTGATGGCTGTCGTGGTCTTGCCGACGCCGCCCTTTTGGTTCGCCAGCACCACCACCCGGGCGCGCATCAGGCCGCCCTCAACATCGCGCAGGCGCTCGTCGAACCAAGCATCTCGGAATCCCTTCGGGTGTGGAACATGCCAGTCTAGCAGGTCGGGTTCCACGGCGAAGAGGGCGTCGGGCTATCCCCGCAAACGCAGCAACTGTGAGGGCTCCGGGTGCACGATACCGAGGTCGCGGACGGGACCCGTCAGCCACAACTCCCGCCAAGCACCCCGGGCGTCCAGCTCCAGGGTGACCGTCACCACCTCGCCGCCGGCCGTGTGAAGACGCCAGGCGGAGGTGCCTTCGGTGTGCGCTAGCCACGCTGCCGCCACCGCGCACCCGGTACCGCAGCACAGGGTCTCGCCTTCCACGCCGCGCTCCCAGGAGCGGATCCTCGCCTCGCCGGGCGCCAGCACCTCGACCACGCTCACGTTGGTGCCGCCAGGGAGGGCGGCGTGATGCCGCAGGGGTGGTGCGAACGCAGCGAGGTCCACCGAGGCCACCGAGGGCACGCGCACCACCAGCTGCGGATTGCCGATCCAGCCGAAGCCCGCGGGCGCCTTGATCGGCATCGGCACATCGTGCAGTCCGAAGCCCGCTCCCTCGGGCATGCGGATGCCGACCTCCTCACCGACACGACGGAGCAGAATCTGCTCGCCGTTGGAGAGGGCCTCGATCAGGCTGCCTTCCGGAGCCCCTGGAAGGCATAATGCGGCCCTGCTTCCGTTAGAACAGAAAGACTTAGATCCATCCGTATCCCAGTGGTCCAGGGTCCAGAGCCCTGTTCCGGGTGTTTGCATCAAAAAAAGGCCATCTAAACCGAATCCCGTCCCCACAGGGCAGAGGACACGAGCATAGGTTTCACCCAGACAACCTTTAGCCTCATCCGCCCAGAGGTACCCGAAGCGATTCCCGGAAGCGGCCGCAAGCCCCAGATCCAAGCTAGCGCTCACGATTCCGGAAGGTGTAGACGGTCTCCCCCTTGCGGGCGTAACCCTGTCGGCGGGCCAGCGCCTCCATGAGCTCAGGGTCCTTCGCCGCGAGTCGCTGGACCTCGTCCAGCAGTTCACGGTTGCGGTGGTTCAGCTCCACCAGGCGGGCCCGGGCCGCAGCCAGCTCGGCCTCCCGCCGATTCAGCTCGGGGATGCCGCCCTGGGAGAATACCATGGCCATGAGGGACAGGAACCCCGAGACTCCAAGGACGCCCCACAGGGTGGAGGACTTCAGGAGCCAGTTGGCGTTCATGCCGGGTCCTTGCGATGCGTCCTGCCTGGCTTCATCGCGGCCTCGTCAGGGTTTTGCTGGGCACTCTGGGGTTCTCCTAGGAGAGGCAGGATCCGAAGGCCTCGCGGCCGGCATAGCGGGCCGCGGCGCCCAGCTCCCACTCGATCTGGAGCAGGCGGTTGTACTTGGCGACCCGGTCCGTGCGGCAGGGGGCACCCGTCTTGATCTGACCTGCCCCGGTGGCCACGGCCAGGTCGGCGATGAAGCTGTCCTCGGTCTCTCCGCTGCGGTGGCTGATGATGGCCCGGTAGCCTGCCTTGTGGGCCATGTCCACGGCCCGAAGGGTCTCGGTGACGGTGCCGATCTGGTTCAGCTTGATCAGGATGGCGTTGGCCACGCCCTCCTTGATGCCCTTGGCCAGGATGGCTGGGTTGGTCACAAAGAGGTCGTCGCCCACCAGTTGGGTCCTGGCGCTCATGGCGACCGTCTGGGCCTTCCAGCCCTTCCAGTCTCCCTCGGCGAAGCCATCCTCGATGGAGATGACCGGGTGCCGGGCCACGAGGCCCGAATAATACTCAACCAGCTGGGCGGGGGTCTTGGCGCCGCCGTCCAGGGTGTAGGTCTTGCCGTTGTGGAACTCACTGGCGGCGCAGTCCAGGCCCAGGAATATGTCTTTCCCTAGCTTGTAGCCGGCCTTCTTGACGGCCTCTCCGATCAGTTCGAGGGCTTCCTCATTGGACCCCAGGTTCGGGGCGAAGCCCCCTTCGTCCCCCACGCCCGTTGCCAGCTTGCGGGCCTTCAGGACGCCCTTCAGGGAATGGTAGACCTCGGCCCCCCACCGGAGGGCTTCCCGGAAGCTGGGGGCGCCTACGGGCAGCACCATGAACTCCTGGATGTCCACGTTGTTGTCAGCATGGGCACCCCCGTTGAGGATGTTCATCATGGGCACCGGCAGCAGGCGGGCCGAGGCCCCACCCAGGTAGCGGTACAGGGGTATGCGGGCTGCCTTGGCAGAGGCATCGGCCAGGGCCATGGAGACACCCAGGATGGCGTTGGCGCCTAGGCGGCCCTTGTTCTCGGTGCCGTCCAGGTCGCACATCAGCTCGTCCAGCTCGGCCTGCTGGAAGGGATCCATGCCCTGCAGCGCTTCGGACAGTTCGATATTGATGGCGTCCACCGCACCCTGGACACCTTTTCCCAGGTAGCGCTTCTTGTCGCCGTCACGCCGCTCGAGGGCCTCACGACTTCCCGTGGAGGCACCGGAGGGGACAATGGCCTGACCGGCCGTCCCGTCGGAAAGTTGCACCCGCGCCAGCACCGTGGGGTTGCCACGGCTGTCGAGCACTTCGAGGGCGGAGACACGGTCGATGATGTTCATGGGATCACCCGGCTCAGAGAGGCGCGCCAGCGCGCCTCTCTGAATGATAGCCAGGTTGTGCGTGCCGGTAGGGCCTACTTCTTGGCGGCCT
>CAIMQW010000311.1 GCA_903843705.1 uncultured Holophagaceae bacterium | reverse complement strand
TCCCCGTAGGTGTCCGTGAGGGACCCGGGGGTCACCTCCGCGAATCGCGGCCTCTGGAAATCGCTGAGGTTCAGCATCCTGCCCCCTTACTTCGAATACAGTTCAACGATCAGCTGCTCGTTGATATCAAGGGTGATGTCCTCACGGGTCGGGGTGGCGAGCACCTGGCCCTTGAAGGCGGCGGCATCGAGCGTCAGCCACTTGGGAATGCCGCGACCGGCGGAGGTCTCGACGGAGGTCTTGATCCCGTCGTTCTCCTTGGCGCGCTGGCCCAGCTTGACAACCTGGCCAGGCTTGACCTGGTAGGAAGGGATGTCCACGCGCTTGCCGTTGATCTGCACGTGACCGTGCATGACCATCTGGCGCGCGGCAGACCGGCTGGACGCGAAGCCCAGACGGAAGATCACGTTGTCCAGGCGGCTCTCGAGGAAGCCCAGCAGGTTGTGGCCGGTGACGCCCTTCTTGGCGTCAGCCTTCTCGAAGTAGTGGCGGAACTGCTTCTCAAGCACACCGTAGATGCGCTTGACCTTCTGCTTCTCGCGAAGCTGCAGGGCGTAGCCAGTGGGCTTCTTGATCTTCCCCGCGCCATGCTGGCCGGGGATCTTGCCTTTGCGGGTCTCGAAGGAACACTTTTCCTTGAAGCAGCGTTCGCCCTTCAAGTAGAGCTTCATGCCCTCGCGGCGGCAGAGGCGGCAAACGGCGTCTGTGTAACGTGCCATGTCTCTCCTCCTCTCTTAAACCCGGCGCCGCTTGGGCGGCCGGCAGCCGTTGTGGGGAATGGGTGTGACGTCGCGGATGCTGGTCACCTGGATGCCCGCTGCGTTGAGGGCGCGGATGGCGCTCTCGCGGCCGGCTCCCGGTCCCTTGACGCGGACGTCCACCGAACGGACACCCTGCTCCTTGGCGGCCTCGGCAGCGATGCCGGCGGCGACCTGGGCTGCGAAGGGCGTGCCCTTGCGGGTGCCGCGGAAGTTCTGGTTGCCGCTGGAAGCCCAGCAGAGCATGTTCCCCATCGGATCTGAGATGGAGATGATGGTGTTGTTGAAGGACGCCTGGACGTGAGCCACGCCGTGGGGGACGTTCTTCTTTTCCTTCTTCTTGACCACCTTTTTACCGGCGGTCCGGGTCTGAGTCTTGGCCATGTGCTCCTCGCCTTACTTCTTCTTGCCGGCTACGGTGCGCCGCTTGCCCTTGCGGGTGCGGGCGTTGGTGTGCGTGCGCTGGCCACGGACGGGGAGGCCCTTCCGGTGACGCAGGCCGCGGTAGCAGCCGATGTCCATGAGCCGCTTGATGTCCAGGGAGATGTTCTTGCGGAGATCTCCCTCCACGGTCTCTTCGGCGGTGATGATGCGGCGAATGCGGCCGACCTCATCCTCGGTCAGATCCCGAACCTTGGTGCCGAAGTCGACCTTCGCCCGGGTCAGGATGCTGTGCGCCTTGGAGCGCCCGATGCCATAAATGTAGGTGAGCGCGATCTCGATGCGCTTGCCGATGGGCAGATCAATACCTGAGATGCGTGCCATCGTTTCTCCTTAACCCTGACGCTGCTTGTGCTTGGGGTTTTTCTTGCAGATGATCCGGTTGATGCCTTCGCGGCGGACCACTTTGCAGTGCTCGCACAGCTTCTTGATGGAGGGCCGTACTTTCATGGTGTCCTCTCGTTCACTTGAATCGGTAGATGATGCGGCCACGGGTCAGGTCGTAAGGGGTGACCTCGACGAGTACCCGGTCACCAGGGAGAATGCGGATGAAGTTCTTGCGCATCTTTCCGGAGATATGTGCCAGCACTTGATGTTTGTTTTCCAGTTCGACCCGGAACACGGCATTCGGCAAAGCCTCGACCACTGTGGCTTCGAGCTCAATGGCTTCTTCTTTGCTCAAGCGTGTTCTCCGAAGACGTGACGCAGCGTGTCAAACACCAACTCAGGGGCGCGGTTGCCATCCACGCTCTTGAAATTCGGCCGGTGCTTGTAGAAGCCAAGGAGGGGCTGGAAGGTCGAGTTGAACTCGCCCATCCTGCTCTTGAAGGCTTCGGAGGTGTCGTCAGAGCGGTGCTTCAGGGGACTTCCGCACAGCTCGCAGACACCGGCCTGCTTGGGAGGCTTGGATTCCAGGTGGTAGATGGCGCCGCAGGCATTGTTGCTGCAGACGCGTCGGCCCACCACACGGGCTTCCAGCACTTCC
>CAIMQW010000310.1 GCA_903843705.1 uncultured Holophagaceae bacterium | reverse complement strand
TTCGAGTCGCGGCGGATGCGCTGCGGCACCAGCACCGTGTCGCCGGGCTCCACCGCCTTGCCCTCGACCCAGGAGTCCAGGATCCGGCCATCGGCCTTCAGCAGGCGGATCTGCGACGTGTCGGCATTCCGCGTAGTGCCGCCCGCCAGGCGCAGCAGGTCCGAGACCTTCATGCCCGCCTGGATCTTGTAGGTGGCGAAGGGACTCGCAGTCTCACCCACGACATAGGCCGCCTCGGTGGCGCGGGGGATGATGATCTCGTCCCCGTCCTGCAGCTCCACATCCATCCCGTTGGTCCCCTTCAGCGCCGAGTCGAAGTTCACCACCATGCGGTTCAGGCTGTTGGCCAGCAGGCCATGCAGGATAGGGGTCTTCAGCAGCTGTCCTGTGGTGAGCTGCCGCTTGGTCTCGTTCATGCGCTCGAGAATCTCGTTGATGCCCTGGGAGGTGGGGTCCTTCTGGACGATGCCCGTCTCTTCGGCCACCCGCTGCAGGGCCGCATCCTGGCTGCCCATGCGGCGGAGGAACACGCCGGCCTTGGGCATGGCCTCGGGGGTCAGGCCCCCGGCCCGCTGGATGAGGCTGCTCAGGGTCGGCTTGGCCGCATCCAGGACATAGGGCCCTGGGCGCAGCACCTGGCCGAAGATCTTCACGGTCCGGTGCACCTTGTAGTCCGGCCGCTCAAAGACACTCAGCTGATCGTCGGGCAGGATGCGGGGATTGACGGCGTCATCCACCAGGGCCACAGGACTGGCTGCCTCCGTGGACAGCAGCCGGGCGAGGTCCAGGCGCAGCACCTCGCTGGGCTTGCCATCCCGGCTGTGGGCCAGCTCCGCCACGTAGCGATCCGCTTCCTTCAGAGGCACGCCCGCCCGGAAGAGCAGATCCGAGGCGCGCATGCCGTCATGGAGGCTGTAGAGCCCGGGCCGGGCCACGGGGCCCAGCACCATCACGGTCCTGGGTAGGCGCAGATCATCCATGCGGAACAGCTCGACCCGATCCCGGTCCTCCAGCAGCAGGTTATGCGCTGGGTCACCCGCCAGGGCCTTGTCCAGATCGAAGCTCTGGAAGCGCGTCGTCCCGTCCAGAGCCTTGTGCACCACTTCGCCGCGGGCCCGGTAGGTGTCCGGCAGCACCTGGGCTTCACGCTTGAGCAGGTCCGCCACCCGCATGCCGTCCTTGCGGGCATAGGCGCCGGGTACCCGGGCCCAGCCTGCCAGCTCCACCACGGGGCCCGTGCGCTCCCGCTGGGGGAGGGCCGATAACAGATCGCCGCGCTGCAGGGGGGTTCGACTCGCTGCTTCCAGGGGCACATCCTGACCGCTCTGGATGCCCGAGGCCTCCCGGCGCCGCAGGGCCAAGGTCCCAGGACCAGCCTCCGGGGCAAATCCACCCGCGAAGCGCAGGGCATCGGCGGCGGTCTCACCAGACCGAAGCTCGAACTGCATCGTGGGCGCCACGCCGGTCTGCTCCCAGCGGCGGATCCACTCGGGCCGGGTCTTGTCCATCTCGGCGACCCCAAAGGGCCGATTGGTTTCGGGGTTCAGGCGGATGCGCTGGTCACCGGCAACATTGCCCTTGAGGACCAGCAGCTGCCGCTTCAGGAAGGACATTCGGTCTTCCAGGGCGGCGCGCTCAGTCGTGCCCAGCGGCGCGATGGGGAGCGGCGCGGGTGCCGCCGTAGTACGACCGTCCAGTCCGGGCATGGCGATCACAGACTCTTCCGGCGGCGCCAGCTGGGCCTCGATGGCCTTGATCTCGCGCTGGTAGCGCTCCCGCGAATCCTTCAGGGGGTCGAACTCGAAGTCCTCCACCGGGCGCTCCCCCTTCTTCGTGAGCTCGGTCACCAGGACCGCCACCCGCTGGAAGGCGCCTTCCAGCAGCACCTGGTTCTGGGCCAGGGGCACGAACACCGTGTCGCCGCTCTGCAGGGCCACGTTGGGATTGCCCAGGCCCTCGGCGCGCAGGGGGTAGAGATCCAGCCCGAAGACCTTCTGGCCGCCGCGCATGACGCGGATGTCCCGGTAGCTGCCCACGGCCGTCGGGCCGCCGGCCAGGCTCAGCAGGTTCACCAGGGAGCTGAGGCTCGACACCAGGTAGCTGCCGGGCTTGTAGACCTCACCCATGACGAAGACACGCACCTCGCGCAGCTTGATCACCTGCAGGTCCACCGAGGACCGCGAGAAGTTGCGGCTCACCAGGCTCTGCACCGCGGCCTTGGCCTTGCCCAGGCTGAGCCCGCCCACCTTGGCGGTGCCCACCTTGGGAATGACGATTTCGCCCCGGCCGTCCACCTGCAGGGGCAGGTCGAAGGTGGCGCTGCCGAACACGTTGAGGTTCAGGCGGTCGCCAGTGCCCAGCACGTAGTCCTCGGCGATGCCCCCTTCGGTGGCTGCCGAGCCCGCCTGCCGCAGCTGGAACAGGTCCGCAGCGAAGCGCCGGGGCCCCTTCTCCCGGGCCTTCAGGGCCTTGATCTCCTCGTCGAGCTTGTCATCCTCGCGGCGCAGCCGGGCCGCCTCGTCAGCTTGGGCCACTCCGGGAAGGGCCGCACCCTTCGTGGGCACCGCATCCGGCGCCCCCGCCCCCTGGGTGGCAGCCGCCTGCTTCAGTGCCTGGAGATCCAAGCCCTGGGGCAGCTGGGCCAGGATCGGCAGACAAGCGAACAGCAAACCCACACGCATCATGTGCCGCATCGTTGATTCCTTCTGCAAGGGACATCCTTCACGAAAGTGCATGGCCAGCATTCTAAGGGT
>CAIMQW010000309.1 GCA_903843705.1 uncultured Holophagaceae bacterium | reverse complement strand
TCCTGCCCGGGGACTGCGCCGTGGACTGGAGCCAGGTGATCTTCAAGGGGCTGATCCTCAAGGGGATCTATGGCCGGGAGATGTTCGAGACCTGGTCCAAGATGGCCGCCATGCTGCAGAGCGGCCTGGACATCAGCCCCGTGATTACCCACCGCTTCGGCATCGACGACTTCCAGCAGGGCTTCGACGCCATGCGCAGCGGCCAGAGCGGCAAGGTGATCCTGGACTGGGGCGTGAAGTAGCCGGTTCGCCTTCTGTCCTTTGCAGAATGCGGCCGTTCGGCCGCATTCTGATAGCTGCGCACAGGGTGCGCAGCAGGTCTCAAGGCTGGTTGGAACCTCAGCGCAACGGCTGGGGCTGGGGCAGAGGCGGGAAGCTGCTCTCGCCCAAGGGCAGGCCATCCTTGATGAGGGTGTCCGCGGCCAAGCCCTCGCCGCCGGGGGCGAGATCCATGCCGAGGCAGGCCAGGTAGTAGCCGTCGTACTTGGTGTTGAAGCGCTGCCGGGCCGGGCCGCGCTTGACAGGCAGGTCCTCGATGGGGCGGGTCACGTAGGGGCGGTAGAAGAAGGGATGCCCCCAGGGGGTCTCGGGTAGGCGATCCAGATACTCCGGCACCAGGTTGGCCAGGGCTCCGGGGTATTCGCCCCGCTTGCCTTTGTAGCGGATGAGGGCGTCGGTGACCCGCTTGATGGCCGCCCGAACCTGCTTCTGGCGGTCGGCGGTGTCCCGGCTCAGGAAGGCCTCGATGAGGAAGAGGTCCCGCTTGGCCTGGCGGGCGGCTTCGGTGTCCGGATACCGAAGGGCCAGCTGCTTCATCATGGCCTTTGCTTCGGCGCTGCGGCCCTCCAGGTTCAGCTTGCGGGCCTCCTCGTAGAGGTTGCCAGGCAGCCGGGGATCCTCGGAGGCGCACCCTACCAGCAGCAGCAGGGGCAGCAGGACGGGAAGGACACGCGTGGGAAGCATGGACCGAACCATAGCAGGACCGGGGGCCACCTTGAAGTAGGATGGAAGCAGCAAAGGGGGCGCGATGACGGACAGGCCGATGCTGGTGGGCATCGTGGGAGGCTCCGGAAGCGGCAAGACCTCGGTGGCCGCCGAGCTGGTGAAGCGGCTGCGGAAGAAGGCCGTGGCCACCATGCTGCTGGACATGGACGCCTACTACGCGCCCCTGGAGCTGGTGAAGTCCCGTTTTGGCGGCATGGCCGTGAACTGGGACCACCCCCACGCCTTCGACTTGGAGCTGATGGCGGCGCACCTGATGGCGCTGCATCGCGGGGAGAGCATCCGGAAGCCGCGCTACGACTTCACCCTGTCCGACCGCACGGGCTGGGAGGAACCTGTGCCTCCTGGCAAAGTGGTGATCCTGGAGGGCTTGCTGCTCTTTGCCCTGCCGGAGCTGCGGGAACAGCTGGACATCAAGATCTTCGTGGACACGGACGCGGACATCCGGATTCTCCGGCGCATCCGGCGCGACACCCAGGAGCGCGGGCGCAGCCTCGAGAGCGTCATGGACCAGTACGAGAAGAGCGTGCGCCCCATGCACCTGGAGTTCGTGGAGCCCAGCAAGCGCTGGGCGGACCTGATCGTCCCCACGGGGGTCGAGAACCGCACTGCCCTGGATGTCATCACCCACCACATCTGCAGCCGGGTGCTCAGCCAGGGGGAGCCCCAGCATGTTTGAGATCGGCCATAACCTCAGCCCTGAGGCCTACCGGGACCTGCCGGAGAGCGTCCAGCGCCTGGATGTGCGGCAACCCTGGGAGCACGAGCTTGCCCACCTGCCGGGGGCCATCCTGATTCCACTGAGCGAGCTACCCGATCGGCTGGGCGAGCTGGACCCGGCCCGGCCCGTAGCCGCCTACTGCCACCACGGGGCCCGCAGCATGCAGGCGCTGCGGGTGCTCCTGGGGGCTGGCTTCCAGGACATCGCCCACCTGGCTGGTGGCATCAACGCCTACAGCCGGATGGATCCCACGGTACCGAGGTACTGATGCGGCTGCTCCACCAGCACCCCGAGGGCTTCGATCCTGCCATCCCCTGGACTCAGGAGTCCGAGAGTGTCCGGCAGGACTCGCGCATCTTCCGGCAGATCGTGGCCCAGCGTCGCAGCCCCCACACGGGGCGCCAGCACGCCTTCTACCGCCTGGAGGGACCTGACTGGGTAAATGTGGTGGCCTTCACTCGGACCGGAGAGCTGCTGGTGGTTGAGCAGTTCCGCCATGGCATCGACGCCTCGACCCTGGAGATCCCCGGTGGCGGTTGCGACGAAGGCGAGGCACCGGAAGGGGCGGCCCGCCGTGAGCTGAGGGAAGAGACGGGCTACACCTCGGGGCAGTGGGTGGCCCTGGGCTCCTGCACCCCCAACCCCGCCACGCAGTCCAACCGCTGCCACACATTCCTGGCCCTGGACTGTGAGCTCGAGGGCGGCCTGCAGCTGGACCCGGCAGAAGAACTCCAGGTCTGGGCCTGCGCCTGGGCTGAGTGGGAGACCCGCATGCGGCGGGGCGAGATCCACCACGCGCTGGTCCTGACGGCCTTCCAGCTACTGAGCCTCTGGGATGGCTGGCCGGGGCTGTTGCAGAAGCTGGAGGCCTGAGGTGTTCCGATCTGCCCTCCTCGTCCCCGTCTGCTGCGTGGCCCTGGCAGCCCAGTCCGCGGTGCCCTTCTGTCAGTTGGCCGGAGCGCCCAACCCCGGCTTCGAGGCCGAGCTGGACGCGGCCATCAAGGCGCTCGCGCCGACCGGCCGACGGGCCTTCTTCAAGGAGCTGCGGACCAAACAGCGCGAGCTGCAGTATCGGATCTTCGAGGTGGAGCGGGGCCTCCAGCAGGCCCAGTCGCTGCGGAACACCCTCGAGCGTGAGGCCTCTCCGAACCTTCCCCAGGCTCAGTCCCTGGTGATGGGCCAGTCCCGGATGCTGGAAGACTTCCGAGAGCTGGACCGGGTCATCTCCCGCCAGCGCTGGGCCGAGGACCCGCTCAAGCTCGACGCGGACGAGCTCAAGGTGGACCTCTACGGAGGCTTCCAGTTCTCAAGCTTGTTCAGCGAAGGGGGGGCCGATCGCGGTTCCTTCTTCTCCAAGTCGCGCCCCTTCGTGGCCCTGGATATCCGGCAGACCTTCCGTCGGCCCGCCCAGGACACCTGGTGGGAAGTCTTCAGCACCCTCGCCTTCCAGTCCTCGAGCTTCGAGACCTCGGAGACCCTGAACGTGATTACCAGCAGTGGCCACTTCCGGGGTGAGGTGGGCCTATGGTGGATGCAGACCCTTACCGAGCGGGTGAGCTGGGGCGTGGTGGGCACCGCCGGGGTGGTGGGCTTCAGCCAGCCCGTGGTCCAGCAGGACCTGACCGGCACAGCCCGGGACGAGTTCCGGAACCGCTTTAAGCTCGGCCTCACGACCCGGCAGGAGGAGGGCTCATTGAAGGGCTCCTTCGCGGAGTGGTCCTACCTGCGCGATCCCCTCTTCCGCTACCAGGATCGGCTCTACATGCGCGGTCGGGTGGTGCTGAGCCAGTTCGGCTCCCAGGGGGCCAGCGGCGACTTCTACATGGAGGGCTCCGTGAACAAGGGTCGCCACGGGAAGGATGAGGCCGTGGTCCTGGTGGGCTTCCGGCTCAGCACGCTCGCCTTCTTCCGCAGCCTGGGGGCTGGCGCCAAGCCCTGAGCCGGGCTTGGAAAAGCTGATCGTGCGGTCTTCATCTTTTCCAAGGCCGCTGCGGGCGGTAGTCTGGAAGCCTGATCAGCCCGAGGAGTTCCCATGGCCAGCGAGTGCTCTTTCGACGTCGTCTGCAAAGTCGACCTGGACGAGGTCAAGAATGCGGTGGCCCAGGCCATGAAGGAGATCGGCCAGCGCTACGACTTCAAGGGCTCGGTCTCAAAGATCGAACTTAAGGACGACAAGGTGCTGGTCCTCAACAGCGATGACGAGGTGAAGCTCAAGGCCGTCATCGACGTGCTGCAGACCAAGCTGCACAAGCGCGGCGTCAGCATCCGCAGCATGGTCTACGGCAAGCTCGAGCCGGCGTCCAAGGGTAGCGTGCGCCAGGAAGTCACCATCCAGCAGGGCATTCCCACCGAAAAGGCCAAGGGGCTGATCAAGGCCGTCAAGGACGCCAAGATCAAGGTCCAGGCCAGCATCCAGGGCGACCAGCTGCGGGTCAGCGGCAAGAGCCGCGATGACCTGCAGGAGGTCATCGCCCTCTTCAAGCGGGATGACCAGGGTCTCGACCTCCAGTTCACAAACTACCGGGGCTGAGGTGGCCCGCCTCGACCTCTCGCACTTCTTCCTCCCCATCGCCCCCAAGCTCGCCGGGGTGGAGGCGGAACTGCAGCGCATCCTGCAGAGCGACGTGGAGGTCGTCCAGAAGCTGGCTCACCATGTCCGGGGGGGGCAGGGCAAGCGCCTCCGGCCCGCGCTGGTCATGCTCTCGTCGCGCTTCTGCGGCGTGCAGAACGAAGAGGATGTCCGCTTCGGGGCCGTTTTCGAGCTCATCCACACGGCGACCCTGGTCCACGACGATGTGATTGACCACGCCCAGCTCCGGCGGGGCATGCCCACCCTCAACCGGCTCTGGGGCAACACCCTGACCGTACTGTTCGGCGACCTGCTCTACCTCGTGGCCATGGGCGAGGCCATCGCCGGGCGCAGCTGGCGGATGATGGAGATCTTCGCGGAAGTGACCACCCGCATGATCGAGGGCGAGCTCATCCAGAACGACGTGCTCTTCAAGCTGGACACCAGCCGCAAGGACTACTTTGATGTCCAGGAGCGGAAGACCGCGCTGCTGTTCAGTGGCTGCACCGAGAGCGGGGCTGTGCTCACGGGCCGCGGCCCGGAGGAGTGTCTGGCCATGCGGCAGTATGGCCTGGAAGTGGGCCGCGCCTTCCAGCTGGTGGACGACCTGCTGGACTACACCGCCACCAGCGCTGAGCTGGGTAAGCCCGCCTTCAGCGACCTCCGCGAGGGCAAGCTCACCCTGCCCATGCTCACCCTGCTGGAGCGCGCCCCGGACGAGGTGCGCGACCTGGTCCGCACCATCTGGGACCGGGGCGAGGAGGTGCCCATTCCCGCCGACGAGGAGGCCCGCCTCCGGGAGCTCATCGCCCGGCACGATGCCTTGGCCGAGACCCGGGAACTGGCCCTGTGCGCCTCCCGCAGTGCCGTGGCACACCTGGCTGCCGTGGCTGGCGATGCGGCCACGGGCGAGCTGCTGCGGGAGATCCCCGAGGCCCTGCTGTCACGCAGCAAATAGGGACCCGCCTTAGAGGGTCTCGAGCAATCGCTGGAAGTCCGGGAGGTCCCGGAGGGAGTCCAGGTCACCGTCGTGGAGCAGCCAGTCCTTCTGGGTGAGCCCCGCGGCCACGGCCAAGCCCAGGCAGGCCAGGGCCTCGGCAGGCTCGTCGGCCAGGGCGTTGATGCAGCCCAGGTTGTAGAGCAGCATGGGGTCCTCCGGGTCCATGCTCCGGGCCATGCGGGCCCAGGCCAGGCCCTTCTCCCGATCGCCCAGGGCCACCAGGGCGTTGGCGCCAAGGTAGCGGGCGCGCACATCGTCTGGAGCGCGCTCCAACCGCTGCTCCACCAAGGCCAGACCCTGCCGTCGGGCCCGCTCGGCTTCGTCCTCGACCCCCAGGCTGTGGTAGGCCTGGGCCACCAGCAGGATGGCCTGAAAGTCCTCAGGTCGCAGGGCTGCCGCCCACTCGAAGTATTCGATGGCGCGCTCGGGCTTCCCTGCGGCGAAGCAGTGTCGGGCATAGAAGTAGGCCGCCTCGTAGAGGTTGGGGTCCAGCTGCAGGGCCGTCTCAAAGGCCGCCTCAGCCTCGTCGGACCGGCCTGCCGCGGACAGGGCCGCGCCCCGGGAGGCATGGGCTTCGGCCAGGGTGGGATCCAGCTCCAGGGCCTTCCGGCTGCAGGTCTCGGCCAGCTCCCGCTGGGTCTCGGTGCGCTCGATGTAGATGTGGGCGTAGGCCGCGCAGTTGGCCAGGCCCGCCCAGGCCGAGGCATAGTCCGGGTCGAGGTCCAGGGCCTGCTGGAACATCTGGGCGGCGAAGGCCATGCCGTGGCGGTTGAAGCGGTAGTAGTAGCTCCGCCCCCGCAGGTAGAACTCGTAGGCCCGGAGGTCCACGGCCCGCCGGATCCGGGGCGGCGCGGAGGTCTGCAGTGCCCCGGCGACGCCCTGCACCAGCTCCTCGAGGGTTGGGAACAGCTCTTTCCGATTGAACTCGAAGGTCCGGGCCCAGAGGGCCTGGTCGGTGCTCACGGCAATGAGCTCCGCATAGAGGGTTAGGTGCCCCCCCTCCCGCCGGAAGGAACCTCCCAGGATGGCGTCCGCCTGCAGTTGGCGCCCCACCTCGGTCAGGGAGAGACTTGACCCCCCATACAGGAAGGAAGTTGTCCGGGAGATCACCCGGAGTCCCTCCAGCTGGTTGAGGGCCTGGAGAATCTCCTCGGCGAGTCCTTCCGTGAGGGGCTCCTCACTGCTCCCGGGCCGCAGGTCCAGGAAGGGCAGCACGGCCACCACCGGGTGGGCCTGCCGGGATCGTGGGGACACTGGAGTCCTCGAACGGTGGGCAACCTGTTGAAACCGTGAGATCTTGCTTGATGGAACGGTCATTTCCAATCTCCCACGTTATACAGCATGGGAAGCCCGCCTCACCGCGCAAGGGCGGCCTCCTGGCTGGGATTCGGAGGAGATCCGCCCTGGTTTAGGCCTCGGGCTCGCCCAGGCGGAGGTCGAAGGGGATGCTGGCCCGCTTGCAGGCGGCGATGAAGGACTCCTTGTCGGGGCACTTGATGTAGGCCTCCATCGCCTCGACTTTCCGGTCCTTGATGAGCTCGACCAGGGCATCGTTCATCAGGCGCTGGCCGTAGCTGCGGCCGGTCTGCATGGCGCTGGCAATCTGGAAGTTCTTGCCCTCCCGGATCAGATTGGCGATGGCGGGGCTGATGAAGAGGGTCTCCAGGGCCGCGATGCGGCCGCCGCCAATGCGCTTCAGCAGGGTCTGGCTGACCACGCACTTGAGGGAGTCCGCAAGCATCACCCGGATCTGCTGCTGCCGGTCCGCGGGGAACTGGTCCACGATGCGGTCCACCGTGCCGATGGCGCTGCTGGTGTGCAGGGTGCCGAACACTAGATGGCCGGTCACGGCCGTCTCCAGGGCGATGGCGATGGTCTCCAGGTCCCGCATCTCGCCCACCATGACGATGTCCGGGTCCTCGCGCAGGGCCGCCCGGAGGCCGCTCTTGAAGCTGTCCGTGTGGGTGCCCACCTCGCG
>CAIMQW010000308.1 GCA_903843705.1 uncultured Holophagaceae bacterium | reverse complement strand
CCGGCGATGCCGCCGGTGATCTGCTGGAAGGTCTTCAGCTGGGCCTCGCTGGTGAAGATGGCGAAGTCGTTGGCCTGGTTGGCGCGCAGGCCCCGGCGGGCCCGGAGGATGGCCACTTCCTGGTCCATCATCTCGGTCATCTGCTTGGGGTCCTTGGGCACCGTGGCGATGTGGAGGTTGTCGCCGGTGCCGTTCTTCACCTGGGGGAACATCTCGTCGAAGGTGCTGATGGGGATCATCAGGATGTTGTCGGCATCCCCGCCCAGGAAGCTGCCCTTCTTCTCGAGCAGGCCCACCACGCCGAAGGCGATGCCGTTCACCAGCACCGTGCGGCCGATGGGATCCTTCCGCCCGAAGAGCACCGTGGCCGTCTCGGGGCCCATGACGCAGGTGCGGGAGGCGTGGGTGATGTCGGCCTCCACCAGGAAGCGCCCATCCTGGACGAAGGCGTTGTTCGATGGGGCGTAGTCGGGGTTGGTGCCCAGGAAGGTGGGACCGTTGGCCTCGGTGCCCTCGGGAGTCTTGATCGTGAGGGAGGTGGCGGCGGGGCCGAAGAGGTAGCGCTCCTGGGAGACCGCGGCCGCCAGGGGGCAGTTTCGCTTCAGGGCCTCGGCGTCCTCGATGGTGAGGTTCCGGCGGCGCTTCTGCTCCTCGGGCAGGGGGCCGCCACCGCCGAAGCGGGGCTCGTATTTCTGGAACTGGACCAGGGTGGTGCCGAAGGCACTGAAGCTATCCGTGACCGCAGCGTTGAAGCCCGATACGAAGCTCACCATGGCGATGACTGTGGCCACGCCCGCCACGATGCCGAGCAGGGTGAGGAAGCTGCGCAGCTTCTGGGAGACCAGGGCCCGCAAGGCGAAGCGGATGTTCTCGCTGCCGATGCCGCGGAAGCCGGCGTGCCTGGAGGCCATGGTCACTCCGCCCGTATCGCGTCGATGATGACGAGGTTGGAGGCCCGGTAGGCGGGCAGGAAGCCAGCCGCCAGGCCCACGAGGGTGCTGACAAAGATGCCCGTGAAGACGATGCCCGGGGTGATCTGGGCGGGGAAGTCGGCGAGGGCTCGCACCAGGAAGGCACCCGACGCGCCCACCAGCACGCCGATGACGCCCCCTGCGGCGGAGAGCAGGGCCGCCTCCAGGAGGAACTGGCGGCGGATGTCCCGCTTCTTGGCGCCGAGGGCCATGCGGACGCCGATCTCCTGGGTGCGCTCCACCACGCTGACCAGCATGATGTTCATGATCACGATGCCTCCCACACCCAGGCTCACGCTGGAGATCAGCATCAGGAGCACGAAGGCGGCGCTGCTTATGGTCTTCCAGAGCTGCTGCAGGCTCTCCTGGGTGATGATGCCGAAGGGATCGGGGCTGCGGAAGCTCGTGTGGCGCATGGCGCGGAACAGGGCCCGCACCTCGTCCATGGAGGCGTCCAGCCCCTCGACGCCGCCCCGGGCCTTGATGTGCAGCTCCAGGCTCTCGTTGGACGCCATGAAGTTCTTGCGGTAGACCTGCAGGGGGATGTAGATGCGCCCGTCCTGGTTGAAGCCGATGCTGCGCCCCTGCTTGGGCATCACGCCGATGATGCGGAAGGGCAGGCCCCGGAGGAGCACCACCCGGCCCACGGGATCGAGGTGCGGGAACAGCTCTTCCCGGGTATCGGAGCCGATGACGGCCACGGCCTGGGAGGCCTGGTTCTCGCTCTCGGTGAAGTAGCGCCCGGCTTCGATCTCCAGGCTGAACAGGTCGCCGAAGTTGCCGGTGGTGCCGGTGATGCGGATGTCGGGCAGGCGCTTGTCACCGTAGTTGACGGGCATGGTCGTGCCGGCGGCGGCGGAGATCTGGGTGGCCTCATGGAGGATGCCGCTGGTCAGGCGTTCGTATTCAGACCAGGTGATGGGGGGGCGCTTAAGGGCCTGGATGAACTCATTCCGGGAGCGGATGATGCCGAACTTCGTGACCATGAAGACGTCCGGTGACAGGACGATGACCTTCTCCTTCACGTAGGTGTTCAGGCCGGAGATCACTCCAACCACGGCGACGATGGTGGCCACGCCGATGATCACCCCCAGCAGCGTGAGGAAGCTGCGGAGGGTGTGGGCCCGGATCGCCCGGAGGGAGGCGCGGAGGAGTTCGGTGGGGTTCATGGCGTGGCCCGTCAGATCTTGGGCGGGTCCGGCTTCTTAGCCTTCTCAACGCGGACCTTCTCGCCGCCCTTGAGGTCGCGGAGGACTCGGTTGGGGCCGGTGATGAGGGACTCACCGCCCTTGAGGCCCGCGGTGACCTCTACAGAGAGATCGCCCATGAGGCCGGTCTTCACGGCCACGAACTTGGCCTTGTCGTTCTCCTGGAGGAAGACACCCTCCTCCTCGCGGGGTGCGCCGGGCTGGCGGACCTCCCCGGGCTTGAGCTTGATCTCGCGCATGACCAGGGCCTGGAAGGGAATGGCGAGGCTCTGGTCGCGGCTGCCGGTGTAGATGTCCGCCTGGACCGAGAGGCCGGGCTTGATGGTGAGGGGCGGGTTCTTGATCCAGACCTTCACCTTGAACTTGGTCGCCTCGTTGATGCTGGTCTTCAGGATGGGGCTGCCGCCGACTTCAGTGACCTCACCCTCGAAGGACTGGTTGGGGTAGGCGTCGATGCGAACCTGAGCCTTCTGCGCCAGCTTGACCGTGGGGATGGAGGCTTCGTCCACCTCCATCTCGGCTTCGACCTTGCTCATGTCTGAGATGGTGACTAAGATCGTGCCCGCCGAGTTCTGAATGCCGGGCACGGCGGTCTCGCCAAGCTCGATGCGGCGGGCGGTGACGGTGCCATCCATGGGGGCCGTGATGGTGGAGTTCCCCAGACCCACGTGGGACTGGGCCACGGTGGCCTTGGCCTGCTCCATGCGGCGGGTGTAGGACTCCTGGGCGGCCTGGGCGGTCTCCAGGGCGGTGCGGGCCTTCTCGAACTCCGAGGTGGAGATGATGCCCGCCTGCCGGTTGGCCCGGGCGCGCTCAAAGTCGGCCTTGACCTGGATCGTGGTGGCGGTGGCCGAGGTCAGGTCGGACTTCGCGGCCTGGAGGCTGGCCTGCATGGCATCCGAGATGGCGCGGGCGTTCCGGGGGTCGATCTCCATGAGGAACTGGCCCCGGGTGACGCGGTCCCCTTCCTTGACGGCCAGGCGCGTGACCTGGCCCATGACGTTGGCGGAGATGTCCGCCTTGGTGACCGCCTGGACTTTCCCGTTGGCGCTGACCTTCGACTGCAGGTTCTCCCGGCCCACCGGGGCCGCCTGCACGCCGATGCCCTGGTCCCGCATGCCGGCGACGCTGAGGCCCCCAGCCAACACGACCACGAGACCGCCACCCAGAATCCACCACTGCTTCCGTTTCATGGCAAAGCTCTCCCAAAGAACTTATTAACGTACTGGATTCGCAGTTTTGCATGAACGGTTTAGGCCCAAGCGGCATCCCTAGGAACAAGGCCCTTCCTTGACAGGATCTCCCAAATAGAAAACAATTTCATCTGGAGGGCATTGATGCCCAGATCCTTGACCCGCAACACCCTGTTGATCCTGCTGGCCGCCGCACCCCTGCTGGTCGCCAGCCCGGGAAGCGGCGTGGTTATGGGCCAGGTCCTCGATGATCAGGGGCGGCCGGTGGGGGGCGCCAGCTTGGTGCTGTCGAACCCCGTCTCCGGTTACCGGCAGCGGGTCCGCAGCGATGCCAAGGGGGCCTACGCCTTCCAGAACGTCCCCTTCAACGCCTATCACCTGGACGTCCAGGCCCCGGGCCTGCTGCCCGCCCACCTGGACGTGGATGTCCACAGCCAGCTGCCTCTGTCCGTGCCCGTGGGCCTCAAGCCTGAGAGTGCGGTGGTGGTCGTGGAGGAGAACCTGCGGCTGGTGGAAGACCACCCATCCACGCACCTGGACATCGACAAGGGCGCCCTCGAGCGGATGCCTTCCGCCCTCCAGAGCCGCGCCCTGGAAGGTGTCCTGCTTGCCACGCCGGGTTTCATCGCCGACGAGAACGGCCGCTTCCACTTCCGGGGCAGCCACGGCCAGATGACCTACGTGGTGGACGGCATCCCGGTCTCGGATCAGCTGCACGCCACCTTCAGCAACGGCTTCGACCCCAGCCAGGTGGAGAGCCTCGAGGTCATCACCGGGGGCATCTCCGCGGAGTTCGGCGGCAAGCCCGTGGTGGTGGTGAACGTCAACACCAAGTCAGGCCTGGGTGCACCGGACGGCTTCGAGGGCGAGGCGTCCTTCGGCGCGGCCCGCTTCGGCACCGCTGAGGCCGGGTTCACCGTCCGCGGCGGGACGGCCGGCTTCGGCTGGTTCGTGAGCGGCTCCGCGGGTGCGAGCGACCGCTTCCTGGATCCCGTGAACTTCGCCAACCTCCACAACCACGGGCAGACCGGACGGCTCTCCTCCCGCTTCGACTGGATCCTCGGCAGCGCGGACACGCTCCGGTTCTCGGTGTCCGGCGGGGATACCCGGCGCGAGGTCGTCAACCTCGCCTCCCAGCAGGCCCGGGGCCAGAACCAGCGGGCGGTCACCTCGGACGCGAACCTGAGCCTGGCCTGGTCCCATCTGTTCAGCCCCACCCGCAGCCTCGATGCCTCGGTGTTCTTCCGCAGCTCCCGGGCCGAGCTCAGGCCCACCGAGGAGCTGGCGCCGGGCTTCAGCGCCACGGGGCACCCGGACTTTCCCACCTGGGCCAGGCAGGACCGCAGCCTGGACAACCAGGGCCTCCAGGTCTCGCTCACTCAGCAGTGGGGTGGCGGCAACCTCCTGAAGGCCGGTCTCCAGCGCATCGAATATCCCCTCCATGAGCGCTTCAGCTTCGCCATCACCGACCCGAGCCTGGTGGCGGATCCCGCCGATCCGCTCTACCGCTACACCCCCGCAGGCGGCGGCAACGTCTTCCGTTTTGACGGCTCGCTAGGGCCGGTCCTGACCTCGGCCTTCGTGCAGAACGACCTCCACCTGGGCGCCTTCTTCCTGGCCCTAGGCCTGCGCCACGACTCCTACACGGTGGCCGAGGTCACCGACAGCCAACTGCAGCCCCGCCTGGGCCTCAGCTATCGCGTCGACGCCACCGGCACGGTGCTGCGCGCCAGCTACGACCGGCTGATGGTCCTGCGGGAGCACGAGAACCTGGCGCTGTCGATGTCCCAGCAGGCGTGGGACCTAGGCCCCTTCGCGGGTACGCCCCGGCAGGCCCTGCGGCCCGAGCACCAGGACTCCTTTAGCTACGGGGTGGAACAGCAGCTGGGCATGGCCGGGCGCGTGATGATCGAGTACTGGGAGAAGCGAAGCCGCAACGCCGGCGACAACGCCCAGTTCCTCAACACCGGCGTGCTGTTTCCCGTGGGGGCCGACCGGGGCATCTTCCGGGGCATGAACCTGCGGGTGGAGCTGGTGCCCGTGCACGGGTGGTCCGGCTACCTGAGCCTGGGCCGCACCCGGGCCATCTTCCAGGCGCCCCTGGTGGGCGGCCTGCAGCTGGACGCGCCCGAGGTTGCGCCGGGCGAGCGGTTCCTCATCGACCACGACCAGAAGCTCAGCGCCCAGCTGGGCATCATCTTTGAGCACGAAGGCTTCACTGCTCAGGTGCTGGGCCGACATGACTCGGGCCTGGTCGCCAGTGATCCCTCCAGGGTGGCCGGTCAGGCCGACTACGCCTTCGGCGCCGCCTACGTGCGGCTGGATGCCGAGGGCACCTGGCGCATCAAGCCCCGCACCACCTGGGACCTCAGTGTGAGCCAGGCCTGGAAGCTGGTGGGTACCCACCGCTTCTCCCTGGGGCTGGACCTGCTCAATGCCACCGATCAGCAGGGCCTCTACAACTTCCTGAGCACCTTCGGCGGCACCCACGTCATCCCGCCCCGCACGTTGGCGGCGCACCTGAAGTGGAAGTTCTAGGTCCTACTTCTTGAACGGGTGCTCGAAGCTCAGGTAGAGGAAGATGGCTTTCTCGCCGCGGCTGGCGCCGACGCCGATGGGCATGGCGAGGCCCGGGACGATCTGCAGGCCGCTGGGGAAGTTGTAGGACCAGCGGATGCCGGGGCTGATGTAGGTGGCGGTGACCTTCTCGGTGCGGTCGGAGCCCGCCACGGCCTGGGCCTGGGTGTGCACGTATTCCAGCATCACGTTGAAGCGCGGATGGGCCAGCCAGATGAAACTCTGGCCCAGGGTGACGTCCTGGGTGTTGGCCTTCTCCCCCAGGGTGTTCTTGGCCTTCGGGGTGTGCGTCATGCCTAGGTTGGTGTGGGCCACGAAGGCGTCGCTCAGGGTCAGGCTCATGGGCAGCATCAGCTGCACACCCGTGGCGCCCCGGCCGTAGCCCTTTTTCTCATCCCCGGTGGGCAGCAGGACCGACACCCGGGGCGAGATGGCCACCTTGGCGTCGCCGTCCCCGAGCAGCTGGTAGCGGTAGTTCAGCGCCACGTCCCCGAAGGCCTGCTTGCCGTCGAGAGAGGTCCCAAAGCGCTGCCAGGGCAGGGTGAAGCTGAGCTGGTGCTGGATGCTGCCGACGGGCCATTCCTGGGTGAAGGTGTAGATCCAGTCCTTGGACTCCTGGTAGCGGGTGAAGGTGCTGATGTGCTGGACGACCCCGGTCTCCTGGTTGTAGGCCTCCTCGACGAGGAAGGAGTTGTCCTGGATGGGACCCTCCTTCTTCTCGGCGGCCTTTTCCTGGGCACTCAGGGAGGCGGCCAGGAGCAGGGCGGGAAGGGCGAGGATGGATCGCTTCAGCATAGAATTGATACTGAATCTCATTTGGACTCCATTCAAGGGGCCAGTTCCAGAGGTGACCCTCGTCACCGGGCGGGATGCTGGCTTCACCGTTTATCGAACGATGGCGGCAAGGCTTGATTCCAGAACATTCTCGCCAAGAAAGAACCGAGAAGGCTGATTTTATACTTAGTGATACGATGTTTCGTCGTTCCGACCTCCTGGAGTCCCGATGCGAACCCGTTCCCTCGCCCTGTCCCTGCTCACCCTTGCCCTCGCCGGTGCCCCCCTCCGGGCCGAGGAGGGCATGTGGACCTTCGAGAACCTGCCCACCAAGAAGATCCAGGCCGCCTACAACTGGGCGCCGGATCAGGCCTGGCTGGATCACGTCCGCCTGTCCTCCCTGCGCTTTCCCGGGGGCTCCGGCTCCTTCGTGAGCAAGGACGGCCTCGTGCTGACCAACCACCATGTGGGCCGCAGCTGGATCCAGCGTGTGAGCAGCAAGGAGCAGGACCTCGTGAAGAACGGCTTTGCCGCTGCCGCTCGCGAGCAGGAGATCAAGGTGCCGGGGCTCGAGCTGATGACGCTCATGGCCATGGAGGACATCACCGCCCGTCTCAACGCGGCCATCAAGCCCGGCACGCCCGACAAGGCAGCCCTCAAGCTGCGCGAGACCGAGATCGAGAAGATCAAGAAGGCCATGCAGGAGAAGAGCGGCCTCACCTGCGAACACGTCACCCTCTACCAGGGCGGCGAGCACTGGATCTACAGCTACAAGAAGCACACGGACGTGCGCCTGGTCTTCGCCCCCGAGCAGCAGATCGCCTTCTTCGGCGGCGACCCCGACAACTTCACCTTTCCTCGCCACAACCTGGACTTCTCGGTCTTCCGCATCTATGAGAACGGCAAGCCCTACCAGCCCAAGGACTTCCTCAAGTGGACCCAGGGTGGGATCAAGGCCGGGGAGCTGACTTTCGTGACGGGTCACCCGGGCCGCACCAGCCGCCAGGACACCCTGGCCCAGATGATCTATTCCCGCGACTTCGCGATCCCCATGCGCCTGAAGGCCATGGAGCGGCGCAAGGAGGCGATGGTGGCCTACGCCAGGACCTCTGCCGAGGCCTCCCGCCAGTCCAACACCCAGATCTTCGGCATCGAGAACGGAATCAAGGCCATCACGGGCCAGTGGTCGGGACTCAAGGACAAGGAGGCCATGGCCCGCATCGAGGCCGCCGAGAAGGAGCTGCGCGCCAAGGTGGCCAAGGATCCAAAGCTGGCTACCTCCACCGGCGACAGCTGGACGAAGATCGAGCTGGCCACCACGGTGGCCAAGGGCATGGCGAAGGAGAGCCTGAATGTGGGCACGGCCAATTCCACCCTGCTGGGCTATGCCATGTCCCTGGTGCGCATCGCGGATGAAGAGGCACTGCCGAGCGAGAAGCGTCTGCCCGAGTACAGCGACGCCAACCTGAAGACCGCCAAGGCCCGCCTCGGTGTCCCCGCGCCCTACTATAAGGAACAGGAGCTGTTCCTGTTCTCCAAGGGGCTGGAAGAGGCCGCCAAGGAGCTGGGCTCACAGCACCCCTACGTGAAGGCCATGCTGGGTGGCAAGGCTGCCGCTGAGGTGGCCAAGGCCGCCGTGGAAGGTTCGAAGCTCAGCGACCCCGAGGCCCGCAAGGCCCTGCTGGCCGGCGGCAAGAAGGGCATCGCCGAGAGCCAGGATCCCATGATCCTGCTGGCCAAGAAGCTGGATCCCCTGACCCGGGTCCTGCGCAAGAAGCAGGAGGACCAGGTGACGAGCATCATCACCGAGCACGGCACCCGCATCGCCAAGGCCCGCTTCGCCGCCTACGGCAAGAACACCTATCCCGACGCCACCTTCACCCTGCGCCTGTCCTATGGCGCCGTGGCGGAGTACAAGGCCAACGGCACGCTGCTGCAGCCCTTCACTACCTTCGGCGGCCTCTTCGATCGCTACGACGGCTGGGGCGGCAACGCGGCTAAGGCTCACGACAGCGCCTGGACCCTGCCCCAGCGCTGGCTCGACAAGCGCGGCGCCCTGGATCCCTCCGTGCCCTTCAACTTCGCCCACAAGGTGGACATCATCGGTGGCAACTCCGGCTCGCCGGTCATCGACCGGAAGGGCGAGCTGGTCGGCCTCATCTTCGACGGCAACATCGAGAGCCTGCCCGGCAACTACTTCTACGACGAGGCTGTGAACCGCGGCGTCTCCGTGGACGCCCGCGCCATCATCCACGCCCTCGACAAGGTCTACGGCGCCACCGCCCTGGCCGCCGAGCTGACCGGCAAGCCCTGAACAACACACCACGAAGGACACGAAGGAAGCACCTCTTTCTTCGTGTCCTTCGTGGTGATTCTTTTGCTGGAGTTCCCATGCGCCGACTTTCCGCCCTCGCCCTGCTGCTTGTTCTGCCGGTGCTTCGCGCCGAGGAGGGGATGTGGACCTTCGACAACCTGCCGCTCAAGCAGCTGAAGGCGAAGTACGACTTCGAGCCGAGCCGCGACTGGCTTGACCACGTGCGGCTCTCGACCCTCACCCTGGGCGGCTGCACCGGCTCCTTCGTGAGTGCGGACGGGCTGGTCCTCACGAACCACCACTGCACCCGGGGCTCCATCCAGCGCCTCTCCACCAAGGAGCGGGACCTGGTGAAGAATGGCTTCGTGGCCCTGGACCGGAGCCAGGAGCTCAAGATTCCCGGTCAGACCTACCGCACCCTCATGGCCATGGAGAACATCACCGAGCGCCTGGCCAAGGCCCTCAAGCCGGGGCTCAGCGAGAAAGCCGCGGCGGATGTCCGGGCCAAAGAGCTGGACGTTATCAAGGCCGAACAGGAGAAGAAGAGCGGCCTCACCTGCGACATCGTAAACCTCTATCAGGGTGGCGAGACCTGGGTGTACAGCTTCAAGGTCTTCAAGGATGTGCGCCTGGTGGCCGCGCCCGAGATGGCCGTGGCGGCCTTCGGCGGCGACTACGACAACTTCACCTATCCCCGGCATGACCTGGACTTCACCCTGGTCCGGGTCTACGAGAACGACCAGCCCTACCACCCTGCCCACCACTTGACCTGGAGCACCGAGGGGCTCCAGGCCGGCGACCTCACCTTCGTGGTGGGCCACCCGGGCCGCACCAGCCGCCTCCAGACCTTTGCCCAGATGAAGTACGACCGGGACCTCGGTATTCCCACGGGCCTGAAGTCCTCGGAGCGTCTGCGGGGCATCCTGGAGGAGTACGGTAAGCGCAGCCCCGAGCATGCCCGCCAGGTCCAGACCGCGATCCTGGGCGTCAACAACGGCACCAAGGCCAACGAGGGCGCCCTGGCCGGGCTGAGGGACGCCGAGGCCATGAAGCGCATCGAGGGCGCCGAGAAGGCCCTGCGTGCGGCCGTGGCCAAGGATCCCACGCTGGAGGCCAGCACGGACAAGAGCTGGGTCCGCATCGAGCAGGCCCTGAAGCTGCAGACGGGCTTCCTCACCGAGGCCCAGTACGTCGGCAATGCCCGCTCCACCACCCTGGGCCAGGCCCTGGCCCTGGTGCGGCTCGCCGAGCAGCTGGAACTGCCCGCGGAGAAGCGGCTGACCGAATACCGGTCCGAGGGTGGCCTGAAGACCCTGAAGACTCGGCTCTCGGGCCCCGCCACCGGCATGATGGGCCTGTCCTTCACCCGGGAGCAGGAGACTCTGATGTTCACCCGGGGTCTCGAGGATGCCGCCAAGGTCCTCGGCCCCAAGCACCCCTACGTGGTGGCCGCGCTGGGCGGGAAGCCGCCTGAGGCGGTGGCCAAGGCCGCCCTGGAGGGCACCAAGCTCGCCGAACCCGGCGTGCGCAAGGCCTTAGTTGAGGGCGGCAAGAAGGCCGTGGCCGAGAGCACCGATCCCATGATCCTGCTGGCCCGGAAGCTGGAACCCAGCCTGCTCGGCCTGCGCAAGAAGCAGGACGAGGTGCGCGCCATCGTGGAGGAACACGCCCCCCGCATCGCCAAGGCGCGGTTCGCGGTCTACGGGAAGGCCCTGCCGCCGGACGCCACGAGCAGCCTGCGCATCACCTATGGCGCCGTGGCCACCTACCCGGCCAACGGCACCCTCCAGCAGCCCTTCACCACCTACCTGGGCCTCTACGACCGCCATCTGGGCTGGGGCGGCAACCATGCCAAGGACTACACCGACTGGACCCTGCCCCAGCGCTGGCTGGACCGCATGGGCAAGTTGGACCTGAAGACCCCCCTGAACTTCTCCCACGCCGTGGACACCACCGGCGGCAACTCCGGCAGCCCCGTGGTGAACCGCAAGGGCGAGCTGGTGGGCCTGCTCTTCGACGGCAACATCGAAGGCAACGCTGGCCGCTACTTCTACGACGAGAAGGTGAACCGCAGCGTCTCCGTGGACACCCGCGCCATCCTCGAGGCCTTGGCCAAGATCTACGACGCCCCCCACCTCGTCGCCGAGCTGACCGGGAAGCCCTGAATAACACACCACGAAGGACACGAATGGAACCCTTTTGCTTCGTGTCCTTCGTGGTGATCCTTTAGCTGGAGTTCCCATGCGCCGACTTTCTGCCCTTGCTCTGCTGCTTGCCCTGCCGGCGCTGCGCGCTGACGAGGGGATGTGGACCTTCGACAACATCCCGGCACCGAAGATCAAGGCGAAGTACGGGGTGGAGCTGAGCCCGTCCTGGCTGAAGAATCTGCAGCTGGCCACAGTGCGCTTCCCCGGCGGCACCGGCGCCTTCGTGAGCCGTGACGGGCTGGTGGTCACCAACCACCACGTGGGCCGCGGGTCCATCGCCCAGCTCTCCAGCGTCAAGGCCGACATGGTCCGGGACGGGTTCACCGCTGCTACCCGCGAGCAGGAGCTCAAGGTGCCGGGCCTCGAACTGATGATGCTGGTGTCCACCGAGGACGTCACCGCGCGGGTCAACGCCGCCGTGAAGCCCGGGACCGCCGACAAGGACGCCCTCACCGCCCGGCGGAACGCCCTGGCGGACCTGCGCAAGGCGGAGGAGGCCAAGACCGGCCTCACCTGCGAGCCCGTGACTCTATACCAGGGTGGCGAGTACTGGCTCTACCGCTACAAGAAGTTCACGGACGTGCGCCTCGCCGCAGCGCCAGAGCTGCAGGTGGCGGCCTTCGGCGGCGATCCCGATAACTACACCTACCCGCGCCACAACCTGGACTTCGCCCTGTTCCGCGTCTACGAGAACGGCCAGCCCTACCGGTCCGAGGCCTTCCTGCCCTTCAGCGCCAAGGGCGTCGCCATGGGCGAGCTGACCTTCATCTCGGGCCACCCGGGTACCACCTACCGCCAGCAGACACACACGCAGATGGTCTACGCGCGAGACATTGGCATCCCCTTCCAGCTGAAGGCCATGACCCGCCAGAAGGCGGCGCTGCAGGTGCTGTCCGCCACCTCGCCCGAGGCTAGGCGCATCGCGGCCGACGCCATCTACGGCATCGAAAACGGCTACAAGCGCCTCAGCGGACAGCTGCTGGGCCTGGCCAAGCCCGAAAACCTCAAGAAGGTGGCCGACGCGGAGGCTGCCCTGCAGGCTGCTGTGGCCAAGGATCCCGCGCTGCAGGCCCGCGTGGCCGAGAGCTGGCGGCGGGTGGATCAGGCCGTGGCGCGCCAGCAGGCGCTGCTGATGGAGTCCAGCTACCTCTCGGCAGGCCGCGTCACCCTGCTGGGCCACGCCCTCACCCTGGTGCGGCTGCCGGAGGAGGAAGCCAAGCCTTCCGCTCAGCGCCTGACGGAGTTCAGTGAAGGCAACCTCAAGGCCACCAAGGCCCGGCTGGTCCTTCCGCGCCCGGTGCAGAAGCCCATTGACGTGACATTGCTGGCTTCGGGCCTGCGCGAAGCCCAAGACGAGCTGGGCGCGGGGCATCCCTATGTGAAGGCCATGCTGGGCGGCCAGACCCCGGAGGCCGTCGCCAAGGCCGCCGTGGAAGGCAGCCGGCTCGACGATCCGGCGGTGCGCAAGCAGCTGGCGGAGGGCGGCAAGGCGGCCCTGGAGGCCAGCACTGACCCCATGCTGGTCCTGGCCCGCAAGCTCGATCCCTTCAACCGCGCCGTGCGGAAGCAGGTCGAGGATGAGGTCACCAGTGTGCTCAGCGAGCACGGCGGCCGCATCGCCGAGGCCCGCTTCAAGACCTTCGGCAAGACGCTCTACCCCGACGCCACCTTCACCCTCCGCCTGGGCTTCGGGCCGGTCACGACATATGCCAATGGCACGGGGACCAAGGCCCAGCCCTTCACCACCTTCATGGGTATGTTCGATCGCCACCTGGGCTGGGGCGGCAACGCCGCCGCGGCCGAAGAGGGCGCCTGGACCCTGCCGCAGCGGTGGCTGGACCGGCAGGCCAAGCTGGACCTGACCACGCCCTTCAACTTTATCTACGCCTGCGACACCGTGGGCGGCAACAGCGGCAGCCCCGTGGTGAACCTCCAGGGCGAGTTCGTGGGCATCAACTTCGACAGCGTCTACGAAGGGCAGGGCGGCTACTACGTCTACGATGCCGACACCAAGCGTGCCGTAGCCACGGACGTCCGGGCCATCCTCGAAGCCCTCCGCAAGATCATGGACGCGGGACAGCTCGTGACCGAGCTGACGGGGAAATGAGTATGGACCTCTATTTCTCCTGTTCCCTGACGGGCGGTCGCTCGGACCAGCCGATCTACGCTGCCATGGTCACGCACCTGCAGGGGCTGGGGCACCGGGTGCTGACGGAGCATCTGGCGTCTCCGACCGTGATGGCCGCGGACAGCGCCCTTGAGCCCGAGGCGGTCTACCAGCGGGACACGGCCTGGCTGCGGGGCTGCGACGCGGTGATCGCGGAAGTCAGCACCCCGTCCCACGGTGTGGGCTACGAGGTGGCCTATGCCCTGGAGCGCGGCAAGCCCGTGCTCTGCCTGGCCCGGGAAGGCGTCCGCGTCAGCAAGATGCTCACGGGACTGCGCCAGCCCGGCTTTGAGGTGGGCACCTACCGCACCCCGGCGGAAGCCATCGCATGCATGGAAGCCTTCCTGGCGCGATACTAGGGACGCTTCCACCCGAGGGGGGCCCCATGGCCACAAGCCGACGCGATCTCTTTAAGCTGGGCGCCGCCACGGCCGCGGGCCTGGTCGCCGCCCGCCTCTGCGCCGCCGAGGGCACGGAGCCTGTGGGTCTGCGCCCGTTGCCGCCGACGCCCTTCAACCCTGCCACGGCCATGCCGACCCGCAACCTCGGCCGCACGGGCCACCGGGTGGGGCTCTTCAGCCTGGGCGGCCAGGCCAGCATCGAGCTGCCCAACAACGAGAAGGTCGTCATCCCCCTGATTGAGCGGGCCCTGGACCTGGGCGTGAACTACCTCGACACCTCGGCGCGCTACGGTGGCTCGGCCCGCTGGAGCGAACAGTACCTGGGCCAGGTCATGAAGCACCGCCGGCGCGAGGCCTTCCTGGCCACCAAGACCCATGACCGCACGGCGGACGGTTCCCTGCGCCTGCTGGAGATTTCGCTGAAGCTGCTGAACACGGACCACGTGGACCTCTGGCAGCTGCACGCCATGGGCACCATGGATGATGTGGAGCGGGTCTGCGCCAAGGGCGGCGCCCTGGAGGCCTTCGTGAAGGCGCGGGACCAGAAGCTGGTGCGCTTCCTGGGCCTCAGCGGCCACACGGATCCCGACGTGCTGGCCGAGGTCATCCGCCGCTTTCCCTTTGACACGGTGCTAATGGCCTTCAACGCCGCCGACACATGGCACCTGCCCTTCAAGAAGACCCTGCTGCCCCTGGCGGTGGAGAAGGAGATGGGCATCATCGCCATGAAGATCCCCGCCCGGGGCCGCATCCTGGAGGGTGTGCCACCGCCGCCCCCTGACAAGCAACGAGGCCCCGCCAAGTACGACCGACCCGGCACCCTCACCATCAAGGAGGCCATGCGCTACACCCTGAGCCACCCGGTGAGCACCGTCATCATCGGTGTCGACAACATCGCCCAGCTCGAAGAGAACGTCCGCATTGCCCGAGACTTCCTGCCCCTGAACCAGACCCAGCTCGAAGCCCTCGAGCAGAAGGTGAAGCCCGTCTACGGTCAGGCCCAGTGGTTCAAGCGCGACGCCCCGGCCAATCCGCCGAAGTAGCCACGGAAGATGGACGCCGCCCAACCACCCAGCGCTGCCAACGGCTTCCACGGGGCCCATGCGGCCCTGCTGTTGGCCAGCTACGAGCGCCTGCTGGGGCGACCCCTGCTGGAGCTTGCCCTTGGTGAAGATCCAGGGCGAGCGCTCTACGAAGCGCCCTTCGTGCTGCTATCCCACCGGACCGAGGCCGACCCCATCTTCAACTATGCGAACCGCTCCGCCCAGGTGCTCTTCGGGTATCCCTGGGAGGCCTTCGTGGGCCTGCCCTCCCGCCTCTCCGCCGAGCCCGTAGCCCGGGAGGAGCGGGAGCGGTTGTTGCGGCGGGTGGCCGACCAGGGCTTTATCGACGACTACGCCGGAGTGCGGGTGGCTGCCGACGGCCGCCGCTTCCGTATCGAGCAGGCCGTGGTGTGGAACCTGGTGGACGAGACCGGAACCCCGCAAGGCCAGGCTGCCTGCTTCCACCACTGGCGTCCCCTTCAGAGCCGCGAATAGTCGACTACTCCACCTTCCACGCGGCTTCTTCGCTGCGGAAGAGGACCTGGGCGTGCTGCCGCCACTGGGGCAGGCGGAGGGCGAAGAGGAGGCCCACCGCGAGGCAGCCGCCGCCGCCCAGAGCCACGGTGAGGGGCGCACCCAGGTTGTGGGCGAGGGTGCCGCCGATGAGGGAGCCCACCGGCGCCATGCCCATGAACATCATCGAGTAGACGGACATCACCCGGCCCCGCAGGGCGTCGGGGATCATCATCTGGATGAGTGTGTTGCTGGACGCCATCTCCACCATGAGGGCGAAGCCCAGGGGCAGCATGAGCACCGCGCTCAGGGTGTAGCTGCGGGAGAGGGAGAAGGCGATGAGGGCCACGCCGAAGCCGCAGGCACTCACCGCGATCCAGCGGCCAAGGCCCTTTGGGCTTTGCCGCAGGGCCAGGCTGAGGGCCCCGGTCAGGGCGCCCACGCCGGAGAGGCCCATGAGCACGCCCATGGCCTTGGCCCCCCCATGGAGGATCTGGTCCGCGAAGATGGGCATCAATGTGGAGTAGGGCATGCCCATGAGGCTCAGCAGACCCAGCAGGATGAGTAAGTCGCGGACTGGCGTGGCTGCCCGGATGAAGCGAAGGCCCTCCAGCACGCCCTGGACGGCGGGGCCGTGGGTGACCGGTGGGCGCTCCTCCAGGCGCATGGCCAGGAGCCCTGCCAGCACGGCCAGGTAGCTCAGGCCGTTGGCCAGGAAGCACCAACCCTCGCCCACGGCCGCCACCAGCAGGCCGCCCAGGGCGGGGCCGACGATGCGGGCGCCGTTGAACATGGAGGAGTTCAGGGCGATGGCGTTCATGAGGTCCGGCCGGGACACGGTCTGCGCTACGAAGACCTGCCGGGCCGGGATGTCAAAGGCGTTAACCACGCCCAGCAGCATGGAGAGGACGACGATGTGCCAGACCTGCACGCGCCCGGAGAGGGTCAGCAGGGCCAGGACCAGGGTCAGCCCCATGGATGTGGCCTGGGTGATCATGATGAGGGTGTGGGGCCGCACGCGGTCCGCGGTCATGCCCCCCACCAGGGCGAGCAGGAACACCGGGAACTGCCCCGCAAAGGCCACGAGGCCCAGCATGGAGGCCTTGCCCGTTAGCCGGTAGATCAGCCAGGACTGCGCCACGATCTGCATCCAGGTACCGATGAGCGAGATCAACTGCCCCGAGAAGAAGAGCCGGAAGTTGCGGTAGCGAAAGGCGCGCAAGGCCTCTGGGAAAGCGATCATCCTACGATCCTAGCCCGGTTCAGCGCCCTGGACCTACAAGCTGGGAACCGGGTTTCGCATCCCCTTAATCCCTGCCCTCCCCATCAAAAAAAGGCAATTGGACGGGGATAACTTCGGATGAAGGGGATACGGCATTCAGGTGCGGCATTGGCCCGCCGGGCCAGGGATATGGCAGGAAGGAATGAGCCACCGCTGCACACCAAGGAACGCCGATAAAGGCATGACAAGCAACAAGCACTAGTTCCCTACCAGCCCTGTCTTTATCCCGCTTTTAATCGGTGTTCGTCGGTGTTCCAGCTTTGCGGTCTAGGGCTGCGTAGATCTTCGGCCGGCGATCCTGCAGGGCGGGGAAGCGCTGGCGCCAGGCGCGGAGCTGGGTGAGGTCGATATCACCGACAGTCAGGCCTTCGGTGGCGTCTCCGGAAGCGATGACCTCGCCGAAGCAGTCGCGGATGGCGGACTTCCCGGGGTAGTCCAGGCCGACACCATCCCGGCCCACGCGGTTGACGCCGCAGAGGGCCGACTGGCTCTCGATGGCGCGGGCCGCCAGGAGGGTGGACCAGGCGGAGATGCGCCGCACGGGCCAGTTGGCGGGCACGAAGATGACCTCGGCACCCTGCACGGCCAGGGTGCGGAAGGGCTCGGGGAAGCGCAGGTCGTAGCAGATCTGCAGGCCGCAGGGGATGCCGTCGAGCTCGAAAAGCGGGCAGTCCTCGCCGCCGGTGTAGTGCTGGTGCTCCTCGCCGTAGGTGAAGGGGTGCAGCTTGCGGTAGGTCGCCAGCAGGGAGCCATCCGGCGCCGTGACGAAGGCCGCGTTGCGCGGGTGCGGCGCGTGGGCCTCCACCGCCGAGCCGATGACGTAGAGCCCGAACTCCCGCGCCAGCGCCCCCACGGCCTCGGTGGTGGGGCCGGGCAGGGCTTCGGCGAAGGGCTCCGGCGCCATGGTGAAGCCCAGCGTGAACAGCTCCGGAAACACCGCCACCCGCGCCCCCGTGCGCGCCGCCTGCTCCACAAAGCCCCGGGCCCGGGCCAGGTTCGCCGCCGGGTCCTGCCAGACCGTGTCCTGCTGGACCAGAGCAACGCGAAGGGAAGAGGCAGCCATGGAGCGATCCTAAGGCCGATCCCCGGGCCAGCGATAGGCCCGGATGAGAGCTTGGGAAGAGCGTGCTGGAGGAAATACAAAAAGGGCGGCCGGGGAGGAACGGTGAGGAACGATCATGTTTAGCGGGTTCACGGACTCCTTCCAACCCACGGATTGGTGGGAGGGCCGAAGGCTGGACCCGTGCTTTATTGCGCAATCGAATGACGAATAATTAGCGAATTAGGTAGTATCCTAGATCATGGCGCGCAGGGTGCTCAAAAAGCGGAAGCAGGAGTCGGTGGAGCCTAAGCTCCCGACGCGCCGCATCACCTTCCGCATCTACCCGACACCGGGCCAGGAGGCCATCCTGGT
>CAIMQW010000307.1 GCA_903843705.1 uncultured Holophagaceae bacterium | reverse complement strand
TTGGCCACCACGCCAAGGCTGATGTAGTCCGTGATACGACTCCCCTCCGGGAGCTTTGCCTCGGTTCTCGCCACGGTCGCCTCCTCTTGAAAAATAAGCGACTCTGGCCATTAGTCAAGGCCTAAACTAACAGTATTGCCGACCATCCCCGTTATCCCCGTCAAAAACGACTTGAAACAGGGCCCTCAGGTGCGGGCTACTCCGGGGTCAGGACGCCGCGCTCCTCGCGGTAGGCGAAGAGCTCGCCGAAGCGGCCCCAGGCCACCACGGTCTCGAAGGTCTGCTCGGGATCCTCCATGGGCAGGCGCGTGGCCAACTCCTGGAGCAGCACTTCCTTGGGCAGCTCCCCCTCCTGGAGCTCGATCATCTCCCTCACCACGCGGAACAGCCGGAGCTCCAGCAGCTGAGCGCGCCAGAGGTCCTTGCGGTCGTCCATGTTGGCGTTCACGAAGCGCTTGCCCAGGGGTGTGAGCAGCACCGCCCGCTTGGGGGTGTCGACCAGGTCGAGCATCTCCGCGGCCTTCACCGTGGTGAGCACCCGCTCGAAAGGCACGTGGGTGTGGGAGGCCACCTGGAAGAGGTCGCTGGTGCCGCCCTGGGCTTCCACGAACTCCAGGAGGCCCAGGATGTCGGCGCTCTGGACCAGGGGCAGGGGTTCCACCTCGTCATCCTCGGAGGCGCTGAGAATGGGAGCGGAGATCACGACGTCTGGCAGCTCGGCGCTGGTGATGAGGTCGTGGATGTGGTCCACCAGCTTCATGAACTCGGGCGAGCGGCTGTCCCGGGGACGGGGCAGGGGAATGTCCACCACCGTGCGGAGGACGCCGGGCGCGCCGGAGAGGATGGCCACACGGTCGGCCATGAGCAGCGCCTCCCGGATAGACTGGCTCACCATGACGATGGCGGAGGGGTTGCGCTCCTTGTCGGCCCAGATGTCCATGATCTCAGCGCGGAGGGCCTCGGCCGTGAGGGCGTCCACCTGGCTGAAGGGCTCGTCCATGATCAGGATCTCGGGATCCACCGCCAGGGCCCGGGCCACACCGACGCGCTGCTTGGTGCCGCGGGAGAGCTCCCGGGGGAAGGCCTCTTCGAAGCCTTCGAGTCCCACCTTGCGGATGGCCTGGTGGGCCTTCTCCCGCACCTCGCCCTCGGGCAGATCCCGGGCGCGGAGCACCACGCGGACATTCTCCTCCACGGTCATCCAGGGGTAGAGGGCGAAGGTCTGGAACACCATGGCGACGCCGGGGTTCAGGCCATCAAGCTTCTCGCCGTGGTGGCGCACCTCGCCCTGGGTGGGTTCCAGCAGGCCCGAGAGGATTCGGAGCAAGGTCGACTTGCCGCAGCCGTTGGGGCCGATGAGGGACAGGATCTCGTCGGGATGCACTTCCAGCCGGATGTCCTCCAGCACACGCTGCACCTTGCCCTTGGGGCCCGAGAAGCGCATCTGGATGCCGCGAAGTTCGCAGATGGGAGCGCCGTAGGGTTGCTGCATAACGACCTCAGCGGTTCAGGGCGTAGCGGGTTTCCGCCAGCCGGTAGAGGGGGACCCAGACGAGGCGGTTGAAGACCACCACCAGGCCCGCCATGAGCAGGGCGCTGGCGGCCAGGTTGGGCATGGAGCCCTGGTCCGTGGCCATGACCACCTCAGCGCCGAGGCCGAAGGTGCGGAGGGTCTGGTGCTTGGCGGTGACGATCTCGGTGACGATGCTCGCGTTCCAGGCCCCGCCGGTGGCCGTGACCCAGCCCGTGACCAGATAGGGGAACACCGCCGGGAAGTAGAGCGTCCAGCAGCGCTTCCAGAGGGACAGCCGGTAGGCCCGGGAGGCCTCGCGCAGGTCAGCGGGAATGGCCTGGGCTCCCGCGATGATGTTGAAGAGCAGGTACCACTGCGTGGACAGCACCATAAGCAGGACACAGCTGACGCCGAGGCCGATCCCCATGCCCTGGAAGATCAGGATGAGGCTGGCGAAGATCAGGGAGGACGGGAAGGAGGCCGCCACCTGCACCACGGACTGGAGGCGTCGGGACCACTTCGGTGACATGCCGATCCAGAGGCCCACGGGCAGCGTCCAGAGGGTAGCCAGGAAGGTGGAGAGCAGCACCCGCGACAGGGAGGCGCCGCCCGCCTTCAGCAGCTGCAGCCACTTGGCTGGGCTCACATCCACCAGCAGCCGCACCACGGAGAGTCCGCCCAGGGCGAGGAGCGCCAGCATGGCGATGAGGGCCGAGGCGGCGAACCAGGGCGCCAGCCGGCCCGGACGCTTGAAGCTCTCTTCCGCCTGGCGGAGCAGCACCGGCCGCGGGCGCCGCTGGTGGAGGCGCTGGTTCCGCTTCGCCTCCAGCCAGCGCAGGAGGCGGGAACGGCGGAGGAAGCGCAGCAGCCAGTTGTCGTTGGGCTCCACCTCAGCGCTCTCGTCCACCTGGAAGCGCTGGGACCAGGCCACCACCGGCCGCCAGATCAGCTGGTCCAGCAGCACGACCAGGGCCAGCATGGTGAGGATCGCGTAGACCTGGGCCCGGCCGTTGCCCTGCTCAACCGCGGTGTTCATGTAGGAGCCCACGCCCGGCAGCTGGAAGTTCTTGTCGCCGGCCTTGAAGGCCTCAGCGGTCATGAGGAAGAACCAGCTGTTGGCCACGCTCACCATGGAGTTCCACACCAGGCCGGGCGTGGCGAAGGGGATCTCGAGCCAGCGCAGCCGCTGCAGCCAGTTGAAGCCGAACAGCCCGGCGGTCTCCTCCAGGTCCTTGGGCAGGGTCTTCAGCGACTGGTAGAAGCTGAAGGCCATGTTCCAGGCCTGGCAGGTGACGATGAGCAGCACCGCGGAAAGCTCGAGCCCGACGTTGCTGCGGGGGAACAGCGTGAGCATCAGGAGCAGTACCGGCGGCAGGAAGGCCAGCATGGGCACGCTCTGGAGGATGTCGAGGATGGGCACCAGGAACCGCTCGGCCAGGGGATCCTTAGCGGCCCAGTAGGCCACCACCATCGTGAAGGCGAGGGACACTGCGTAGGCGGCAATGGCGCGGATCAGGGAGAGCAGCACGTATTTGGGGAGGGCCCAGGCGCTGAGGGAGATCACCACCGAGGGCCGCTGCACGGCGGTCCACTCGCGCCCCACCAGCCAGAGCGCCGCCAGGGTGCTCACCAGGGCGGCGAGCACAAGCAGGTCGATCCACCGGCGACGGCGGATGGGCGCTGTGATCAGGTTGGTGGCCTGACCCCAGACGGTATCAAGCAAGCGATGGATCATGGCCGGTCCGGAGGATTGGAGGCGGTGCGTCGAAGCGCGCCGCCGTCCCATTCAGGGTGCGGATTCGGGAGAGCGGGCGGGCGCCACCTCAGCGGGCGGCGCGTCTCGACGGAGGTTCGGAGAGGTCGGCTTGTCGTCCCATCGGAACCTCCTTTCCGGCCTCGGGGCCAGGGCCAGTCTGACCCACCCCGGAGGCAGGGGTCAACCCACGGAAACGCGAAGTTACGGTCTCGGCACAGCCTGCAGCAGCTGGGTGATGACCTGATCGGTGGTGGCGCCGTCGGCCTCGCTCTCGTAAGTGAGCAGCAGGCGGTGGCGCAGCACGTCCGGGGCTAGGTCCACGATGTCCTGGGGCAGCACGTGGTCGCGGCCATGGAGGTAGGCCAAGGCCCGGGAGGCGGCCTGCAGGGACAGGGAGGCCCGGGGGCTGGCCCCGCAGCGGAGCAGCTCCTTGCCCTTCCAGGGCTTGCCCTGGCCCGGTCGGGTGGCCTGGACCAGCCGCACGATGTAGGTGCGGATCGCCTCGTCCAGGCGCACCTGCTGGGCCTCACTGCCCGCTGCCAGCAGGCTGGGCGCGTCCACCACGGGCTTGACCTCGTCGCCGTTGAGATGGGCGCGGCGCAAGACTTCGATCTCCTCGTCCTGCTTCGGGTAGTCCACCCGCAGCTTGAAGAGGAAGCGGTCCATCTGGGCCTCGGGGAGGGGGAAGGTGCCTTCCTGCTCCAGGGGATTCTGGGTGGCCAGCACCAGGAAGGGGTCCGGCAGCTTGAAGCTCTCGTCGCCCAGGGTCACCTGGCGCTCCTCCATGGCCTCCAGCAGGGCCGCCTGCACCTTGGACGGGGCCCGGTTGATCTCGTCCGCCAGCACCAGATTCGCGAAGACCGGCCCGCGCTTGGGGGTGAAGGTGAGTTGCCGGGGATCGAAGATCAGGGTGCCCACCACGTCGCTGGGCAGCAGGTCCGGCGTGAACTGGATGCGGCGGAAGCTGGTGTGGCTGGCCGAGGCCAGGGTCTTGATGGTGCGGGTCTT
>CAIMQW010000306.1 GCA_903843705.1 uncultured Holophagaceae bacterium | reverse complement strand
CCCAGCAGCGAGGTCCGCTGGTCCGCGGCCATCGCCCTCGGCCGAGTCGGTTCCCCGGCCCTGGCGGCCCTGCCAGCCCTCACCAAGGCCCTGGCTGATCCCAGTGAGCATGTCCGCCAGGCCGCGGCCGTGGCCCTGGGTGGCCTCGGGCAGCCCGCTCAGTCATCGGCGGCGGAACTGACCCGGCTGCTCAGCGACCGGGAGGAGTCCGTGCGGACGGCGGCGGCCCAGGCCCTGCGGACGGTGGACCCGGGGGGACGGGCCAGCCAGCTCACGCCGAAGGCCCTGGCGGCCACCCTGGATCAGCTCGTGCCCACGCTGATGGCCGAGCTCCACGTGCCCGGCGTGGCCATCGCGCTGATCCAGGACCGGCGCCTGGTCTGGTCCAGGGGCTACGGCGTCCGGAACGCCCAGACCCGAGAGCCGGTCACGCCCGGCACCGTCTTCGAGGCAGCGTCCATGAGCAAGCCCATCTTCGGGCTGCTGGCGCTGCAGCTGGTGGAGCGGGGCCGCCTCGACCTCGACCGGCCCCTGGAGGCCTACGCTCAGGAAAGGATCCTGCCCGAGCAGCCCGAGCGCCGCCGGGTGACCGCCCGCATGGCCCTCTCCCACACCACCGGCTTCCCCAACTGGCGCCCGGGCGGCGAGGAGCGGGAGGGGCCGCTCCCCCTCCGGTTCACGCCCGGCTCGCGGTTCGGCTACTCCGGCGAGGGGATCTTCTACCTGCAGCGGGTGCTCGAGCGGGTCACGGGCCAGCCTCTGGATGCCTGGGCCACGCGGGACCTCTTCGCGCCGCTTGAGCTCACAGCCACGGGCTTTGCCTGGACGCCAGCCCTGGGCTCTCGCCAAGCCAGCGGCCACCGCGATGACGGGACCGTGCTGACCACCTCAAAATACCTGCACCCCAACGCGGCCTACTCGCTCTACACCACCGCCGAGGACTATGCCCGCCTGCTGCTCGAAGTAATGAAGGCCGAGCGGGGGGAGTCAAAGCTGCTGGCCCAGGCCTCGGCCCGGGAAGCGCTGGCGCACCAGGTCCACCTGGACGCCCGCGACCCCGTAGAGCGGCCGGGCGCGGCCCGCGGCACGGCGGTCTTCTGGGGGCTGGGCTGGTCACTCAACGCCACGGACCTGGGCGACATCGCCCACCACGGCGGCTCGAACATGACCGGCTTCCGCTGCTTCTCCCAGTTCTCGCCCAGCCGGGGCACCGGCCTCGTCATCCTCACCAACAGCACCCAGGGCAGCGACCTCTGGACCCGCGTCGTGGCCGCCATCGGGGATCTCTGAGGCTGATTGGCAGCCAGAGAAAAGGGATCTTTTGCCACCGATGAACACCGAGAAAAGCTGATGAACACCGATACCGATCCCATGCCGGCGTGTCGGCGCGCGGGTTGGGATGAAAAGCCCACCGCCAGAAGTCTGCATGCCTCGCGTTTCGGCGCAGCCGATACCGAGAAGACGCCAGGGACGCCAAGAGGTCCCGACACACCCCCCCGGGATCCAACCCGTGCAGCGGGATAGCTGCCCCCTGATGGTGCCGGCCTTGTGGCCCCACTTGAGGGGCCATTCTGTTCTTTGCTTGATCAGCTTTTAATCGGTGTTCATCGGTGTTTATCGGTGGTTAATAGCTTTTGTTTTCTTTGCCTTGCGAAGTGACCTGGAACGCCCCAGCCCCAGGTTGACCTAGATCACTGACCGATGGGTCAACAATGGACTCAACGGCGGCAGCGCCCGCGCCACGAAGGCACGCTGAGGCTCACCGCACTGAGGAGCGTCCCATGGGCCTCGAGAACATCCTGCGCAGCCACCGGGAGGAGATCCTGGCCAAGGCTATCGCCTCCCTGCACCGATCCCACCTGGAGCACTACGAGGCGGCCGGTGATGACGAGATCCGCGGGCGGCTGGGCACCCTGCTGGGCCTCGTCATCACCGCTGTGCTGGAGCGCAACCTGGCCCCCGTCATCAGCCACGCCAGCGCCGTGGCCACGGCGCGCTTCGAGGCGGGCGTGGACCTGGCCGAGGTGCAGACGGCCTACAACGTCCTTGAAGAAGTGCTCTGGCTGGAGATCCTGAAGACCCTGCCCGCGGCCGACCAGGCCGAAGCCCTGGGCCTCGTGGGCACCGTCCTCGGCAACGGCAAGGACATGCTCGCCCGGAAGTATGTGTCCCTGGCCACCCAGACCCACACGCCCTCGCTGGACCTGAAGGCCCTGTTCTCGGGCACGGATAGCCTCTAGATCAACGTGATGGCGTAGAGGACCGACAGCACGGCCAGGGTGACCATGCCCATGGCCGCCAGATTGGCGGTGCGGCGGGTGCCGAACATGTAGGTGTAGGCCACCTTGAGCATGTTATTGCTGGCGCTGGCGATGACGATGGCCTGCAGCACCTGGGCGGTGCCGATGCCCAGGTTGCCCTGCAGCACGGAGACCACGAAGGGCGTGATGTCCGAGCAGCCGACCACGAAGGACAGCATTCGGAGGCCCATGCCCTGGTAGAGGATCAGGACGTACTTGGTCGCCAGGGACACCGCCACAAACATGAAGGCGAAGAAGAGGGCGGAGTTGATCTCGAGGGGATTCTTCCGCAGGGCCGGCTCTTCGGTCCCGCTTGGCACGAAGTCGGTCGCAGGATCGAGCAGCGCCTCCGGCGTGCTGACCGGAACCTCCTGAGGCACCAGCGGCTCCAGGCTCTTCCGCCGGATCCAGATGCCGTAGGCCGCCGCGAGCATGGCCAGGACCATCAGGGCCGGGCCCACCTGCAGGGCCAGGCGGAAGCGGAAGATCGCCACAAGGACCAGCAGGCGGAGATACATCATCGACACGGCCAGCAGGATGGCGGCCGCAGCCTCCTCGTCGTGGCCCGGGCTGCGCTTGGACTTCTTGGCCAGCACCAGCACCGCCACGGTGCTGGAGTAGACGCCGCCGATCAGGCCGGTGAGCAGCAGGCCCTTCCGGGGAAACAGATAGGTCTGCAGCACGTAACCCAGGTAGGAGATGGTCGTGGTGATCACCACCGCCATCCAGATCTGCCGGGGCGTGACGGGCAGCGAGTCGAAGATCTGGCCCACGAGGCCGCCGCCGAGGGGCGTGCTGGGGATGAGGGGCAGGACCACCCCGGCGATCGCCAGGAACTTGCAGGCCGTGACCACCTCGCCGGTCTCGAGCCGGTCCGTGAAGACGCGGATCTTCCCCTTGGAGTGCAGGACGAAGAGGATGGACACACCGAAGAGCACCAGGAACCAGTGGGGCTGGTTGAGGGCCACGGGCCCGGTGGTGTAGGTCATCAGCGCGATCAGCACGCCGATCAGCCCGGGGCTCTTCTTCTGCCGCACCTTGTTGCTGTAGTAGACCAGCAGGAAGGGGACGATGGCGGCCATGCCCAGCAGGAAGGCGACCTGGCCCACCCCGGGGATCTGGTAGAGCATGAAGCCCAGCATGCCGAAAAAGACGAAGGTACGAACGGTGCCGAAGGTATCGAACTTCTTTTCGGATTCGTAGTAGTCCCGCAAGCCGATCCCGATCAAGGTGCTGATGGCCAGGGTCAGGAGAAAGGGCGCAACTTGGGGAGGCAGCATGGCGAACTCCGGTACGGACTGGAACACTTGATTGGTGCGAGCCTGAAACGATCATCATGGCTCGAATAACCCTGGGACGGCTCCCCCCGAAGCCGCCCCAGGGATGGCGCTGGAATGGGGGCGACCCCTATTCCATGCCCATAACCTTCTTGGCGGCCTTCAGGTAGTTGGTGTTCGGCATGGCGGCGATGCCCAGGCCCTCGACCACCTGCCGCATGCCCGCGTAGTTCTCGCTTTCGGCGCAGGCGGTCTCGACCAGGGCGCCGTTGAACCACACCTGGGCGTACTCGCAGATGATGCCGTCGATGGTGAAACCGTAGCGCATCTTCTCGACGGTCACGGGCACCAGATCCGCATGCTTGCGGGCCATGGCGATGAACTCATCGATGGTGTACATGTCCTGGGTCAGGGCCATCTCGGCCTTGAGGTGGGACAGGATGGTGGCCAGGTCTTCCTTTTTGACCGGGAACTGGAACTTGCCGCGGGGCTGGAAGATCTCGTAGCCCTCGGGGGTCTCGCCCGTCTTGGTCTTGATGTCCAACAGACCGTCACGGACCTTCACGTTGGCCTCGTTGGTCTTCGCGCTCAGGAAGTAGGTCTCCATGGGCATGCGGCGGGCCTGGAAGAGGATGGTCTTCCCGTTCCACATCTTCTCCTTGACGGCCTCGATGAGGCCCTGGCCGAAGGCGCGGAATTCGGCGCGGGGGACGATCTTCAGCGCGTCGTCGGCGCTGGTGGCGGCGTTCTTGGCAAACGGATCGGACATGGTGGTGCTCCTGGAAAAGGTGGATGGAAGGGTCATCCGGGACGGGTTCCCCTGGAGATCAGGGGTGGGAGGGGCCGCAGGGCTAGAGGGCCAGGGCGGCGTAGAGGAAGGACAGGAGGACGATGCCCGCCATGCCCATGGCCGTGAGGCGGGCGGTCTGGCGGTGCCCGAAGGCAAAGGTGTAGGCGGTCTTCATGACGTTGTTGGAGGCGGTGGCGATGACGATGGCCTGGAGGATCTGGTTGGCGCCGATGCCCAGGTTCCCCTGCAGCACGGACACGATGAAGGGCACGATGTCCGAGGCTCCCACCAGGAAGGACAACATGCGCAGGCCCAGTTCCTGGAAGCGCAGGAGCACGATCTTGGTGACCAGCGACACCGTCACGAACATCAGGGCGAAGAGCAGGGCGGCGTTCAGCTCCAGAGGGTTCTTCTCCTTCACTTCCACATCCGGGGCTGCCTCCGGCACGGCCGCGCCCGCCTCGCCGCGGCGCAGCCACCAGGCATAGGCCCCCGCCAGGAGGGAGAAGAGCAGGAAGGGGGGCAGCAGGCGCACCGCGCCCAGGGGCATGAAGGCCGCCACCAGGAACAGGATCCGCAGGTACATGGTGGGCGTGGACAGCATGATGGCCGCCGCCGCCTCCCTGGCCTGATCCTCGTGGCTCCGGGTCTTCTTGGCGATCACCAGCACGGTCATGGTGCTGGAGTAGAGCCCCCCGATGAGCCCCGTCAGCAGCAGGCCCTTCCTGGGATAGAGGTAGGTCTGCAGCACATACCCGAAATAGGAGATGGCAGTGGTAACGACCACGGCCATCCAGATCTGGTGGGGCCCCACGGGGAGGATCGTGAAGATTCGTCCCGCCCAGCCGTCGGTGGGCGGCACCGCGGGGATCAGGGGCAGGATCACCCCGGCGATGGCCAGGAACTTGCAAACTGTGACCACCTCGCCGGTCTCCAGGCGGTCCGTGAACTGCCGGATGCGGCCCTTGGAGTGGAGGACGAAGAGGATGGTGATGGCGAAGGCCACCAGGTACCAGTGGGGCTCGTGGATGACCACCGGGCCGACGCTGAAGGTCAGTAGCGCGATGAGGACGCCGATGAGTCCGGGACTCTTCTGCTGACTGACCTTGTTGTTGTAGTAGACCAGCAGGAAGGGCCCCACGACCACCATGCCCACCAGGAAGGCGTAGGGACCGATGACGGGGATCCGGTAGAGCATGTGCCCCAGCAGGCCCAGGAAGATGAAGGTCCGCACCGTGCCGAAGGTGTCCCGCTTCCCCTCCTGTTCGTAGTAATCCCGCAGACCGATGCCGATCAGCGTGCTGATGGCAACGGTGAGCAGGAAGGGAATGGCCTGGGGTGGCAGCAAAGCGGTCTCTCGGGGCAGTCTGGCTGGGAGGGGATTGGGACGGGTCTAGAGGCGGGTTCAGTGCCTACGCTGGTCCGAGGTCGGTGAATGCCAGCGGGACCAGAGGTAGTCCAGGAAGGCGTAGAGGAAGGCCAGGGCCGATATTCCAGCCACACCGAGGCCGACGATGGTCAGGAAGGTGAGGAGCCGAGCTGTCAGCACGGGGGACTCCGATGGAAGCAGGGCGGCAAGGGGGATGGCTGCGAGGAGGAAGGATCAGGGCTGCTTGGTGGCGACCAGGTCCTTGAACTTGAAGAGGTAGAGGCCCCCGAGGAGCAGGCCGGCGATGAGCCAGCCGAAGGAGCGCCGGGTGGGCACCAGCTCGACGATCATGGAGGTGTCATCCCCCTGCTGTAGCTTGTTGAACTGCAGGATGGCGGCCTGATGGCCGTCCACCTTGGAGAGGAGCACCCGGGGGCCCACTTCGTTCTTCGCGGGCTTGGGCAGTTGTTCCCGGATGGCCTGGGCCATGAGCCCGTCGGGGAAGAGGAATTCCACACGGTAGGCCCCGATGAGGTATTCCTGGGTGTTCACGAAGGCGTGCTTGAAGGTGCGGCTGGTGGCGGGGAGCGTGCTCTTCTCGCCCGGCTTGAGCTTGACGATCTGGAACACCTGCTTGAGGCGGAAGGAGACCTTCAGGGTTGCCTTGGCGGGGATGTCCGGGGGCAGGGTGACCTTCAACTGGGTCATTCCGTTTCGTTCGCTGGACTCCAGCCGGATGCCGGAAGCGGGCTCCTCGACCCGCAGGTCCTGGACGGCGGTGAACCCGAGCGGAAGGTTGAAGGTGCCGGGTGTGCAGCCAGCCAGGGCGATGGTGGCGATGCCCTGGCCGGAGCCGTCCGGGGCCGCCTGGAGCCGGACCGTGTAGGTCGGGAGGTCCACGGCCATGGCCAGGACGGAGGCAAGCAGGATGAAGGCGGTCAGTCGGAGGGTCTTCATGGTGCCACCGCCCAGAAGGAAGGCGTGATGCCGAGCCAGTGGAACCAGGTGGCTCCGGAAATCACGAGAATCACCACGCCGATGGTGCAGGTGAGGATCCCGTATTTGAAGTTGTCACCCACCGAGTACTGGTTGGTGGAGAACATGATCACGTTGGGCTTGCCACTGATGGGCAGGCCCACGACCCAGTCGATGCAGAGGGCTGCGGGCAGGGCCAGGGACATGGGACTCCAGCCCAGGGCCTTGGCCAGGGTGATGATGATGGGCAGCATGATGAGGGTGCGGACGGTCTTCGAGGTGGTGAGCAGGTGGCTGTACATCATCACGGAGATCACCACCGTGTAGGTGAAGCCGAAGGGCACACCCTTGAGGTTCATGCCCCCGAAGAGCATGCGTACGCCCCACTCGGCGGCGCCCGTGTCATCCAGGGCCAGCCCACCGGCATAGGCGCCGGCGCTGAAGATGAGCAGGTGCCAGGGAATGTCCGCCTCGGCCCAGGACAGGATGCCCCAGCGCGGGAACAGCACGATCACCGCGCCCAGCAGGGCCGCGAAGGGGGCGCTGATCTCCACCCCGAACCACCGCATGTGGAAGATGTCGGTCATCCAGAGAAAGAGTACCAGGCCGAAGATGGCGATGGCCTTCTTCTCCTGGAACCCCAAGGGACCCATGAGCTCGTACTGCTTCTTGACCAGCTCCAGGCCGCCTTCCACCTGGGGCACCTGCTCTTCGGGCTTCATGCGGAAGAGCAGCTTCTGGCCCAGGATCCACATCAGGACCATGGTCAGGATCGCCACCGGGGCACCCACGCGCATCCAGTCCATGTAGTAGACCCGCTGCCCGCCCATGTTCTGGATGAGGCCCACGGCGATGAGGTTCGCCGAGCTGCCGGTCATGGTGATGGAGGAAAGCACGGAGATGCAGGCGAGGTTCAGCAGCATCATGTTCTTGCCGAAGTTGTTGGGGGTAGCCTCGGTGGACCCGTAGATGGTGGCGACCACGATCATGAGGGGCAGGGTCATCACGCAGCGGGCCGCCGTGGCGGGGATCAGGGGTGCCAGCACGAGCTGGAGCACCAGGAAGGCCAGCAGGGCCCAGCTGGCCTTGTGGCCGAAACGCACCACCAGCCAGAGCGCCATGCGCTTGGCCAGCCGCGTCTTCACCAGCATGGACGCGAGGATGAAGGCCAGCAGGTTGAGCCAGATCACCTCCATGCCCAGCACATCCATGATGGCTTTGGCGTTGGAGGTGCGGGTCACCAGCAGCAGGAACATCAGGACCAGCGAGGTGACATAGGTCGGGAAGGGCTCGGTCACCCACCACACCAGGGCCAGGGCGAAGCTGGCCGCGCCCGCCTGCGCTCCGGCGCTGAGGCCGGCGCCCGCAGGCAGATACAGGATGAGGAGGAACAGCAGGATCCCGCCAGGGAATCCGAGATAACGCATCCATTGCTCAGTGGGACTCTGCGCCTCCCGCGTCTTCGAGGAGAGCGTCATCTTCTCCATGTTCAGGAGTTCCTGGAGCGTCGGAGCCTTGGTGGACTGTGCTGCTTCAGCTGCCATGCATGCACCTAAGAGAGTGCGGGCCACCGGTCGGGTGGCCCGCAGAGTGGGACTAGGCCTTGGTCCAGTTCTTGAACGGGTGCTTCAGGAGGTTGGAGTTGAAGTAGCGGGGATCGCTGGAGACTTCCGCGCCGATCCAGGCGGGGAACTCGATCTTTTCGTCCTCGGAGGCCAGCTCGATCTCGGCCACCACCAGACCTTCGTTCTCGCCGTGGAAGACATCGATCTCCCAGGTCTTGCCGCCGTGGACTTCCTTGTGGCGGTGCTTGTCGATGAGCGGCTGTTCGCAGAGGTTGTCCAGCAGGATGGCAGCATCCTCCACGGGGATCAGGTATTCGAATTCGGCCCGGGTCACGCCCGTGGTGATGCCCTTGATGGTGAGCTTGGCCTTCGAGCCCTCGATGCGGACGCGGACCACGCGCTCCTTCTGAGCGTTCAGGTAGCCCTGCTTGAAGTGGGTGCCTTCGTTCTGCGGAACCCAGGTGGCGGTGTTGATGAGGTACTTGCGTTCGATTTCCTTGGCCATGCGGCTCTCCCTCGCGGCGGTCAGGCAGCGCGTTGTTTCAGGGCCCTCTTGAGGGCCTGTGGATAGTTGATGTTTTGCCGGCCGTCGAGGCCCAGCCTCCCGAGGACGTTCATCACCAGTTGGGGATCCTCGTGCTCGACGCAGAAGCTCTCGAAGGTGTCTCCCGCCGCCGTGATCTGCGCGAATTCACAAGTGGTCCCTTCGAACGTGAAGCCCTCTCTGACCTTGCAGACATCCAGGGACTTCAGGTCCTCGTGGGGATCGATGACCTCCTGGAGAAACTGCTCCAGGGTGTAGGCCCGCCGGT
>CAIMQW010000305.1 GCA_903843705.1 uncultured Holophagaceae bacterium | reverse complement strand
TGATCACGGAGCCGAAGGGGCTCACCCAGTAGCAGGGGGCGGTGATGGCCACCAGGCCGGCCAGGAAGCCGTTGGTGATGGCGCCCGGATCCCACTTGCCGGTGCGGAAGTAGATGTAGAACACCGCCGTCAGGGCCGCAGCGCAGGCCGCCAGGGTGGTGTTGGCAGCCACCCGGCCGATGCCCTCGAAGTCCATGGCGGAGAGGGTGCTGCCAGGGTTGAAGCCATACCAGCCGAACCAGAGGAGCAGGCCGCCGCAGACAGCGATGGTGAGATCGTGGGGCGTCATGGGGCCGCCGCCGTCCCGCTTGAACTTGCGGCCGAGCCGGGGACCCAGGACGATGGCGCCCGCCAGGGCCACAGCGCCGCCGATGGTGTGGACCACGGTGGAGCCGGCGAAGTCATGGAAGTTCATGCCCAGGCCGGGGAGGAACTTGCCGGCGCTGCCCATGGTGGCCAGGAAGCCGTCAGGACCCCAGGCCCAGTGGCCGATGATGGGGTAGATGAAGCCCGAGACGCAGAAGCTGTAGAGGATGTCGCCGATGAAGTCGGTGCGGCCGATCATGGCACCAGAGGTGATGGTCGAGCAGGTGTCGGCGAACGCGAACTGGAAGATCCAGTGGGCCAGGAGCGCGACGCCCGTGGTTCCGTAGGTGACGGGGACTCCCTTGAGGAAGAACCAGTGGTAGCCGATGAAGCCATTGCCCTCGCTGAACATGAAGGCGTAGCCGAAGGCCCAGAAGAGGATGCCGCAGAGCGCGGTGTCGAACACGCACTCCACCAGCACGTTCACCGTTTCCCGGGACCGACAGAAGCCCGCCTCCAGCATCACGAAACCCACCTGCATGGCGAAGACGAGGAAGGCGGCGATCAGGGTCCAGACGGTGTTGAGCGGGTTGACGATGTCCTTGGCAAGCACCACCGGCGCGGCGGGGGCGGCAGGGACAGCAGTAGGGACAGCGGCAGCGGCGGGGGCTGCCACGGCGGCAGGGGCGGGAGCGGGGGAATCCGCATGGGCGGGGGTCCCATTGAACATCATCGGCAAGACGATCATCATGCCGAGGACCGCCGCCATGCCCAGCATCTTGCCGGAGGCCAGGACGAAGCCATAGCGGCGCCACTCCGGATCCCTCATGCGGTCGGCCAGTCGGGCCAGCTTGTTCTTGAATGAGAGCTTCTCGCTCCCTCGTGTGCAACTTGCCATCGCAGGCTCCAGGAAAAAGGGGATGAGGTTACGGCAGCTGCCGCCGGGGTTGGACTCGGGCCTCGGCTGCAGATCGATACCAGGCCTAGAAAGCCTTGGTGATGGTGAGGGTCACGCGGCCCTTGCCGATGTTGCGGCCCAGGGCGTTCGTGTAGACGGCGTCCTTAGTGTCGGCGTTTGTGCCGGCCAGGGCGAAGGTGTAGCCCTTGAGCTCCTTGGCCAGTCCCAGCTTGTAATCGGTGTAGTCGAGCGGGCTGTTGCCGGTGCCGGTATAGGTGGTCTTGCCGCCGTGGCCCAGCACGGTCCAGCCGCTATCACCCAGGGGGATGGCCAGGCTCAGATCGATATAGCTGGAGCCATCAGCCTTGGCGACGCCGAAGTTGCCGGCGCTAAGCACCCGGGAATACTTGAGGCTTGCCCAGCTGTAGCTGAGGCCCAGGTAGCCCTCGGTGGTGCTGGGGCTGGTGATGGCAACGTGCGAGTAGTCGCCCGGGTAGAGGTAGCGGATGGCGCCAATATCCAGGGTCCAGTCCTTGGCGAAGCCCCACTTGTAGCCGCCGAACACATCCACCTCGACGCCAGCGGACATCGTTCCGACCCCTGCGTCCGTGAGCCAGGAGATGTTGCTGCTGGCCAAGCTCAGGTACCAGCCGTCCGCGTGGGCCAGGTCGATCTCGGCCTGCACGGTGGGCTTGCCGTCCGTCTGGGTGAGACCCCGGAAGATGTACTGGGAACCCAGGGTGGCCGTGCCAGTCACGGCGAAGCCCAGGATTGAAGGGGGGACCGGTGCCGCAGGGGCGGGCGCGGCCGCCGCCGGCGCAGCAACCGGGGGGGTCTGGGCATGGAGGCTGCCGCACAAGGCAGCCACGAAGGACAGGACGGTACGAATGCGCATGAACAACTCCAAAGGGGGGGATGCAGGGGTTCGAAGGATTGGGGGTGTACGACTACCGGGGCGCCTGGGCACCCTGGGTCTGGGCAGGCTCAATCTGGCTGCCCATCTGCGAACCAGTGCAGGTGTCAGCCGCGAAGACCAGCGTCGACAGGGCCAGCAGGGCCACCACCATCGCGAGGGAGCGGGAAAGGATCCGCCGATTCATCCGAGTTCCTCCTTCATCTGACCGGAGGAGGCTGGGTTCCCAGGTGGGTCCGTCATCGACGTTCCCTTGATCCAGGTCCCCAGGCCGCCCCGGTGATCCGCAGGGGCCGGCCGCCGGCCCCTCATGGGATTCCCTGAGCAGGGGTCGTGCCAGAGGGATTTGGGATCGCGCAATAATATTTAAATATTGGTAATAATTGATTTATATCAATTATCAATCATTAGATCTAGACGATCAATGCCATCAATTTTGTAATGAAGGCGAAAAACTATTACATTTTTGTATGATTTTGCGTTTCCTGATGCGCCTGGAAGCGCTCGGGCTCCAGTCCATATTTCTGCACCTTGTAGTTCAGGATGCGCTCGGTGGTCTGCAGCAGGCGGGCCGCCCGGGCCCGGTTGCCCCGGGCGGACTTGAGGGCATCCTGCAGCAGGTCTCGCTCAAAGGCCGAGACGGCCTCGGCCAGAGCCTGGGATGGCAGGGTCCCGGACACTTCCGCAGTCTGCAGGCTCGGAGGCAGGTGGTGGCCGTGGATGACCCCCCCTTCGCAGACCAGGGTCGCCCGTTCGATGCAGTTCTCCAGCTCCCGCACGTTGCCTGGCCAGTGATAGGCCACGAGCATGTCGATGGCGGAGGTCGACAGGCGGCGCACGTCCTTCCGGTGGTGCGCGGCATACTTCTCCACGAAGTGGTCCGCCAGCAGCAGGATGTCCGTACTCCGTTCCCGAAGGGGAGGCAGGAAGACTTCAAAAACATTCAGGCGGTAATAAAGGTCCTCCCGGAAGATTCCGCTGAGGGTGGCGGCCTCAAGATCCCGGTTGGTGGCGGTGATGATCCTCACATCCACCTTCACGGGCTTGACCCCGCCCAGGCGCTCGAACTCCCGCTCCTGCAGCACCCGGAGCAGCTTGACCTGGGTGCCGGGGCTGAGTTCGCCCACCTCGTCCAGGAAGAGCGTGCCGCCCTCGGCCAGCTCGAAGCGGCCCAGCTTCTGCTTCCGCGCGTCCGTGAAAGCCCCGGGCTCATAGCCGAAGAGTTCGGACTCGATCAAGCTCTCGGGCAGGGCGCCGCAGCTCACCTTGATGAAGGGTTTGGAGGCCCGGGTCGAGCCGTAGTGGATGGCGTGGGCCACCAGCTCCTTGCCGGTGCCGGATTCGCCCCGGATCATCACAGTGGTGGTGGCCGGGGCGGCCTGGCCGACCCGCTCGTAGACCCGCTGCATGGCGTGGCTGTTGCCGATGAGGTTGCGCAGCTCGTAGCGCTCTTGCAGTTCCTCGCGGAGCTGCCGGTTCTCCTCCAGCAGCCGCTGCCGGTCCGCGGCCACCAGGCGGGCGACCTTCATGGCCATGCCCACCATGGAGGCGGCGATCTGCAGGAGCTTGGTGTCCCGGTCAAAGTCCCGCTCCGCCAGGTAGGGCGTGGTCAGGGACAGGGCGCCCACGGCCTTGCCGTCTACGAAGAGGGGGACACAGAAGAAGCTCAACTCGCCCTTGCTCCGGCGGTGCTCCCGCATCACGCCCGTGCGGTCCAGGAAGAGGGGTTCCTGGCTCACCTTCGGCACCACCACGGCCTTGCCGCTCTTGAGCACCCGCCCGGTGACGCCCTCGCCAGCCTTGTACCGGGCCCGCTCCACGGCCTGTCGGGAGAGCCCCCGCGAAGCTTCCAGGCGCAGGGCTCCGCCCTCCTCCTCTGCCAGGGTGATGGCTCCGCTGACGGCCCCGAAGGCCTCGGCAAGGATCTCCAGCACTCGGGGCAGCACGCTTCGGATATCAGAGGTGGCCAGGGCATGGCTCAACTCCACCAGGGGGGTGAGCTTACTGGGATCCTCTAGGGTCGCCAAGGGGCCTCCAGGATACGAATTACAAAATTGTATGCCAACTGACATTGTCATACAATTTTGTAATGTTTCCTAGAGACAGATTATTCGGCGCTCCGCTTCTCTGACTTCTTTCTCTCATTCGTGTCCAGCACCCGCTTGCGCATGCGGATGAAGTTGGGGGTCACTTCCACCAGCTCGTCGGGCTCGATGTATTCCAGGGCCTGCTCCAGAGTGTGCTCCCGGGGCGGGGTGATGCGGGTGGCATCGTCGCTGCCGCTGGAGCGCATGTTGGATAGCTTCTTGGCCTTGGCCACGTTCACCACCAGGTCGTTCTCCCGGGCGTGCTCGCCCACGATCATGCCCTCGTAGCACTTGGTGTTGGGCTGGATGAAGATGACGCCGCGCTCCTCGAGGTTCATGAGCGCGAAGCCCACGGACTCGCACTGCTCCATGCTGATCAGCACACCGTTCTTGCGGCTGGTGAGCTCACCCTTGTGGGGGCCGTAGTGGCTGAAGAGGCTGTGGATGATGCCTTCGCCGCGGGTATCGGTCATGAACTCGTTGCGGAAGCCGATGAGGCCACGGCTGGGGATCTTGAAATGCAGCCGCAAACGGCCGCCCTCGTTGCCCATGTCCTGCATCTCGGCCTTGCGGTTGCCCATGTGTTCCATGGTCACGCCCATGTAGGCCTCGGGGATGTCGATGGTGACGTCCTCGTAGGGTTCCATCTTCTCGCCCTGCTCGGTGTAGTGGAGGATCACCTCGGGGCGGCTCACGCAGAGCTCGAAGCCCTCGCGGCGCATGGTCTCGATGAGCACCGAGAGGTGCAGTTCGCCGCGGCCGCTCACCTTGAAGGAGTCGGGGCTTTCCGTGTCCTCCACCCGGAGGGCCACGTTGTGCTGGAGTTCCTTCTGGAGGCGCTCGCGAATGCGGCGACTCTGGATGTACTTGCCGTCCTGGCCGGCAAAGGGCCCCGCGTTCACCATGAACATCATGGAGATGGTGGGCTCGTCGATGTCCACATACTCCAGGGCCACAGGGCTGGCGATATCCGCGATGGTCTCGCCCACTCGGATGTCCTCGATGCCCGCGATGGCCACGATCTCGCCCGCGCTGCCTTCCTCAAGCTGGATGCGGCTGAGGCCCTCGAAGCCATAGAGCTGGGTGATCTTCTGCTGCTGGATGGTGCCGTCACGCTTGATGAGGGCCACGCTGTCGCCCACGTGGATGCGGCCGTTCACGATGCGGCCGATGCCGATCTGGCCGACGAAGTCGCTCCAGTCCATGAGGGTGACCAGCATCTGGAGGGGGGCTTCGGGGCTGCCGGTAGGGTGGGGGCAGTGCTTGACGATGGCGTCGAAGAGGGGATCCAGATTTTCAGCGGGGTCATTCATGTCCAGCATGGCGTAGCCCATCCTGGCGCTGGCGAACACGCAGGGGAAGTCCAGCTGCTCCTCCGTGGCGCCCAGCTCAATGAGCAGGTCGAAGACCTGGTCCTGGGTCCAGACGGGGCGGGCGCCGGGGCGATCCACCTTGTTGATGACCACGATGGGCCGGAGCCCGAGGGCCAGGGCCTTGCGGGTCACGAACTTGGTCTGGGGCATGGGGCCGTCGAAGGCATCCACCACCAGCAGCACGGAGTCCACCATGCTGAGCACCCGCTCCACTTCGCCGCCGAAGTCGGCGTGGCCGGGGGTGTCCACGATGTTGAAGCGGTACCCGCCCCAGTGCAGGGAGGTGGTCTTGGCCAAGATGGTGATGCCGCGCTCCCGCTCCTGGTCGTTGCTGTCCATGGCCCGTTCCTGGACCCGCTGGTTGTCCCGGAACATGTGAGCGCCCTTGAACAAGGCGTCTACGAGGGTGGTCTTGCCGTGATCGACATGGGCGATGATGGCGAGGTTGCGAATCTTTTCAAGGGCGGTCATCTGGCTCCCGGGGCGGCCCTGGCAGAGGCCGGGCAGAACCCTCGATTTTACCAGAAACCACGGCCTTTTCCGAGCCCTGATCGCGAATCCCTTCCAATAAGCAGAATGGGGACTAAGATAATTCCGACCCCTACCGGGAGATCCCCATGCACATCAATGAATTGCTCACCGTCGTCTGTGAGCAGGGTGCCAGTGACCTTCACCTGAAGGTCGGGAACCACCCGATCGCTCGCATTCGAGGCAAGCTGACCCCCCTGACCCAGTTCAAACGCCTGGTGCAGGAAGACACCATCGCCATGGCCTACGCGATCATGGCCAGCGACCGCCAGAAGGGAAAGTTCAAAGAAAACTTCGACATTGATATCGCCTACTCGGTCCCGAGCCTGGGCCGCTTCCGCTGCAATGTCTTCAACCAGCGCGGCACCGTGGGCCTGGTGCTCCGGGTGATCCCGCGGAAGATCTACACCATCGACGACCTGATGCTACCCAAGGTCCTGAAGACCATCTGCCAGGAGCAGCGCGGCCTGGTGCTGGTGACGGGGACCACGGGTTCGGGCAAGTCCACTACCCTGGCGGCGATGATCGACCTCATCAACGCCACGCGCACCGAGCACATCCTCACCATCGAGGACCCCATCGAATACCTGCACCGGGACAACCTCAGCATCATCAACCAGCGTGAGGTCGAGGCCGACTGCAAGAGTTTCTCCTCGGCTCTGCGGGCCGCCCTGCGCCAGGACCCGGATGTCATCCTCGTCGGTGAGATGCGCGACCTGGAGACCATCGAGACGGCCCTGCACGCCGCCGAGACCGGCCACCTGGTGTTCAGCACCCTGCACACCCTGGACGCCACGGAGACCATCAACCGCGTGATCTCCGTCTTCCCCCCCCATCACCAGAAGCAGATTCGCCTCCAGCTGGCCTCGGTGCTCAAGGGGATCATCTCCCAGCGCCTGGTGCCCCGGGCCGACGGCCAGGGCCGGGTGCCCGCCGTGGAAGTCATGGTCGCCACCGAAACCGTCCGGTCCTGCATCGAGGAGAAGGACAAGACCAAGCTCCTGAAGGACGTCATCAGCTCCGGCACGGCCCAGTACGGCATGCAGACCTTTGACCAGAGCCTTTATTTCTTGTTAACCCAGAAACTTATCACCGAGGAGGAGGCCCTCCTGCGGGCCACCAACGTTGGGGAGTTCAAGCTCCGCCTGGAGGGCGTCATGGCCACCTCGGACCTTGCCCGAAGCAACATGGAGCGGGGCATGTCCATTGCCCAGGGGGGCGGGCGGGAAGCCGGCGGGCCTCCGCAACCCCGTGCCCAGCCCCCGGCTCCCGGGGCACCCATGGGCATGCCCTCGAGTCCCGATGTAAAAATCACCCTGGCACGGTAGCCTTCCTTCACCTATTCTGGCTCTTCCCAATCACTTCCCGAGGTCGCCAATGATCAAGATCGATATCGCCAATTCTTTGATGAAGGTGCACCCCTGCTCCCGCGCCACCGCCCTCCAGGTCGTGGATCTTCTCACGGAGCGCCTGAAGGATGCCCTGCTCAACGGCCACCGCATCGAGATCCGGGGCTTCGGCGTCTTCGAGCCCCGCCCCCGCAAGCGCGGCATGGGCCGGAACATCAAGACCGGCGCCAGCGTCCAGATCCCCAAGGGCAAGAGCATCCGCTTCAAGCCGGGGAAGGACCTGCGCGAGATCATCGTGAAGTAGGCTCTCAACGCTGCGCGTTGAGAGATAGGGTAAAGCATGGAAGAAGCCTGCCGTCGGCCTGAGATCACGTATCCCTTCCGTGTGCCCATGAAGATCATCGGGCGCCAGGAGGAGCTGCGGCCCGAGATGGTAATGCAGACGATCCTGGCCCACCTGGGGCCCCAGTCCGAAGGCGACGAGCAGCACCAGTCCACCTGCAAGGGCTCCTTCATCAGCTATACCTTCTGGGTCACCCTGCCCGACGCCCAAGCCGAGACCCCGCTGCGGGAGGCCATCCAGAAGCTGCCGGGCGTGGTGATGCAGCTCTGAGAATGACTTTCACCACGAAGACGGGACATTTCGGTTTGTCTCGTGTATCGGCGTAGCCGATGCCGAGAAGACCACGAAGGAAGGAAACAAATCCCCCTTCGTGGTTAATAAGATCTTAGGGCCTCAACGTCCCCATCATTCTGGGATAGGGAATGGTCTCACGCACGTGCGGCAGCTTGCACATCCAGGCCACGGCGCGCTCGAGGCCCATGCCGAAACCGGCGTGGGGGACGCTGCCGTACTTGCGGACGTCCAGGTACCACTCGTAGTCGGCGCGGTTCAGCTGGTGGTGCACGATCTGGTCCAGCAGGTACTGCAGGTCGCTGGCGCGCTCGCCGCCGCCGATGACCTCGCCGTAGCCCTCCGGGGCCAGAAGGTCGGCGCCCAGGGCCAGGCGGGCATCCAGGGGATCCGGCTCCATGTAGAAGGCCTTGAACGCCTTGGGGAAGCGGTGCACCCAGAGGGGCCGGTCCGTGGCGTTCATGAGGATGGTCTCATCGTCGTTGCCGAAGTCCTCGCCCCACTGGATGTCGCTGCCCAGGGTCTTGAGCTTGTCCACGGCCTCGGTGTAGGTCATGCGATCAAAGGTGGTGTTGAGGGCCAGCTCCAGGGGCGCGGTGTCGCGCTCCAGGATCTTCAGCTCCTCCTTCCGCCCCTCCAGCACCCGCTGGATGAGGAACTTGGTCATGCGCTCGCCCAGGACCATGACGTCTTCCAGGTGGGCGAAGGCCACCTCGGGCTCGACCATCCAGAATTCCGTGAGATGGCGGCGGGTCTTGCTCTTCTCAGCCCGGAAGGTGGGGCCGAAGCAGTAGACCTTGCCGAAGGCCGCAATGCCGGGCTCCTGGTAAAGCTGGCCTGACTGACTGAGGAAGGCCGTGCCCTCGTGGAAGTACTCGGTGCCGAAGAGGGTGCTGGTGCCCTCGCAGGCGCTGGGGGTGAGGATCGGGGCATCGAGGAGGGTGAACCCGTCGCTGTCGAAGAAGTCCCGGATGCCCTTCACCAGGGTGTGCCGGATGCGGAGGATGGCCCACTGCCGCCGGCTGCGCAGCCACAGGTGGCGGTTCTCCATGAGGAACTCGGTGCCATGCTCCTTGGGGGTGATGGGGAAGTCGGTGCTGCCGCCAATGAGCTCCAGGGACTTCACCAGCAGCTCGGGCAGCCCGGTCTTCGGGTGCTGCTGCACCACCCCGGTGAGGGCGATGGCGGCCTCCTGGGTGAGCTTGCCGGCCAGCTCGTAGGCAGCGGGATCTGCCTCGGCGGCCCCCACCACGCACTGCACGAAGCCGGAGCCGTCACGCAGCTCGATGAAGCGGGTCTTGCTGGTGCGGGCATTGCGGACCCAGCCCCGCAGCCGGACGGTCTCACCGATCTGGCCAGCGAGGAATCGGACTTCGGTGAAGGACGGGCTGCTCACGGGGCCTCCTGGGCCAAACCCCTATTGTGACCGGGGATCGGTGTCGGCTCCAGAGCTTGTCTCCCCCGGATGGACTAGGGGGACCGGAACTTCCCGGAAATGGCCACCTGCATGCCCTTCAGGTGCGCCATGACCCGCTCCAGCTTCTGGCGGGCAATGTCCTGGAATTGCATGAGCTGAATCAGGGCAAAGACGGTGTTCTGCATCTCCTGGTTGGTGGCTTCCAGCTCGGCGAGGGCCCGCTCCTGACCCCTCAGCTTCCCCAGTCCCGCCTCCTGCTTCAGGCGGCCGATGCCCCGGAAGACCTTGTCCGTGCTCGCCAGCATGGTTTCCACCCGCTCGAGGACCTTGGCCATCTCCTGCTCGGTGTAGGTGATCGAGGATTCAATCTGGGGAATCACCCGGTGCTCGCCCTGCTCCTTGGTCGGCGCCATGTCGATGAGCCGGCGGAGGTCTTCGTCAAGCCGCTCCTCCAGGCTGCGGCTGGCAAGGGCCTCCCGGCCCTGGGTGCGTCCCGGCCCCAGGTTGGCGATCAGGGCCGCGTCCAGCAGCGTGATGACCCGCTCGCCCTGGACGATGAAGCCTTCAACCCAGGCGCCGCCGAGTCCGGCCAGCATCGGGCTGGCCTGGACGAGGTCCTCCTCGGGTACGGTCAGCACGGCATCCACGGCATCCACCAGCAAGCCGGTGGCCGAACCAGCCAGGTCCAGGACCAGGATGGTTGGGATTTGAGAGGCCTCCAGTGGAGGCAGCGACATGCGCTCCCGAAGGCTCATCACGGGAACCACCCGGCCTCGGAGGTCGAGGATCCCTTCCACGGCCTTCGGCATGTGGGGCAACCGGTTCAGCTCCCGGAGGGGGGTGATCTCTGCCACGTGGCGGAGGGGGATGCCATAGGTCCGCTCGTTCAGAACGAAGGTCATGAACCGGTGCTGGACGGACCCTTGGCCCACGGCGCGGGCCGGAGACGTCGGAGCGGCGCCAGGGTTCACACGGCCTCCTGGACAGCGAGGTGCAGGAGCTCGGCGGGATCCAGGATCAGGACCACGCCGCCATCACCCATGATGGAGGCGCCGCTGAGGCCTGGCAGGGCGGCGAGGTAGGGCGCCAGAGGCTTGATGACCACCTCCTGCCGGCGCACGAAGGCGTCCACGATGATGCCCATGCGCCGCCCGGAGGCGGAGACCACCACCACAGATAGGCCCTCCGACTCGGCCTCGCGGTCCACCGGTGCTTTGGACTTCAGCAGGTGCTGAAGGCGGCTCACGCCCAGCACTTCCCCGCGCAGGTTGATGGCCTGGCGGCTGGTGAGATGCGACACACTCTCGAGGGGCACGATGAGGGTCTCCTCGACGGCGGTGCCCGGGATGGCGAAGACCTGGCCGCCGCTCTTCACCAGCAGGGCGTCGATGATGGCTAGCGTCAGGGGGAGCTTGATGGTGAAGACCGAGCCTTTGCCGACCGTCGAGCGGATGCCCACCCGGCCGTTGAGCTTGCGGACATTGGAGCGCACCACGTCCATGCCGACGCCGCGGCCCGAAATGTCGGTCACCTGGGCGGCCGTGCTGAAACCCGGCGCGAAGATGAGCTCGATGACCTCGTCATCGGGCATGGCCTCGGCCCGGTCCACGGTCAACAGGCCCTTTTCGATGGCCTTGGCGCGGATGACCGCCGGGTCGATGCCCTTGCCGTCGTCCTCGATCTCGACCACCACACTGTCGCCTTCGTGGCGGGCGCGCAGAATCACCGTGCCGGTCTCGGACTTGCCCGCCTTCAGGCGCACTTCCGGCGATTCGATGCCATGGTCGGCGCTGTTCCGGATCAGGTGGATCATCGGGTCGCCCAGCTCCTCGATGATGCTCTTGTCGATCTCGGTATCCTCGCCCACCAGCTGCAGATCAATCTTCTTCCCGCTGGCCTTGGCCAGGTCCCGGAGCATGCGCGGGAACTTCGAGAACACCGTCTTCACGGGCACCATGCGGATGCCCAGCACCGAGGCCTGGATCTCCTTGCTCACGTGGTCCAGGTAGACCGAGGCGTGGGCCAGCTCCTTGGCGACACCAGCAGCCGGATGGCCATTGACCATCGGCACCAGGCGCTCTACCAGGTGGCTGATCATGGTCTTGCTGATGATCAGCTCCGCCACGATGTTCATAAACTGCTCAAGCTTGGCCTGGCTCACCCGGATGGTGTCGCCAGCACCCTTGTCGTCGTTGCCCCGGCGGCCACTCTTGCGGCGATCCTCGGCGGGGGCGGCAACGTCTGGAGAGGCTAGGTCGATAGCGGCTGTGTCTGCAGCGACTTCAAGCTCTGGTGCGGCCACGACCGCCGGCGGCGCCGCGGGACCGAGGGCCAGGGGATGGAAGGTGATGGTGGCGTGGGTGACGGCACCGAAGACCTTCTTGACCTCTTCCATGGGCTCGGTGACTTCGATGAGCATCACCAGATCCAGGTGGAAGGACCGGGGATCGAAGGAGTCCAGGTCCACCAGGGGCTCGCGGGGAATGAGCTGCCGATGGAGCGGGCGCCCCACCAGCTCCGCCACCTGGAACAGCGAGAAGGGATTGAACGCGGTGCCGTAGATGGCGCCGGAGAGCTCGGCATGCACGCCGACCACCGTCTTGCCCTCGGTGACCGCAGCAAAGGCAGCGGCTCTGCCAGCGGCACTGACCCCGGCCAGAACCGGCGGCACCTGGAGCACACTCGTGGGGGCGGACACCCTCGGAGCCGCGGCGGCTGGGGCCGCCGTCTCGCCCCGCTTGAGGGATTCGAGGTTTTTGAGCAGCTCAGTAGGATCGGGGTCCTGGGGCTCGCCCTGCTTCCGGACCTGGATGCCCACGTCATCCACGAGCACCTTGAGCAGGTCCACGGTCTCGAAGAGCAGCTCCATGACCCGATCGCTGAGCTCCATGCGGCCCTTGCGCAGGTCATCCAGCACGTTCTCGCCCATGTGGGCCACCGAGAGGACCTTCGTGAGTCCCAGGAAGCCTGCGGCCCCCTTGATCGTATGGACGCTGCGGAAGATGGCGTTCAGGAGGTCGAGGTCGCCCGGGGCCTCCTCGAGGGCGAGAAAGTTGGTCTCGATCTGTTCGAAGTGCTCCTGGGCCTCGACGAGGAAGTCCTCATAGAAGCTGGGGTCGTCCAGGGCGAAATCACTCATGGCTCACCCGTTCGGCTGGCCGCACTGCGGCGTCCCTGGAGGTTCTGGAGCTGGCCTGTTTCCGTGTCCGTCAGGAGCTGCTGAAGCTCCAGCAGGAAGATCATGCTGGTGTCGAGGCGGGCGACCTTCTCGATGTAGCGATTGGCCCCCACGGCGGTGACGGCGGGTGGCGGGCCGAAGCGGCTCAGCTCCACGGGACGGACTTCGTCGACAGCATCCACCACGAGACCGGTAAACACCCCGCCGATGCTGGTGATCAGGATGCGGGAGATGCTGGTTGCCTCCACGCGGTCGAGACCGAAGCGGGTGCGGAGGTCCACCACGGGCATCACCTCGCCCCGCAGGTTCAGCACGCCATCCACGAACTCGGGAGCCCGGGGCACCGGCGTGATCTGGCTCACCATGACGATCTCGCGCACCTCATGGAGCCGCAGGGCGTAGTTCTCGGGTCCGAGGCGGAAGACGACCAGTTCCAGGCTGGGGGCTACTTCCTGGGTGCGGTTGTCCGCCAAGCCCAGACCCTGGCCCAGGGCCGCGATCTTCTCCTGGTCGTCGCCCGTGATGATCTTCAGGACGTTGATGAGACTCACCATTCGGCCCGGCAGCAGGAGGATGCCGCTCAGGTGCTCGCGCTCCGCCTCGGAGAGGGTCTGGGGTGGCGGCAGGGTCTGGCCCTCCTGCACCCGAAGGATCTCCTGGATCTCGTCCACGACCACGCCGATCTTCGCACTGCCAAAGGAGAGCAGCACCACCATGTCGCGCTTGCGCTCCGCCCCCTCCTGCTGGATGGAGAGAATCTCGGAGATGTCCACCAGGGGCATGACGTGATCCCGCAGGCAGATCACCCCCAGCACGTAGTCGGGTGCATCCGGAACCTTGGTTACCGGCGGCAGCTCGACGATCTCTTCCACCTCGTGCAGAGCGATCCCAAAAGACTCTCTCCCCAGGCGGAAGGTGACGTAGGGCTGGCCGTCCTCCTCAAGGTCCGTGTCATCGTCGGTGTCAGTGCCGCCAATGGTGCCGGCCAGGCCCAGGTCGTCGAACTCGGCGCGACGGGTGAACTCGGCGCTGTCCAGGAGCTTCTCAAGGTGGATGAGGGTGATCAGCCGGGTGCCGACCGTGACCATGCCCGCCAGGTATTCGGCGCGAATGCCCGCCACCAGGGGCGGGGTCTCGCGGACCGTGTGGTCCTCGAGCCGCACCACCTCAGCCACGGAGTCCACCTGCAGGCCCGTGGGCCCACTGGCCAGACGCAGCACGATGATGCGGGTCTTGGTCGTGGTCTCCTGGGGAGCCAGGTGAAACCGGACCCGGCTGTCGATGACCGGTATGATCAGGCCGCGCAGGTTGATGACGCCCAGGATGAAGCTGGGGCTGCCGGGGATCGGAGTGATATCGGTTCGGTGGGTGATCTCCTGCACCCGGTCGATGTCCAGTCCAAACTCCACGCTATCAAGCGTGAAAGTCACCAGCTGGCCCGAAGGCACCAACTCGGTGGTGAGCAGGGTCTGGGCTGACTCGACGGCCATGGGTCACCCTTTCTTCTTGGACTTGAAGGCCTCGATCACCGCATCCGCGTGGGCCTTGTTCTCGTCAGGCGTGGTGCCTGTCTGCGCGATGGTATGGCTAATGGAGGGCCGCTGGGACTCGCTCTTCAGGCCGGTGCCCAGCAGGTCCACGATGTAGTCGTGGATCTGGCGGAGGTGGTGCAGGATGCGCTCCAGCTTCTGGCGGGTGATGTCCTGGAACTGCATCAGGTCCATGGCCTCGAAGACCTTGTCCTGGATCTCCTTGCCGGCGCTCATGACCTCGTGGACGACCTTCTGGATATCAGGCGCCTGGGCGCCTTCATGGGCCATGATCTCCGTGATGAGGAGCTGCTGGCGGTTCACGAGCTGGCCGATTTGATCCAGCTGGTCCATGACCTTGTTGGATTCCCGCTCGGTGACGGCGGTGACCGTGTCCAGCTCGGAGATCACGTGGCCGCTGCCGTCCGCTTTCGGCTCCGCGTGGGGCTCCGCGGCGAGCACCGGTGGGACCGGTACAGGGTCCTTCACGGGGGCGCTGATCTTGGGTTTTTTCGGCGACTTCGTCCCTCCGGCGAGGAGGGTATCGATTTCGGACTGATCCATGGCCTGCTCCTATCCGAGGAGGGACTCGATCTTTTCCTTGAGGGTCTCCGGGGTGAATGGCTTCACCACGTAGTTGTTCACGCCAGCCTGGAGGGCTTCAACGATGTCCTCCTTGGCGGCGTTCGTGGTCACCATCAGAATCGGAATGACGGGGTTCTGGACCCGTACGGTCTTCACGAACTCAAGGCCATCCATCTCCGGCATGTTCCAGTCGGTGATGATCATCTCCACCCCACCCTGGCCGAGCCTCTCGAGCCCGCTCTTGCCGTTGTCACCCTCGACCACATCGGTATAGCCGATGCGGGATAGGGTGTTGATGATGATGCGCCGCATCGTCGAGGAATCGTCCACGATGAGGATCTTCACGGGGGCCTCCTGAAAGGGGTGTTGACTTGGGATCAGAGTGAGGAAGGAGGCGCGGTGGCCTCCAGAAACTTCACAAGGGCTTCAAGGTCATCGGGATAGACGTTCTGAAACTTGATTCCCAGCTCGTAGTCTCCGGCATCCAACTGCTCGACGCGCACCACCATGCCCAAGGCGACCAGCGGCCGGACTTCAGCCTCCTGGACGGGGCCGAAGTGGTTTTGGTAGCGACCCCAGCCCGGCACTCGCAGCTCAAGCTTGAGCAGGGCCCCCAGGGGGTAGGCCCGAGGGGAGTCCAGCAGGAGCCCGCCGGCTGAGACATCCCGGTAGCTGCTGGAGGCTGGAGCCTCACCCTTGTGGAAGCTGAGTTCCTGGAAGCTTAGGGAAGCCTCCAGGGGGATTCTTCGGTATTGCCGCCGTTCCTGACTCATGGTTGTCCTCAGATGGGGCATCGGAGGATGGCGTATTCGACTTGAATACTGCAAATACTACCTGGGGGGCATTGGACTTCAGGTCCTCAGGCCCCGCCTCGGCTAGACTTGAGACCGTGGGCGCCCGCCTGGAGCAGGCGCTCGTCGGAGGATCCATGCCCGCTGCCCAAGGCCCCTGCCCCGTGGACCCCGGCCAGATGGAGGCGATTGTCCACCGCCTCGCCACGGACCTTTTGATCCGGGTGAAGCCCGAAGAAGAGATTGTCCTGCTCGGCATCCGCTCCCGGGGCATGCCCCTGGCAGAGCGCCTGGCCATCCAACTCCGCGCCCTCACCGGGGCTGCCATTCCGGTCGGTACCCTCGACATCACCCTCTACCGGGACGACCTCACCGAGATGGTGGGCAGCCCCATCGTCCGACCCACGGAGATCCCCTTCACGCTGAAGGAGCGGACCGTGGTGCTGGTGGATGACGTGCTCTACACCGGCCGCACCGTGCGGGCCGCCCTCGACGCGCTCCTCGACCACGGACGCCCCCGGCGGGTGATGCTGCTGGTCATGGCCGATCGCAGCGGGCGGGAGCTGCCGATCCAAGCGGATCTGGCGGGACTCACTGTGGACGTGCCACCGGGCCACCGCGTGGCCGTGCGGATGAAGGAGATCGACGGCGAAGACGGCGTCACCGTGGAGGCCTGCTGATGACTTCGGAACGCTACGTCTTTCCCCACCGGCACCTGCTGGGCATCGAGCCGCTCAGCCCCCGGGACATCACCGCCCTCCTGGACCAGGCCCAAGCCTTTGAAGAGGTCTGCGAGCGGCCCAGCATCAAGATCGTGCCAGCCCTGCGCAAGAAGCTCGTGGTCAACCTCTTCTTCGAGAACAGCACCCGCACCCGCAACAGCTTCGAGATCGCCGAGAAGCGGCTGTCCGCCGAGATCATCAACTTCGATGCCGACACCAGCAGCCTGAACAAGGGCGAGACCCTGATCGACACGGCCATGAACCTCCAAGCCATGCACCCGGATCTCATCGTCATGCGCCACAGCGCCCCCGGCGCCCATGCGCTGCTTTCCCGGCACATGAAGGCCAGCATCATCAACGCCGGGGATGGGTCCCACGAACACCCCACCCAGGCCCTGCTGGACGCCTATACCCTGCGCAAACGGTTCGGCAAGCTGGAGGGCCTGCGCGTCGCCATCGTGGGCGACATCCGCAACAGCCGCGTGGTCCGCTCCAACCTCTGGCTCCTGAACCGCATGGGCGCCAAGGTCACCCTCGTGGGCCCGCCAACCCTGGTGCCCCAGGAGATGAAGGCCACCTGGCCTGCCATCGAGATCTGCCATGACTTCGACGCGGTGCTGCCCGAGCAGGACGCCATCATGATGCTCCGCGCCCAGTTCGAGCGCGGCACCGGCGCCTACATCCCGGGTCAGGGCGAATACAGCCGCTTCTATCAGCTCAACACGGCGCGGATGCAGCGCGCCCGGAAGGATGTGGTTGTACTGCATCCAGGCCCCATCAACCGCGGCCTCGAGATCACCAGCGACGTGGCCGACGGGCCCAACAACCTCATCCTCGACCAGGTGACCAATGGTGTCCCGGTCCGCATGGCCGTCCTCTACCTGCTGTCCAATCCCCACGGGGAGCAGGTGCCCTGAGCACGCCATTGCCGAGAGAAGGACCCATGATCCCAGGCCCAATCACCCTCCTCATCCTGGACGGCTTCGGCGACGGCCCCCGGAACGCCTTCGACGCCACCTTCGTGGCCTCGATGCCGCGCTTCAACGCCCTGCGGAAGGACTACGCAACCACCCAGCTGGCCACCAGCGGCGAAGCCGTGGGCCTGCCCGAGGGGCAGTTCGGCAACTCCGAAGTTGGCCACACGAACCTGGGCGCTGGCCGCGTGGTGTGGCAGGAGCTCACGCGCATTGACGCCGCCATCCGGCGCGGCAGCTTCCGCGAGAATCCCCCCATCGCTGCGCTGCTGGCTAGGCTGAAGGCCTCAGGCAAGCGGCTGCATCTGCTGGGCCTGGTCAGCGACGGCGGCGTGCACAGCCACCAGAACCACATCATCGCCCTGGCCCAGTGGGCCCAGGCGGAGGGTATCCCCACCACCGTCCACGCCATCACTGACGGCCGGGACACGGGACAGAAGAGCGCCGACGGCTTCCTCCAGTGGCTCACCTTCCAGCTCCGGAACTGCCCCCTGGTGACCCTCGGCTCCGTGTGCGGCCGTTACACCGCCATGGATCGGGACAAGCGCTGGGAGCGCACGGAGCAGGCCTGGAAGCTCTACGTGGACGGCGAGGCCGCCCAGCAAGCCCCGGATGCCCTCGCAGCCATCGCCGCCGCCTACGCGCGGGGCGAGACGGACGAGTTCGTGGCGCCCACGACCCTGGACGCCTTCCAGCCCTTCGCTGACGGTGACGGCGTGCTGTTCTTCAACTTCCGGGCGGACCGGGCCCGCCAGCTGTGCCACGCCCTGGTACACCCGGACTTCACGGCTTTCACTCCGAAGCACCGCCCCGCCGTGAAGCTGCTCACTTTCACCGCCTACGACGGCGAGCTAGAGCCCTACCTGGCTGTGGCCTATCCGCCGCAGAGCCTGGACTTGATCCTGGGCGAGCTCATCAGCGCCCAGGGCTGGCCGCAGTTCCGCACCGCCGAGACCGAGAAGTACGCCCACGTAACCTACTTCTTCAACGGCGGCCGGGAGGTACCCTTCGACCACGAGGAGCGGCGCCTGGTGCCCTCACCCAAAGTGGCCACTTACGACCTGCAGCCCGAGATGAGCCTGGCAGACGTGAGCCAGGGCCTGGAAGCCGCCATCCGCTCTGGCGCCTACCGGCTGCTGGTCTGCAACCTCGCCAACCCCGACATGATCGGCCACACGGGCGATCTCGCCGCCGCGGTCACCGCCTGTGAGGCCGTGGACGCCGCCGTGGGCCGCATCGCCGACGCCACCCTGGCCGCAGGGGGCGCCCTCTTCATCACCGCCGACCACGGCAACTGCGAGTGCATGCGGGACGAGGGCGGCAACCCCCATACGGCCCACACCCTGAACCTAGTGCCCGCCGTACTGGTGGCCAAGGGCTTCGAGACCCGACAGCTCCGCGCCGGTGGCGCCCTCAGCGACGTGGCCCCCACCCTGCTGAAGCTGTTCGGCCTCCCCCAGCCCGAGGTCATGGATGGCTGCAGCCTGTTCTAGGTTCTTCGCGGAATAGCGTGTGCCAGTGCGGGGACCCTGATGAAGGTGTTCCGAGCAAGGGGGCTCAGCACCCGGACCAGAACATCCCTGGCTCTGGGGCATCCCCATTGGGGTAGATGGACCCGACAAAAAAGACCCAGCATGAGGCGGTCGCCCCAAGGTGATGCAGAACACATTTCCGGGGTGCCCGGCCCCGGGATACTGGAGCCATGAAAGTCGCATTCATCGGCACCCACGGCGTAGGCAAGACCACTCTCTGCTATGAGCTGGCCGCAGCCCTCAAGCGGGAGGGCGTCCACGTGGACATCGTGAAGGAAGTGGCGCGGCTCTCGCCTCTGCCCATCAACCAGAAGACCTCCCTGGAGG
>CAIMQW010000304.1 GCA_903843705.1 uncultured Holophagaceae bacterium | reverse complement strand
CGCCCAGGCCCTGAGGGATCTCGCCGAGTACAAGGCCCGCTTCAAGGGCCGCGGCGACGCCTCCACCCTGGAGAAAATGGTCCAAAGTATCTGAGCGCTCCAGACAAGGAGTCATCCCCATGCGGATGTACGACCTGATCTACACCAAGAAGCTGGGCGGAGCCCTGTCCCCGGAACAGATCGCCTTCTGGGTGCGGGGAGCCACCGACGGCAGCATCCCGGACGAACAGAGCGCCTCGCTCCTCATGGCCATCTGCTGGCGGGGCATGAGCACGGAGGAGACCCTCGCCCTCACTCTGGGCATGCGGGATTCCGGGGCGAGGATGGACCTCTCCGCGGTGCCCGGCCTCAAGGTGGACAAGCACAGCACCGGCGGCGTGGGCGACAAGACCACCCTCATCCTGGGGCCCATCGTGGCGGCCTGCGGGGTGCCCTGCCCCATGTTCAGCGGCCGGGGCCTGGGCCACACCGGCGGCACCGTGGACAAGTTCGCGGCCATCCCGGGCCTGAAGGTCGAGCTCTCCGAGGCTGAGTTCCTGCGCAGCCTGGCCGAGACCCGGTTCGCCAACTCCGCCCAGACCGCCGACATCGCCCCCGCCGACAAGAAGCTCTACGCCCTGCGGGACGTGACCGCCACCGTGGAGAGCATCCCCCTTATTACGGCCAGCATCATGTCCAAGAAGCTGGCCGGGGGCGCAGATGCCCTGGTGCTGGACGTGAAGTGTGGCCCCACAGCCTTTATGAAGACCCTGGAGGACGCCACAGCCCTCGCCCAGAGCATGGTGGCCGTGGGCAAGGCCCATGGCATGCAGATGCGAGCACTGATCACCCGCATGGACGCGCCCCTGGGCTGGGCCATCGGCAACGCCCTGGAGGTCATGGAGTGCGTGGAGATCCTCCGCGGTGAGCACGGGGACTCGGAGCTGGCCCAGATGAGCTTCCGCCTGGCCGCCGAGATGCTGGTCATGGGCGGTGCAGCCACCACCCTGGAGGCCGCCCAGGCCAAGGTCCAGGCTAGCCTTAGTAAGGGTACGGCCCTGGAAACCCTCCGATGCTTTGTGGCCCTGAACGGGGGCGACGCCCAGGCCCTGGATGACTTCAGTCGCCTGCCCCAGCCGGGCCAGGTCCTCGATGTCCTGGCCGACCGAGCGGGTTACATCTCCGCCATCGACGGTCGCGCCCTGGGCATCCTGGCCATGGACCTCGGCGCCGGGAGGCGGGACCGGAACGACATCCTGGACCTGGGCGTCGGCATCCGGGTCCTGGCCCAGGTGGGGCAGAAGATGGAAAAAGGCGAAATTCTTTTTCAGATCTATGCCAAGGCAACAGAAATAATCGATTCAAATGCGTTCCTTACAACCATGGCTTGGTCCTCGGCCCCCGTGGCGCACCAGTCCTGGCTTCTGGCGGTAATTGCCTGATTTGGTTGAAACGCCCAACAATTAGTAAAATAATTGGCGCCCGAAGCGGGTTCTCGTCGGCCCCGGGCCCCAGTTTCCGCTGCCACCAGGAAGGGGCGAGGACGATACAAAATTACTAAAATCCATAAATTGAATGATTTAGAGCAGCGCCCTTCCCCACAGAAGGGCCGCCTTGGCGCGTGGCCAAGCTGCGAGCGTGTGTCAATTAGCCACTTTGTTCCCGTCCTTTGAAAAAAAGTTGTGAGTCTCCGATAGCGATGTCTACAATGGACAACTGTCTTCAGGTCACCAACGATTCTCCATCAGAAGATTCGAAGCTCTCTTTTCTTCCACCCCCCCTCCACAAGGAGCTCATGCATGAGATTTCCTCATAAACGACTTGGCTACATCGTGGCCCTTGCCGTCATCGGATCCACGATTGTCTCCGCACAGTCCGCACCGGGAGCCGACGTCCAGTTCAAACTCCGCACGGGGATCCAGACGGACACGAACGACGATGGCTTGAAGGCCCGCACCCTCGGCTTCGGCCTGGACCTCGGCTATGAAACGGCCATCGGCCGCTTCGGCGCGGAGCTTGGCTTCCAGTACAAGCCCGGCGACCAGTCCAAGTCCGATGTGACGACCTTCCCCGTCAAGACGGGTGCCGTTGTCCCCAGCAATGCCTACTCCGGTGACATCCGGCGCAACAGCCTCGAGGGTGTGACCGTTCGTCTCTCCTTCGAACAGTCCCTCGGCGGCAGCCCGGTTTCGTGGCGCGCAGGTGTCCAGTTCGGCGGCGCCAAGTTCCGTCACGAGTACCTCGGCGACATCGCCGATGCCGGCTATGCCCACTACGAAGACACCTACAACGGTGTCGCCACCAAGAGCATGCTCGCCATGAGCCCCTTCGCGGGCATCTCCTACCGGCTGAGTGAGACCTCGGCGGTGGAATTCAACGTCCTGGTCCTGAACTACACCGCCATCAAGTACATGCATGTGGCTGGCCAGAACGTTGATGCCAGTGGGCACTCCATCACGACGCTCGACTACACCACCAACCAGTCGCGCATGGTCCCTCACCTTGAGCTCGGGTACTCCTTCCGCTTCTAGACGCTGCCCAACCAATTTTGGAGGAATTTCATGGATCGATTCGGATTGAAACAGTTCTCAAGAGTGGCGTTCATGCTCACCGCAGGGTCGGTGCTCATGGCCCAGTCCACAACCGGCGGCTTGTCCGGCGGCGTAAAGGACGAGAAGGGGGCCGTTGTTGAAGGCGCCCGGGTAACCATCACCTCGCCCGCCCTCTTCGCCCCCCGCGTGACCGTCACCGACGCTCGCGGACTGTGGCGCGCCCCCCTGCTGCCCCCCGGCAGCTACAAGATCACCCTCGACAAGAGCGGCTACTCGGCTTCCGGCATGGATCAGGTGCGCGTCGGCCTGGGCAGCTCTGCCCACTTCGACATGACCCTGAAGACGGTCAAGGCCGCTGCGGCGACCGTGGAAGTGGTAGCCAGCTCCGGCGACATCGACAAGTCGGACACCAAGGCCAGCACGAACTTCTCGGCCGAGACCCTCGCGACCCTGCCTGCGGCTTCCCGCGGCTTCGCCGGCGCCGCCGATCTGGCCCCCGGCCTGACGGCTGGCCTGGGCGGCTCCTACTCCGTGCGCGGCGGTGCTACCCAGAACACCCTCTACCGTGTGAACGGCACCGACGTGAAGGATGACTACCAGGGCAACCTGACGGGCACCTACGTCATCGAGGACAACATCGAGGACGTGCAGGTCATCCTGTCCCCCCTCAATGCCCGCAATGGCCGCGCCCTTGGTGGCGCCATCAACGTGGTCACCAAGTCAGGCGGCAACGACTTCGCCGGCAGCATCCGCGCCGACATCGGTCGCGGCACCTGGGGTTCCCTGAACCCCTCCTCCCTGCCCACCACCAACCGCGTGACGGACAACCTGAACAAGTCGTACCAGGTGACCCTCTCCGGTCCCATCATCAAGGACCGCCTCTGGTTCGCCGGTGGCACGATCCTCATCCCTGGCCAGTCCTACTCCTACAGCACCGGCAACGTCTACATCAATGCCACCAACGTGGTGAAGACGGGCAACTCGCTCATGGACGCCGTCCTGCTGGCCGGCCCCGCCGGTTTCAGCATGACCAAGTTCGACGTCAATACCCCCTACACCCAGAAGTACGATGACAAGTACTACGAAGGCAAGCTGACCGGTGCCATCTCGCTGAACCACACCCTGGAATACAGCTACAGCACCAGCAAGATCACCCTCGGCCCCCGCAACCCCTTCGGCGACAGCGGCAACAACGTCCCGCGCATTGCGGCGCTGGGCACCCAGTCCGAGGAAAAGGCCGCCTACGGCATCAACTACCGTGGCGTGTTCTCCAGCAATGTGTTCCTCGAAGGCCGCATCAACAAGGTGGACTCCCGCACGGTGTTCCCCAGCGGCGATCCCAACTACGGCACAGGCGAGAACCTGATCATCTATCAGGGCACTGCCGCCACGGGTGGCCGCGCAGCTCTGTCCTATCCCTTCGGTCTCGGCATCTCCCCGAATCCCGATCGCCGCAACAACCGCAGCGGCAACCTGAACCTGAAGGTCTTCCATGACCTCTTCGGCGGCAGCCACGAGATGGATGCCGGCTACGACACCTATGAAGGCGTCCGCGGCACTTCCGTGGCCTCGGGCCTGAAGGGCCAGATCTTCCGCGTGGGCGGTGCCTACGCCGATGCCTCGGGCCAGAACTACTTGTTCCCGACCATCAATCTGACCCGCAATAGCACCGGCAGTGCTTACCTCTACGGCCAGGACTCCACGGGTCTGCGCGGTCCCGCCGCCTCCCTGGATCAGCAGCTGGGCAAGGACGGCACCACCAAGAACCTGATGCAGGCCCTCTACTTCAATGATTCCTGGACGATAAACCAGCACTGGAATGCCATGCTCGGTCTGCGCTTCGAGCAGCACAAGGTGACCGACACCGATGGCTCCCAGGCTGCCAAGGCCACGGACTTCTCACCTCGCTTCCAGGTGAAGTACGACATCAATGGCGACAGCAAGCGGGTCTTCACCTGGACCGTGGCGCGCTACGCCGGTGACTTCACCACCGGCTTCACCGATGCCTTCATCAAGAAGGCCAGCAGCAAGGGTGTCCAGTACGGCTGGAGCGCCAACGCCGCCTCCGGCACCGCTGCGGGTGTCCAGTTCTACAACTACGCGGGCATCACGGACGCCAACAACTACAAGAACGTCATCGCCTTCTACGACTCCTCCAAGAACTACGTGGTGGATTCCAACCTGAAGACCCCGTTCATGGACGAGCTCACCTTCGGCTTCCGCCGAGGCTGGGACAACGGGTCCAGCGTCAAGCTGACCTACGTCTACCGCACCTGGAAGCAGGACTGGGCCTTCTCGACCGACTACGCGGCCGACCAGATGGTGACCCTCACCGATCCCACCGGGTCCGGGCTGGCCGCTCAGCATGCCATGGTCACCCACGTCTTCAACTCCAACGACCTGAAGCGCGAGTACAACGGCCTGGAACTGGAGTGGACCGGCAAGATCAACTCCGTGTGGACCGTGGGCGGCAACTGGACTTACGCCCGCCTCGTGGGCAACAACAACGGCGGTGACTCCACCACCGGCCAGTCCTTCCGCGACAACACGCCCGAAGGCTACTACTACCAGCGCAACTACCTGACCAATACTCTTGGTTACTCCACGGACCGGTTCGCCCCCACGGGCCCCCTGCCCCAGGACCAGGAACAGCGCGGCCGTCTCTATGTGTCCGCCGTCCTGCCCCTCGGCAAGGGCACCATCTCCTACTCCGCCATGCTGCGCTACGATACCGGCACCCATTGGCAGGGCGCTTCCAACACCCCGCTCGGAACAGTGCCCTACGTGACCGGCAGTGGTATCGCCGCCCCCACCACCTTCGTCGATTACTACGGCGGCCGTGGCATCTACTCGAACAACGACACGTATCAGGTTGATTTCAAGATCAACTTCCAGGTGCCCCTGGCCCTGTTCGGGTTCAGCCGCATGTCCCTCATCGGTGACATGCAGATCAACAACGTCTTCAACCACATCGAAACCGGCGCCCTCGACCACACCCTCTACGCGGGTGGAACGGCCGGCACCACGCAGCTCTGGATCAACGACCCCTCTACCTTCGGCACCACCCGCAACGGGTCGGGGCTCAACTACTGGAACAGTGGCCGCAACATGGGCATGAGTATTGGTCTGAAGTTCTAACCCCGACTAGGAGAACCTAATGAACATGAGAACCAAACTGATGGCCTTGGCGCTGGCCGCGTTCCCGCTCACGGGAAACCTGGCCGCCGAGGATGCCAAGCGCTTCGATGCCGGGATCGCCTGGTCCCTGGCCACCGACAACCTCCGGGAAATCACCAAGAGCTCCGGGGCTTCCGGTGGTTACAACTTGGACTTCGGCTACAACGGCAAGCTGGCCGGCACCACCGTGCCGACCCGCATCAGCCTCGGGCTTAACAACTTCCCTGGCGATTCCGTCAATAACGTCAAGACCTCCCTCCTGGGCTACCAGCTGGCGGCCGACCTGTTCATCGAAAGCGGGATGAAGAACCTGTCTTTCGTCTCGGGCGTGTCAATCAACAAGTGGACCAAGAAGGTCGACCCTGCGCCGACGGGCTACGATTCCGCCGTCAAGGGAACCAAGTTCGGAGCCCGCCTGGGCCTCGAGTACCAGGCCAGTGCGAGCTGGTCCATGAGCGCCATGCTTCAGGTCGTCGAACTCGGCACCGATGCCAAGGCCACCAAGGGCTACAACCCTTCCTGGGTCCAGCTGGGCGCCAAGTACCACTTCTGATCCCACGATCAGTTCCTAGGATTCGGGCTCTGCATTTGCAGAGCCCGAATCTTTTCTACGTGCCGTTCAGGGCTTCCACTCAGGCATATCGGTCCCGTAGAAGTAGCGGTCCATCCAGGCCTGGTAGTCCTTGCCGCTCACGGCCTTGAGGAGGTCCGGCACGTCCTGGCTGAAGCTCGGCGGATACCAGGCGAAGCTCCTCAGGTAGAGCCGCAGAAACTGGGCGAACTTCGCCTCGCCCAGCTCCTGGTGGAGGCAGGCCAGGAGGAAGGCGCCCTTGGAATAGACCAGCGATTGCCGGTAGCCGTAGGTCTCACGCTCGCTCCTGCGGCCGGGATGCAGCAGGTTCGCCGAGGGGATGGTGGCGGCCTTGGTGGCCTTTCGTGCCTTCTCCTGCCAGTCCTTCACGATGATCTCCCAGGTGGTCTGCCCCTTGTTCTTCATGGCCCGCATGGCCAGGGAAGAGGAGAACTCCGCGAAGGACTCCGTCAGCCACTGGTCCTCGAAGCTCCACATCTTCACCTGGTGGGCCCAATACTGGTGGGCGAGCTCGTGGGACACCAGCCGGTTGACCCAGCCCCCCGGGCCGCTGGCAGCGACCATGCGGTTGAGGTCGTCCCCGATGGCATCAAAGGCCTCCTTGGTCAGCCAGATCATGCCCGCGGGCGCCTGGCCAAAACCAAGGCTGGGCACCTCCACCAGGTTGACCTCCTCGAAGGGAGCGCTGCCCAGGTACTGGCTGTAGAACTCCAGGACCCCATGCGCCGTCTTCAGCAGCTGCTCGGCGCCCTGCCCGATGCCCGCATAGCCCCAGGCCCGCACCGTCCGGCCGTTCTTCACCAGCTCCTTGGACTCATACTTCCCCGCGGCCACCGAGAACCAGAGGATCGGCTTGTCGCTGCTCACCTCCAGCAGGTTGTGGGTGGCGTTGGCGGAGCGGGAGAGTGTGCGGGCGGAGGCGATGGCCACGAAGGGCTTCTCCACTGCGATGCGGGCCTTCACGGTGTAGCTCTGCCCCGCCATGTCCGGCTCAGGGAACCAGCCCTCACCTGGCGTGAGGCGCCAGAAGTCATAGCTCATGACCCGGAACAGCAGGTCCCCCTCCAACTCGAAAGTGAGCTTCAGCTTCTCGCCGTTGCCCGCAGCCCGGCGCAGGTCCACCAGCAGCCATCCGTCCCGGTGGAAGAAGGGCAGGTCCTGCTGGCCGTTCAGCAGTACCCGCTTCACGGCGCTGCGGAGCTCCTTCACCTGCCCGAAGGAGCTGACCGAGAAGTTCCGGTCCCTCAGCAGGAAGGACAGCATCCGCAGACCCGGGCGGATGATGTGGATCGTCTCCTCGACTTTCACTTTGGCGAAGGTCTTGTTGGAGGCCTCCAGGTCCAGGTCGATGTGGGCCAGCCGGAAATCAGGGTCCACCGGCGCCTTCCGGTTCCAGCCCAGGGGGGCGTAGTCCACGGCGATGAGCTCCGAGGAGGGGATGCCCCCCTCCACGACCTTGGGGCGCTGCAGGAACAGGGACTCCAGACGGCCCCGCACCGGATCATGGGTATAGACCCAGTGTTCCTTCTCCCCCACCAGCTCGGCGGTCACCACCGCCTTGCCCGGCTCGTTGGCCGCCTGGTAGGCCGCCAGTTCCCCGAGGGGCATTCGTGTGAACATCTGGGCAATACGATTGGTATTAACCTCTTCGCGATCCAGAAAGAACTGCCGGGTGGCCTGGAAGGCTGCCAGGGGCGCGGGCACCGAGGGGGTCGGCAGGGTAGGCAGGTCCCGGCCCAAAAACCAGACCAGAGCCTCCTTGAGCGGCTCGCCCACAGCGAGGCCACCCAAGGCCTCCTCCTTGGGCACAATCTCGGTGTTCTCCTTCAGGTTGAACTTCAGGACGGGGTGCAGCACCGGGTCCCGGGCTAGGTAGCGGAAGCTGCCCTTGCCCTGGAGGTAGAGCCCGCGGGCCTTGCCCCCCACCAGCACCGTGGTGGCGGTCCCGGATGAGAAGACCAGCTCCAGGCCGCCCACATTCAGGCTGAAGCCCTCCAGCACCGAGGCCTGCCCCGCCAGCTCAGGGGACTGGTAGGCCGCCGCCTCCGCCAGGGCCTTGTAGCCGATAACCTCCACCGTGGCCCCGGCCGGAGCCGGAGCTTGGGCCTGCAAGCCTCCCCAGAGACAAAGGAGCAACATCGCCAAAGGGGTGCACCGCATCCTGACCTCCTCCCCGGCCAGGGGTCGGGATCTGGTGACCAGGATGATGCCGCTCCCGGGGGTAGGCTCTAAATTTTTCCTGGACATACAGTTAATTACCTAGATCATAGGTTGTAACTCGCCCGAATCCAACCCGTTCTATACTAGGATTCCATGCATCATCCCGAAGGAATCTATGGCGAGCACCCCACTCAAGGCTCCAGGTTCGAATAAATACCAGACTCCGGTTCCCATCTCGGAGATTTCAGGCATCTAAAAATAATCCCCAAATGCCCGGGAACCTGTCATACCGTATTCGCACTCCCTTCGTTCTTTGCCCAGTCAACCCTGCAATAGCGCCGCCCCCCCAAGCGGCTGCGGTCTCGTCCGACAAGCAGTTGGACCAGATGCGACCACCCCCCATGCGGCGCTGCCGCGCACTTCAAAGGAGTCTCTATGAATCGAATCTTCTCCCGGCTCGGCTTTACGGCCATGGCCCTCGTCGCGGGCAGTGGCTTTGTCGCCCAGGCCCAGGACGCCACCACCGGTGCCATCGCCGGAACGGTGACGGGTCCAAACGGTGCCGTGGTCGCCGGAGCTAAGGTCGTCATTGACGGTGGCCGTGGCCAGATCGTGCGTGTCACGGATGCCGCCGGTGCCTTCCGCGCCTCGGGCCTGATCCCTGGCCAGTATCGCTTGACGGTGAGCGCGGCGGGCTTTGACTCCGCCACCAAGCTCACCACCAACGCTTCCATCAACACCCTGACTCCCGTCCGCGTGACCATGACCAAGGCTGCCGGTGCGGTGGTCGAAGTGCTGGCCACCTCCCAGGCCATGGACACCACCACCCAGACGTCGGGCACCACCTTCACGGCCGAGAACATCAACAGCCTGCCCATCGGCCGGTCGTTCAGCGCCGTGATGAACCTGGCTCCTGGCGTTTCCTCCAGCGGCATCGACTCCAACAACCCTTCGGTGGGCGGCGCTTCCGGTCTTGAAAACCAGTACATCATCGACGGCGTGAACACCACGGGCACCGCCTACGGCGCCAATGGTTCCTACTCCATCGTCTACGGGTCCCTGGGCACGGGCATCAACACCGACTTCATCTCCGAAGTCCAGATCAAGAGCTTCGGCCTGGATGCTGAGTTCGGTGGCGCCACGGGCGGCATGGTCAACGCCGTGACCCTGACCGGCGACAATACCTTCAAGGGTTCGGCCTTCGCCTACCTGGATATCGACAGCCTCCAGGCCCGCGACCGGATTCCTCCCCGCATCGACCCGAACCGGGGCATCCCCGCCTCCTTCGACGGCAGCAGCCGCACGGAACTGGGCTTCACGGTGGCCGGTCCCATCATCAAGGACAAGCTCTTCTACTTCATCGGCTACAACCCCATCCGCACCTCCACCAAGCGGACGCAGGCCGACCCCGCCCAGAGCTTCTATGGCCGTCAGGTCGAGCAGAAGCGCGAGGTCAATTCCTACTACGGCAAGTTGAACTGGATCCTGACCAGCAACCAGAGCCTGGAGTTCAGCGTCTTCGGCGACCCCGGGAAGCTGCCCTTTGGCGCCAACCGCACCGCGGCCATCCCCGCACCCGAGAGCACCTGGGAAGAGGTTATCTTCGGCAGCAACAACCTGTCCTTGAAGTACAACGGCGTGTTCCTCAACGATCTCCTGGTGGAAGCCCGCTACTCGCAGAACAAGAGCAAGTTTGAGCGCAAGCTCGGCGCCTCGGTGTCCAATGCCTTCCGGGTTGCGGATGGTTACTCGGGTCTGCAGCTTCCTGGTGGCGAGGGTCCAGGCTTTGTGGACGGCGCCGACGACAAGAACACCCAGATGGACCTCAAGCTCACCAAGACCTTTGGCGATCTGGAGCTGAAGGCCGGCTACTTCAAGGAAGAACTCGAGCACAAGGGCGGCAATGTCTACCAGGGCCCTGGCGGCTGGGTTGATCCCCACACCGGCGCCACCGGTCAGGCCTACACCAGCGGCGCGCTGGTCACCAAGCTCTACTATGTGAATGGCGACACCACTGGCATCGCGACCGGCAACGTCGTGGCCGCGGACCGTGTCTCCCCCTACTACCGCATCACCCGTGCCCGGACCTCTCCTCCCCTCATCCCGACCAAGGCCCCCTGGGAAGGCTACTTCGTCCAGGGCAAGTACTCCCTGAACAACCGCCTCTTCATCAAGGCTGGCTTCCGCTGGGAGCAGGAGACCATGCACGGTCTGCAGGAGGACTACAAGTTCAAGGCCGCCGACGCCTTGGCGCCTCGCCTCTCCATCACCTGGGACCCGGATGGCGACGGCAAGAACAAGATCTACGCCTTCTACGGCAAGTACTTCGAGAAGGTGCCCCTGGATCTCGCCGTGCGCTCTCTGAGCGCCGAAGTGGGCGTCAGCCGCTCGGACTTCTACAACATCAACTCTGCCTATAGCGCGCTGACCAACCCGATCCAGAACGGCACCAAGCTTTGGTCTGTCAACCCCAACACCCACGCGGTGACCACCAGCAGCGCCTCGCACTTCATCGGCAGCCAGGGCTTCCTGACTCCCGTGCTGCCTGGGACCAAGCTGCCCTACACCAACGAGTATGTGTTGGGCTGGGACATGCAGCCCACCTCGGGCACCACCATCAGCAACCGCATCATCTACCGCAGCCTTGGTCGCGCCCTGGAAGATCTGGGCATCGATGGCGGCAACAACCTGCCCTACTACCTCGGGAACCCGGGCGAGAACTCCAGCCTGCTTGCGGCTGAAGCCCGGAAGATCGATCCCACCTTGGGCAACAGCGTCTCTCCCAATGCCAGCTTCCCGAAGCCGACCCGCGACTACTGGGCCTACGAGTTCGAGTTCAAGAAGCAGGGCGCGAACTACATGGCCTTCATGAACATCCGCCTCTCCCGCCTCGAAGGCAACTATGAGGGTCTGTTCCGCAATGACAATGGTCAGAGCGATCCCAACATCACCTCCCTCTATGACTTCTCCTACGAATACATGGCGAAGTATGAGGACCCGACGAACCCTGACTACCATCCCCGCGGCTTGACCGGCAACGAAGCCTTCGCTTCCGGCCCCCTGCCCAACGACCGGGCTGTCATCGTCAACGCCGGCTATACCTACAACTGGGAGAATGGTCTGTCCCTGACGGGCCTGGCCAAGTTCCAGACCGGCACCCCCCTCAACAAGTTCTACGGCCTGATCGACTATGACAACGCCGGTGAGCTTGCTGCCGGTGGCCGTGGCGCCGAGGGCCGCACGCCCAACACGCTCGCCTTTGACCTCAGCACGCAGTACGCCATGAAGCTCGGCGCGACCCAGCGCCTGACCTTCCGCGCTGACATCTTCAACCTCTTCAATGCCAGCAAGCCCACCAGCTACGATCAGAACTATGAAGCTTCTGTGGATGTGCTCAACGGCAACTACAAGAACATCACCTCCTACCAGACCGCCCGTCGGGTCCGGCTGGGCGTGAAGTACCAGTTCTAGACCGCAGTCGCACTCGAAAAAGGGAGGCCCAACGGCCTCCCTTTTTTTGTTTCAAAGCAGAGCGGAGCCGCCTAGTCCTTCGCCACCCACTGGATATCCGCCACGCCGGCCACGGCGTTCTCGGCGCGGGACAGGGCGAAGAGCCAGTCGCTGAGGCGGTTCAGGTAGGCGGTCACCGCGGGGTCTAGGGTCTCTTGCTGGGAGAGGGCCACCACCTCGCGCTCGGCGCGGCGGCAGACGGTGCGCGCTAGGTGCGCGTGGGCCGAGGCAGCGGTGCCTCCAGGCAGCACGAAGGCCGTCATGGCGGGCGCCAGGGCCGTCAGGCGGTCGATGTCGGCCTCCATGTCGGACAGCGACCAGGTGGGTGTGCTCAGGTGGCGGTCCAGCAGACCCTGTTTCTCGGGGGGCGTCGCCAGGATCGCCCCGAGCACGAAGAGGTCGTGCTGGATGCGCTGGAGGCCCTCGCCGTCTGCGCAGACGGGCGTCGCGTGTAGGCGCAACAGGCCCATGACGCTGTTCAGCTCATCCAGGGTGCCGTAGGCCGCCAGGCGCGGGTTCGCCTTGCTGACCCGATCCCCACCGAACAGACCCGAGGAGCCGTCATCGCCGGTGCGTGTATAGAGCTTCATGGTCGGACTCCCCAAGGCAGAGGTGGCACCCCAGGCCTAATTTTGACAGGAAGTGGCCCGCGCGGGACGGATGCCCGACCGATGGGGGGCTCGCGGGTTACGATGGATGCGACCAACAGCCAGTTCCAGACGGGGTTCCCATGCCTGTTCAATGCGCCCAGCTCGCCGCTGACCTGATCCACCTGTTCCCCAGGGCCTTGGGCGACCTCCAGGTGGCGCTCAGCCGAGTGACCCCGCCCGAGCGCGCGGATGGGGGCTGCCTTGTCTTTGCGGCCAACGAGGCCATGCTGCTGCAGGCCCTGGCGGCGGGCGCCGGCGCCATCGCGCTGCCACTGAAGCTGGAGAAGGCCATTCCCCAAGGTGCGCCCGGAGCCTTCCTGCTGGCGCCGAACCTGAAGCTGGCCATGGCCCTAGTGATCCAGCGCTACTTCGACGACTCCCGGACCAAGTTCGACCAGCCGACCCCCGTGGATCCGCGCGCCTTCGTGGCGGCCGATGCCCTCATCGGGGAGGGCGCCACCGTCGCCGCGGGTGCCTTCGTGGGTCGCCGGGCCTCTATCGGAATAGGGGCACGGATCGGCCCCGGCTGTGTCATCGAGGACGATGCCAAGGTGGGCGCCGACACCATCCTCCATGCCCTGGTCTTCGTGGGCCAGCGCTGCGAAGTGGGTGACCGCTGCGAGATCCACCCCCACACGACCATTGGCAGCGATGGCTACGCCTACGCCCAGGACGAAGCCCACCGGCACCACAAAGTCCCCCAGCTTGGCATCGTGGTGGTGGAGGACGACGTGGAGATCCAGGCCAACTGCGCCATCGACCGGGCCGCCTTCGACGAGACCCGCATCGGCCAAGGCACCAAGATCGATAACCTCTGCCACATCGCCCACAACTGCCAGATCGGGAAGCACGTGCTGCTCACCGGCGGGTTCTTCGTGGCGGGTTCCAGCAGCATCGGCGACCACTGCGTCACCGGGGGCCGCACCACGATCACCGACCATGTCCATGTCTGCGCCGGCGTGCAGCTGGGCGGCCTGAGCGCCGTCACCAAGAGCGTCACCGAGCCCGGCATCTATAGCGGCTACCCCCTGCAGCCTCTCAAGAAGTTCCTGCGGACAACCAGCTCCCTGGCCCACCTGCCCGACATGCGCCGCCGCCTGGCGGAGCTGGAAGCCAAGGTCCAGGGCCTGGAACCTGCTGCGACCTAAGGCAGCGCACGAGTCAGAAAAGCAAAAGATGGAGGGAAGGGGAGGCAGTCCTCCGCGTCATAGCCTCCCTTACCTTGGGTGCGGCAAGCCCTTGGGCCTGCTACGCGCCGCCGCGGGCGCGGCTCCAGGCTACGGTGTCGGCGCGCCAGTCCTTCAGGGCGGCCTGGCCCTCGGCATCGAGGATGCCCCGCGTCTCGGCCTCACCTGCCAGCACCTCGAAGGAGCTGAGCACCGAGAGCCCGATGCCAGCCTCCGTGAAGGCCGCCTCCGCCTGGGGCAGGCCGTAGCTGAAGAGGGCCAGCACCGTGGGCACCGTGGCGCCCTCCGCCCGCAGGGCCTCGGCACAGCGCAGGCTGGACATGCCCGTGGAGATGAGGTCCTCAATGAGCACCACGCAGTGGTCCTTGGCCATGGGGCCCTCGACCTGGCGGCCCATGCCGTGGTTCTTGGGCGTGGGGCGCACATAGGCCATGGGCAGCTGCATGCGATCGGCCACCATGGCCGCCCAGGGCACGCCGGCGGTGGCAGCGCCTGCGATGAGCGTGGGCTGGAAGGTGGCCGCCTGGGCCACCAATGCGCCGATGATCCGGTCGCGCACCGCTGGGAAGCCCAACAGCTGTCGGTTGTCGCAGTAGATCGGCGACTTCAAGCCGCTCGCCCAGGTGAAGGGGTCCAGCGGCTGCAAGCGCACCGCCCCGACCTCCAAAAGACACCCAGCTAGATCACGCGGAGAGAGTGTCGTCGACATGGGCTACCCCTTCACCACGATACTCACCAGCTTGCCGCCGGGGGGCAGGACGACCTTGAGGATCTCTTTACCGGCCAGGTGGGACTGGGCTTCGGGGCAGGCCAAGGCGGCCTCTCGGCGCTGGTCCTCGGTGGCGGTGGCGGGCACCGTGATGCGTCCGCGCACCTTGCCGTTCACCTGCACCACCACCAGCACCTCGTCGGCCTGGAGGTAAGCGGCATCGGCCTCGGGCCAGGTGGCCCGCATGCAGAGGCCCGCCTGGCCGAGCTGGGACCAGAGCTGCTCGGCCACGTGGGGGGCCACGGGCGACATCATGCGCACGAAGGCCTCCAGGGCATATTGCAGGACAGCTCCGCGGTGGAGTGCGCCCGCCGGCAGGTCCCCCAGGGCGTTGGACAGTTCCATGAGCCCCGAGACCACGGTGTTGAACTGGTAGCGCCGCTCTAGGTCGTCCGTGAGGCGGGCGATGGTCTGGTTCAACTTGATGAGCAGGGTCTTCTCTTCGGCGCTGAGCTGCTCCTTGGCGGGCAGCGGCTCCTTGGTCAGCTTGTGGTCGTCCACCATGCGGCTGATGCGCTTGAGGAAGCGGGTGGCGCCCTCGATGCCCTCGAAGCCCGTCCAGTCGATCTCCTTCTCGATGGGCGCCGCGAAGATCATGAAGAGGCGCAGCGCATCCGCGCCGTACTTCGAGATCACCGCATCCGGGTCCACGATGTTGCCCTTGGACTTGCTCATCTTCGAGCCGTCCTTCAGCACCATGCCCTGGCAGATCAGCTTCTTGAAGGGCTCGGGGCCGCTGGCCAGGCCCAGGTCGCGCAGCACCTTGTAGAAGTAGCGGGCGTAGATGAGGTGCATGGTGGCGTGCTCGATGCCACCCACGTAGAGATCCACGGGACTCCATGCGTCGCACTCGGCCTTGGCGAAGGGCAGCTCCATGTTCTTGGGATCGAGGTAGCGCAGCCAGTACCAGCTGCTGTCCACGAAGGTGTCCATGGTGTCGGTTTCACGCCGGGCAGGCTTGCCACAGGCCGGGCAGGCGCAGTCCAGGAAGGCCCGGGAGGTGGTCAGCGGCGAGGGTCCGACGCCATGGAAGGCCACATCTTCGGGCAGGCGCACGGGCAGGTTCTCGGGCTTCTCGGGGACCACGCCACAGGCCTCGCAGTGCACCGTCGGAATGGGTGTACCCCAGTAGCGCTGGCGGCTGAGACCCCAGTCCTTGAGCTTGTAGGTGGTGGTGCGCTCGGCGCGGTCGCCCAGCTTGGCGATCATGGCGGTGACAGCCTCTTCGCTCTTCATGCCGGTGAACTCGCCGCTGTTCACCAGGGTGCCCAGGTCCCAGGCGGACTCGGACTCGATGACCTTGGGAATGGCTAGGCCGTACTTCTGGGCGAACTCGAAGTCGCGCTCGTCGTGGGCGGGCACGCCCATTACCGCGCCGGTGCCGTAGTCCATGAGCACATAGTTGGCGGCAAACACCGGCACCTTCTCGCCGGTGAAGGGGTGGATTGCGGAGACCACCGAGCGGTGCCCCAGCTTCTCGTCGCTGGTGAGGCGCTCCTCGCGGCTCAGGGCGGCCACCTGATCGCAGAAGGCCTTGAGGGCGGGGTCGGTCTGGGCCGCCTGCTCGATAACCGGGTGCTCGGTGCTGAGGGCCATGAAGGTCACGCCGCAGAGGGTATCCAGGCGGGTCGTGAACACCTCCACCTGCTCGCCCGTGTCCAGGTCGAAGGCCATGCGGGCCCCCTCAGATCGGCCGATCCAGTGCCGCTGCATGGTCTTCACGTTCTCGGGCCAGTCCAGCCCGTCCATGCAGGCCAGCAGCTCGTCGGCGTACTTGGTGGTCTGGAAGAAGTACTGCTCCAGGGGCTTCTGGGTCACGGGGTGGCCCGTGCGCTCGTCCTTGCCGTCCACCACCTGCTCGTTGGCCAGCACGGTGCCAAGGGCCTCGCACCAGTTCACGGTGCGCATGGCACGGAATACGTCGCCGCGCTCCCACATCTTCAGGAACAGCCACTGGTTCCACCGGTAGTAGTCGTCCTGGAAGCTGGCAACCTCGCGCTCCCAGTCGTAGCTGATGCCCAGCTTCTGGATCTGGCCCTTCATCTCTTCGATGTTGGCGCGGGTCCAGATCGCGGGGTGGATGCCGTTCTTGATGGCAGCGTTCTCCGCCGGTAGGCCGAAGCTGTCCCAGCCCAGTGGGTGCATGACCTCGTAGCCACGCATGCGGCGGAAGCGGGCCGTGACATCGCCCAGGGTGTAGTTGCGCACGTGGCCCATGTGTATGCGGCCGCTGGGATAGGGCAGCATCACCAGCATGTAGAAGGTCTTGGAGCCGGGCAGCAGCTCACTGGCCCGCTTGGCGCGGAAGGCGCCGGTCTCGAGCCAGCGGCGCTGGATCTCGGGTTCCTGGGTCAGGGGCTGGAACGGCATGGCGAAACTCCATCGGAACCCTTGATTCTACAAGGAAATCCCGCGATTTCCACCGCCGTTCAGAAGCTCCAGTGCATGCCCACGGAAACACTCGACCGGGGCTCGATCTGCAGGCCGTTGACCCGCTGGGCCAGGGGCAGCTGGGCGAAGGCATAGACCTGCAGGGCGCGGCTCACCT
>CAIMQW010000303.1 GCA_903843705.1 uncultured Holophagaceae bacterium | reverse complement strand
CGAGCGTAATATTAGTCGTGGTGGTCAGCGTGGACAGTCCCCAGCCGCCTGCGGGGAGCCGCGGCGTGCAGGAGGAGCCTTCCACCGACATGTGCATGTCCATTATTTTCAAGCATGCGTTGAAAAAGTCAACCCGATTCCCGCGCTGAGCACCTCCGTCCGGAGTTCCCCATGACCGCCTCCCGCCGCCAGTTCCTTCAGTGGTCCACCGCCGCCGCCCTGGCCAGCACAGGACTGGACCTGACCGCCACCCCCGCCAAGGCCACTCCCAAGGCCAGCAAGCTCAAGATCCTGATCCTCGGCGGCACGGGTTTCCTTGGCCCCGCCACCCTCGAGGCCGCCCAGGCCCGCGGCCACCAGGTGACCCTGTTCAACCGCGGGAAGACCCGGCCCGAGCTGTTTCCCGGGGTGGAGAAGCTGCAGGGCGACCGCGACCCGAAGAAGGGCGACGGCCTCAAGGCCATGGAGAAGGGCACCTGGGATGCCGTCATCGACAACAGCGCCTACTACCCGCGCATGGTCACCGCCTCGGCGAGCCTGCTGGCGCCACGGGTCCGGCAGTACCTGATCCTCTCCAGCATCAGCGCCTACAAGGAACCCAACCCCGAGGCCGGTACCGAGGACGCGCCCCTGGCCACGATGCCCGATCCCACCCAGGAGGACATGGGCAAGAGCTATGAATACTACGGCGCCCTCAAGGCCCTCTGTGAGCAGGCCGCCCAGAAGGCCATGCCCGGCCGCACCACGGTGATCCGCCCAGGCTACATCGTGGGCCCCGATGACCCCTCGGGCCGCTTCACCTACTGGCCCGCGCGCTTCGACCGGGGCGGCGACGTCGCGGTGCCCGGCGCCCCCGACGATCCCCTGCAGATCATCGATGTGCGCGACCTGGCGACCTGGCTGATCCTGCTGGTGGAGCAGCGCAGCCTGGGTGTCTTCAACGCCTGCGGCCCCGCCCAGCGCCTGGCCTGGGGCTCCGTGGTAGCGGCCTGCCAGAAGGCGGGCAACCCCGCCAGTAAGCCCCTCTGGATTCCCGCGGACTTCATCGCTGCCCAGAAGGACCTCGAGTTTCCCATCTGGGCCCCCTATGCGGGCGAGACCAAGGGCTTCCACACCTGGCGCAACGACCGGGCCGTGAAGGCGGGTCTGCGCTTCCGCCCCGCCGACCAGACGGTAAAAGACACCCTCACCTGGTACAAGGGCCAGGAGAAGCTCGAGAAGGGCCGCAACAAGCTCGCAGGCCCCACCCCCGAGCAGGAGGCCAAGCTCCTCGCCGCCTGGCAGGAAGCTGCAGCTGGCCGGAAGGGCTAGCGTCCTCTGATCGCTGGGTCCACCCTTAGGGGAATGAACCCACCCATCAGCCGCACGGCCCTGGTGCTCTCCGGAGGCGGCGCCCGGGGCGCCTACCAGGTGGGCGTCCTGAAGGCGCTGGCGGAGCTGCTGCCCGAGCAAAAGACGCTGCCCTTCCCGATCCTCTGCGGGTCTTCCGCCGGGGCCATCAATGCCGCGGTCCTGGCCTGCCACGCCTCCCGGTTCAAGGTGGGGATCCGGCGCCTGGAACAGGTCTGGGGGAACTTCAGCAGCGACCAGATCTACCGCGCCGATGCCTGGGGCATGACCCTGAACAGCCTGCGCTGGTTCGCCTCGCTGTTCCGCCCGCGCCACCTCCAGCCCTCCCGCCGATCCCTGCTGGACAACGCGCCCCTGCGGCGGCTGCTCAAGCGGATCATCCGCTTCGACCAGATCGAGTCCGCCCTGCAGCGGGGTCACCTCTTCGCCCTGTCCGTGACCTGCTCGGGCTATGGCTCCGGCGAGTCCGTGAGCTTCTTCGAGGGGCACCCGGAGATCGCCTCCTGGCAGCGGTTCCGGCGCGCCGGGGCCCGCACCCGCATCGGCATCGACCACCTGCTGGCCTCCAGCGCCATCCCCCTGCTCTTCCCGGCGGTGAAGATCCACCGGGAGTACTTCGGGGACGGCTCGGTGCGCTTCCTCGCCCCGGTGAGCCCGGCCCTGCACCTGGGGGCGGACCGCGTGATGATCATCGGCGTCGCCGGCACCGAGCGGGAGGAGCGCAAGGCCATGGAGGGCCACCGGTACCCCACCCTCGCGGAGATCGCCGGACAGGTCCTGGACAGCGTCTTCGTGGACAGCCTCAACAGCGACCTGGAGCAGCTCCAGCGCGTGAACCAGACCCTGGAGCGGATCCCCGAAGCGGAGCTGCCCGGCCTGGACCTGCGACCCATCGAGACCCTGGTCATCTCCCCGAGTCGGAACCTGGCCTCCCTCTCAGGCAAGCACGCCCGGTCCCTGCCGACGGTGGTGCGGTTCTTCTTCCGGCGGGCAGGTATCACCCACCGGACCGGATCCGCGGTGCTGAGCTACCTGCTCTTCGAGCCCAGCTACACCCGGGAGCTCATCGCCCTCGGCCACGCGGACGCTCTGCGGCAGAAGGACGAGATCCTGCGGTTCTTCCGCGCCGAAGCCTAGTTCTGGATGTAGTGCACCAGCTGCTCGATGGTGAACTTCTGGTCGGAGATGGTCTCCTTCACTAAGTCGCCGATGGAGAGGATGCCGAGCACCTTGTCCTGGCCATCGATGACCGGCAGGTGGCGCACGTGCCGCTCGGTCATGAGGGCCATGCACTCCTGGACGGTCTGAGAGAGGGTCACGCAGCTCAGCTTCTCGCTCATGATCTCGCGCACCAACGTGTCCTTGGAGGCCTTGCCCTTGAGGATGATCTTGCGGGCGTAGTCGCGCTCGGAGAAGAGCCCCACGAGCCGTCCCTGGTCCAGCACCAGCAGGGCGCCGATGTCGAACTGGGCCAGCAGGGT
>CAIMQW010000302.1 GCA_903843705.1 uncultured Holophagaceae bacterium | reverse complement strand
TCATGGACACGTGTCACGCCGGGAATGTCACCGGGACCGCCATGCGGGGCGTGCCCGACCTGCGGCAGTTCCTCCAGGACCTCAAGGATGGGGGGCAGGGACTGGTGGTCATCACCTCCTCCCGACCTGGCCAGAAGTCCCAGGAGCACCCCGCCTGGAACAACGGCGCCTTCACCAAGGCCCTGGTGGAAGGCCTGAAGGGCAAGGCCCAGAAGGACCGGCAGGGCTTCATCACCTTCACCGCGCTGGATGCCTACATCACCCAGCGGGTCAAGGAACTGACCAAGGGAACCCAGGCTCCTGCCACCCAGAAGAGCACCGAGGTCTCTGATTTCCCCTTGGCCTTCTCGGAGCTCTGATCGCCAAAGGCCTGCCCATCCCCCGGCTCTTCATCCGGAACGAGCCCCCGCACGGCGTCTCTCTCGCGCTAATCTGGCAGGACCATACCCATTACGGCGCGAGCCGAGATCCCAAGGAAGAGGCATGACTGCTGCGGCCTTCGTAGTCACCATCCACACGCCAGGCGGAGTGCCCCCCAGGACTCAGGCCATCCTCAAGCCACGCACGGTGATCGGCCGCGTGAATGGGGACATCCTGCTGCAGGATCCACGCTGCTCGTCCACCCATGCGGAGCTGCTCCTGGAAGGGATGACCCTGCGCATCCGGGATCTCGGCAGCACCAACGGCACCCTGCTGGATGGGAAGCCCGTGACCGACCAGGTCTGGCTGCCAGGGACCAAGGTCCAGATCGGCGGTCATGAGCTGACGCTCGAGGACCTGAGTGCCGCCCCGCTGCTGGGCCCCAAGGGCACCCTGGTCGTGGACAAGGAGGTCATGGCCGCGGCCGAGCCGTCCTACTTCCTGATCCTCCATGCGCCGGACCAGCCCCCCCGCACCGAAGAGATCTTCCGGGCCCGCACGGTGATCGGCCGGATGGAGGGGGACATCGTCCTGCCGGATGTCCGGTGCTCCTCGACCCACGCGGAGATCCTCTTCGACGGTGCCCAGGTGCGACTGAAGGATCTGGGCAGCACCAACGGAACCAAACATGGCCAGGAGCGCATCACGGAGTGGCTCTGGCAGCCCGGCGACATCCTGGAGATCGCCTCCTTCAAGCTGGAGCTGCGGGAGATCCGCACGAGGACCCAGGCCGCGCCGGCTGCAGCGCTCTCCCCGGCCACCGGAGCAGCCTCCGCGGCAGCCCCAGCCAAGCCAAAGGGGACGACCCCACGGGCCCTCGCCCTTCGGGGTGCCGCCCTGGTGGGGCTCTGTGGGCTGGTCGGGTGGGGACTCACGAAGGCACTCGGCTGGGAGCTCCCAGGTCTCCCGGGGAGCGGCAACGCCATTCTCTCGGAGACCCGGGAGGCGACCGTCCAGTTCGTCTGGTATTCGGGACAGTCCGGCGCCAACGCCACCGGGGGGACTGCCCCCGCCCGCATCCGCGTGAGCCCCAACCGGACCGGAACCGTCTCCGTCGGCGTTTCCGAGGAGTTCGCCGGGGGCGGGGGGAACCAGTGGCGCACCGCCGTCTGGTTGGCCGCCTTCAACGCGACCCGGACCCTGGGAGCCTCCATCTCGGACTGCGAGTTCAATGTCCACGTGTCCGGGCATACGGACGGTCCTTCCGCCGGCATGCTGACCACCTCCGCGATGCTGGCCCTCCTGAGGGGGAAGACCATCCCCCAGGACACCACCATGACCGGGACCATCAACCCGGACGGCACCGCCGGACCCGTGACTGGCATCGTCCAGAAGATGGAGGGGGCCAAGCAGGCGGGCATCAAGCGCTTCGGCTTCCCCTTGGGCTGCCGCAACCACAAGGACCCGAAGACCGGGCAGGATGTGGACCTCCTGCTGGTGGGGCAGAAGCTGGGCCTGGAGGTCAAGGAGATCGGGGACATCCACGAGGCCTACGAGTTCCTCACCCGGGACAAGCTGCCCCGCACCGAACCCATCGCCGAGGCTGAGATGGAGCCGGCTCTGGCGACCCAGACCCTCCTCCGCACGAAGCTGGCGACCTGGAAGTCCCGGGTCGAGCGTGAGGCGGTCGGGCTCAGGAATGAGGTCAAGGCCACCGGCGTGCCGCCCCCGATCTACACCCACCTCATGGCCGAGGCCGACAAGGCCTTCGAGACTGCCAAGCGCGATGAGCGCAACGGCTTCCTCATGCCCGCCCTCCAAGGCTATGTCCAGACCGTGAGCGCCTTCGACGCTGCCACCCGCACCGTCTCGGCCTACGCCCACATGTTCAAGGGCGACCAGGGAGGCCTCCTCGACGCCATCCAGAGCGCCGCCGCCATCAGCAGCGAGGTCACGGCCTTCGGGCAACAGCTGGAGCTCAAGGCCCTGCGCCAGTCCCGCGGCGGCCAGCTCAACAGCTCCAAGGTCTGCACCACCTACGTGAAGGCCCGGGCAGCTGCCCTGATCGCCGATGACTTCGCCACTCCCGCCGTGGCCGTCCTCAAGAAAATCCAGGAGAAGAAGGTCCAGCTTAAAAGCGAAAACCTCGAGTCCCTCATGACCCGGATCACCCTGCCCCTGATCTACTACGATCTGTCCAAGGTCCAGCTCGAATTTGCCCGGGACATGCAGGATTTCATCGTGGAGGAAGGCGACACCAAGCCCCTCAGCACCAAGGCCGTGAGCCGGGCCGTCACCAGCTACGCCTCGCTGGCCACGGCCGTGCTCGCCTATTTCGACGCCCTGATCACGGAGGAAGTGGCCAAGGGCAAGGGGCTGTCCCTCGAGGAGGCCAAGGCCCTGATCGCCAACCGCGAGGCTGACTATTACCTGGCCCAGAAAGCCAAGCTGCTGGCCGAAAGCCAGGAGAAGTCCAGTGATGGCGCCAAGCTCATCCGCCTCGCCGCAGCCGGTTATGCCTTCCTGGACGGGGCCAAGCTGGTCAACAAGTGGTACTCACTCGGCGCCGGGTTCGACGCGCGCGGAGCCGTGGTGCTCGAGAACCGCCGAGCGCTCACTGCCCAACTGGACCTGGCCCGGCGCAACGCCCGGGAAGCCGCCGCCCGGGCCAAGGCTTCGGCGGGCTTCGTGCCCACCCCAGCGCGCCTCGCCTACCAGATCGCGAATGCGCGCCGGGAAGGCAACGATGAGGAGAAGCTCGCCGCCCTGGCCTCCTACTGGCAAGCCTCCCTCTGGAGCGAGCTGGCCGCCGCCCCGGAGAAGTAGCGCCCGGTTCCCATCGGCATGGGCACTGGGCGCACCTTCTCAGAGGTTCGACCCCTCCGCTGTCGCTACTTGATGACGGAGTTGATCCGGATGGAGATCGGGTGAAGCGACGGCATGCCCGGAGGGCCGGGGAAGGCGACGTCACAAGCCTTCTGGCAGTCCGAATGGAAGGGTCCCGGTGGGCAGTTCCGGCGGCAGGCATCCCGAGCACTCTTGTTCACATCCGAAGGCTGCGGCAGCGAGGGCAAGGGAAGGGTGATGTCCCCCTGGGGACTGATGCTTTGGTTCGATGTAGAGAGGTTCGCCGAAGCCCACGGCTGATTCGTAGCGGGGTTCGTATCCTTGCTCCGGGCTTCAATCTTAGAGGCCCCTAAGGTCGTCGTGACTGCCCCATTCCGCAGGGCGATGACAACCTGCGGACTCTTGACCTGGTATTCAGCACGCAAGCCGGGCACATCGTGCCATCCCGTTTCGCCCCCAGCCCACTGGCCGTCCGCGGACAGCCCCGAGGCGGACAGTTTGTAGTTGACCTCGAAAGCGTGGTTGAGCGCCTGCAGGTGCCCCTTGCCGGAGAGTTGGCCTGTGGCTGTGCACGCCACGGTTGCACCGTTGCCCAGGACCACCTGCTGGCCCTGGACCGTCACCGTCAGCCCACCACCTCCGCTGAACCCGGTCATGACAGCCCCGGATTTGGACACAACAATGGTCGCGTTGGTGAAGGTGAGTCGGGTGCCTTGATCGGTTCCGCGCCAAACGGAAACAGCCCCCGAAAGTACGGATTTCAGGGCATCGCTCTGGACGGAGCCACTATCAAGCTTGACGTGGAAGCCTAGCACCTCTGAGTCGAAGAGGCCCACTGCGGTCATCACCATGGGCTTGACGCCGCCGAGGAAGAATTGCTGGATATCGTCAATGACCTTCTGGGCCGCGGCAGGCAAGGAGTACTTTTCGCACTGTGCTTCGACCCAAAGCACCGAAGTGCCATGGCCCTCGGGCGCATAGGAAACGGTGTTGTAGCCGAGTTCCCCCTGGCCTGGGCCCCACGAATTGCGAATCTTCCAGGAGCGGGTGGCATCGTTCCAGCCGACGAGGGTTACCGCATGATTGCCCTCGGAGCCAGGCAGGTCCGTGGCTGGATCGAGACGGCCACCCTTGCTGGCATGGACACTAAGCACAAGCGGACCATGTTCCAGCAGGGCCTGCTTGATTTGGGCGGCGGTCGGGGAAACCACGTTTCCGACGAAACCCCACACGAGGGCACGGTAGGGCATGGGGACATTCAAACGAGGGGTGCCTTTGGATCCCGAATAGGGGTAGGCCACTTGGCTTGCGTCACCGAGGGTCATCAGCTGCGTCAGAGGCTCGGCAGACCAGCCACCCCCCCGGTCAGAGTTTTCACAGACCCACGGATTGACGGTGCGATCCAGGAGGCTCTGCTCCGATACCGTGATGCGAACCCCATTGCGGATGTAGTAGCTGGCTTCGAAGACGCCGGCCGCGGCAAAGATGAAACAGGAACCGCAGTTCTGTTGGTTCTTGACTGGCCAGTTCGGGATGAAGGGAGTCCAATCGAAGGATCCCGCACCGGCCGAAGGCAGACGCTGGTGGATCGCCTGGCCAGGAAGTTGGGTTCGGGTTCCGGGTGGAAGCGCGCCCTGGGCGAGGGCGTCGAGCCGCAATAGCTCGGCCGCTTTGGGTCCCTGCGCCTGGATCTGCCGGTTCAGGGTGGCCAGATCAGGAATCTTGAGGCCCAGGGCATAGTTCGTGGCACCAGAAGATTTCGGAGGAGGGAGGGGCGTGGGGCGCAGGGGAGGAGGCTGCGGCTTGGGCAGGCCCTGGGCCATCCCCGCCGCCGTGGAGAGCGCAAGGTTGCAGATCAGGGCAACGGTGAAGTTCCGCCGGGCCCCAACAGCAAACCTGCTCCAGAAGTTCTTGGTATTCATTGCTGACCTCCTCTAGGTGTATTGCGTGGTGGCCACATGAAGGGCCGGGCCCTTGGGTAAGGGGTGACTCCATTTGTTAATGGCTTGGATTCCTCCAAAGAAGTGACTGATGCGGACCCTAGCCATCGCCAAGATGCGGCGCTGCCAGCAGGCATGGGACAGCCAGGCTGATCCGGTGGTGCGTGGTTTGTTCAAGGTTGTCGGGAATTCTATGCGAATTATTGGTCAATGATGCAACCAAATTGGTCATATTTAATTAATTCCCATTAAATATCTAGATATTATAGGTATTTTTTCGACTAATTTTTTTTTCATTACAATCCAAATAACTTGCAAAGCTCCGCTAGATTCGCAGTGAAGCGCACATGCTCCCGATGATCCATTTGATATGACTGGCTGGCCGTGGGAGGAGCTGATGGCTCACCGCCCCTCGTCGCTACAGCTAGCGCCTCACGTAGGGGTTGCTCTCAGCCTCTTCACCGATGGTGGTGGCGGGCCCGTGCCCGGGGATCACCAGGGTCCCACCGTCGAGTATGTAGAGCTCGCGGCGGATGCTCTGCTCCAGCAGCTCCCAGCTGCCGCCCCACAGGTCCGTGCGGCCCACGCCGCCGCGGAAGAGGGTGTCTCCCGCCAGCAACACCTGGCCCTTTTCGAAGGCGCCGTGGAAGCAGCAGGAACCCGGCGTGTGGCCCGGGGTGTGGAGCGTCGTGAGGTCCAGGTGCTGGTCGCCCGCGCTGAGCTCCACCATGTCCGGCTGCGGGATGGTGGGCATGCCGAACCTCCCGGTCTGCTGAGGCAGGGCCTCGATGAGGAACCCATCGTCGCTGTGCAGGTGAGCTGGACACTGCCAGAGGTCCTGCAGCTCCCGCGTGGCGCCCACGTGGTCGAAGTGGGCGTGGGTGTGCAGCAGGGCCGTCACCTGGAAGCCCAGGGTCTCCACCCGCTTGCGGATCTTGACGGCGTCGCCGCCGGGGTCCACGACCACTCCGAGCCCCGTCGCGGGCTCCCAGAGCAGGGTGCAGTTGCAGCCCAGAGGGCCCACGGGGAAGGATTCGAGACGCAGCATCCTACCAGCGTAGATCAAACACGCAGGCCTTGGCTCCCAGCCGACGGCAGGTCGCGCCCGGCCGGTGGCTGACCTGGGCGCCAGACCCACCGTATTGCTCCGCCAGACGCTCGAGGATGCCCAAGTCCAGGTCACAGGAGTAGGGGTTCTCGCAGACCACTTCCGCGTGCTTTGGCCGGTGGAAGGTGCAGTAGTAGCCCCCGATGCCCTTGCCCCGGTGGTTCACCTGGTAGGCGACTTCCAGGACCCTGAGCGCACGATCGAGGGTGTCCATGTCCGGCGCGAAGCGGGCCGTATCCGGCACCACCCGCCCCATGGCCCGCAGGGCCTCCCGGCCGTGGTCCCGCTCCACCGCGGCGTGGAAGGCCAGGTTCGCCGCCAGTGGCACCCAGACCTCGGCTCGAGGCGGGCCGAGGCCCGCTTCCTCCAGCAGCTGCAGGACCCCGTGCCAGGGGACGCCGGTGGCAGCCAGCCCTTCGGCCGCACCGAGCAAGGCACCGCCCCAGACTTCGGCCGGAGGCACGGGTAGGGGGGACTGGCGCACGGGCGTGTTCCCAAGGAAAAAAGACAGACACATTAACCATAATACAAGAGAACCCGAGCGCCTAGCGAGCCCACCGCAGGAGGGGCGCCTGGAGTAGCCCAGACGGGATAACCTGGGGGCATGCCGCCGATCGAGCCCCCGCGCAGCCGCTGGTTCTCCCGCTGGGACCTGCTCCCCCTGGGAGTGGCCGTGGTTTTGCTGTTCCTCCTGCCAACCCTGCTGAGGGGCCTGCCGGATCCCCTGCCCACCCACTTCGACAGCCACGGGCGGGCCAACGGCTGGACTCCCCTGCGCGGCCTGCCCTATCTGATCTTCGGGATCCCGGCCTTCGCCTGGGCGCTGCTGCTGCTCTCAGGCAACGCCTTCACCGGCACCGAGCAGGATCCGGACGGCCGGAAGGGCGCGGCCATGGCGCCCCTGCGGGGCCTGATGGCCACGGGCATGGAGCTGCTCATGCTGGCCCCCGTGGCCATCCTCCGGGTGGGGATGATGGGCCTGTGGGTGATCCTGGCCTTGTTCTTCCTCTTTCTGGCCGTGGGCGTGGGCCTCATGATCCGGGACATGAAGCGGAACGGCCTGGGCCCGGTCGATACCCGGCACTACCGGTGGGGGCTCTTCTACGTGAATCCGGACGATCCCGCGCTCTGGGTACCCAAGCAGCTGGGGCTGGGCTGGACCCTCAATTTCGCGCATGGCTCCAGTTGGCTCATCATGTTGCTGCTGCTCCTTCCGCTTCTGCTCCTGGCGCTCCTGCCCCGGCTTCGATGATGGTGTGATCCATGCCTGACAGTCTCGTGCTCGCCCTCATGCTGCTCGGCCCGGCGGTGGTCTTCGCCTTCATCTACCTGAAGAGGGACAAGAAGCCCGGCCAGCCGTCCTGAGGCGAAGCCATGGCCGTGATCCGCACCAACCTGGAGAAGTCCCCCTTCCTGAAGCGGAAGCTGGCGGACCTGCCCCAGCGGCCCGGCTGCTACCTCTACCGGGATGAGGGCGGGAACCTGCTCTACGTGGGCAAGGCGAAGGTCCTGCGGAACCGCGTGAAGTCCTACTTCCAGAACAAGTCCCTGGATGCCAAGACCCGGCGCCTCGTGGCGCGCATCTGGGACCTCGAGCTCATCGTCTGCGAGACGGAGCTGGAAGCCCTGGTCCTCGAGAACAACCTCATCAAGGAGCACTTCCCGCCCTTCAACATCCTGCTGCGGGACGACAAGAGCTACCCCTACGTGAAGCTCACCTGGAAGGAGGCCTTTCCCAAGGTCTATGTCACCCGCAAGCTGCGCAAGGACGGCAGCCTCTACTTCGGGCCCTTCTTCCCCGCCAGCACCGCCTACCGCACGGCGGAGCTGGTCACCCGCTTCTTCCAGATCCGCGACTGCGACATCGAGATCGACGGCAAGCGGGGCCGGGCCTGCCTCAAGTATCAGCTGCACCGCTGCACCGCGCCCTGCATCGCCGCGGTCAGCCAGGAGGCCTACCGCGAGCAGGCCCGGGAGGCCCGGCTGTTCCTCGAGGGCAAGCGCGAGGAACTGAAGGCCCGGCTGGAGGCCGCCATGTGGAAGGCCGCCGAGGCCGCCGCCTTCGAGCAGGCGGCCCAACACCGGGACGCGCTGCAGCAGGTGGACGCCTGGTTCACGCGGCAGAAGGCCGCCAGCGCCGACCTCGACGACACGGACATCTTCGGCAGCGCCGTCCTGGATGGCCAGGGCTGCGTGCACCGGCTGCTCATGCGCGAGGGCCGCATGGTGGGCCGCCAGGAATACCTGCTGGACGACGTGGAGACCTTCGATGCCAAGGTGCTGGCCGGCGTGCTGCAGCGGGTCTACAGCGCCGACGCGCCCCCGGCCCGGATCCTCGCCGAGGTGGACCCCGAGGAATCGGAGCTGCTGCGCGAGTGGCTCTCGGGCCTGCGGGGCACCAAGGTCCGCATCCACGTGCCCCAGAAGGGCGAGAAGGTGGACCTGCTGAGCATGGCCCAGGAGAACGCCCGCCTGGCACTGGAGCGCAAGTTCGAGCCGGCCCGCCTCAACGAGGCCGTGCTGGAGGGGCTCCAGGCCTTCCTGGGCCTCAGCCACCTGCCCCGCCGCCTGGAGTGCTTCGACATCAGCCACGGCCAGGGCCGCGAGGTGGTGGCCAGCTGTGTGGTGTTCAGCGACGGCAGCCCCGACAAGGCCCGCTACCGGCGCTTCAAGATGACCAACGAGCAGAACGACGACTTCGCCAACATGCAGGAGGCCGTGACCCGCCGCTACAAGCGCATGAAGGACGAAGGCCAGGACTTCCCGGACCTGGTCCTCATCGACGGTGGCCTGGGCCAGCTGCACGCCGCCGAGGCCGCGCTGCGGGAACTGGGCCTGGAGCAGCTGGAACTGGCCAGCCTCGCCAAGAAGGAGGAGCTGGTCTTCCGGCCCGGCGCCACCACGCCGCTCAAGATCCCCAAGTCCTCGCCGGTGCTGCAGCTGCTCCAGCGCATCCGGGACGAGGCCCATCGCTTCGCCATCAGCTACCACCGGGCCCTGCGCGCCAAGCGCACCCTGCAGACGGAGCTGACCCAGATCCCGGGGGTCGGCCCTGCCACGGCCAAGAAGCTGCTCCTGGCCTTCGGCAGCGTCACCCAGGTGCGCGAGGCCGAGGAAGCCACCCTGATCGCCACCGTGGGTCCGGCCGCCACGGCCAAGGTGCTGGCCTGGCGGACAGCTCCTTAGCCCTACTTCCCGGACTGCTCCAGCTTGTCGAGCTCGGCCCGGGCGGCCATGCTGCCCTGCTCGGCGGCCTTCCGGTACCAGGCGAGGCCCTTGACCGGGTCCCGGGGCACATCCAGACCGTTGTAGTACATGGCTCCCAGCATCCGCATGGCGTTGACGTCCCCGGCCTGGGCCTTGTCGACATAGGCCTGGACCGAGGCCGGGAGGGCTTCTCCTGCGTGGGGCACCACCACCGCAGGCCGAGGCGACGGCGTCGCTGCGGAGGGTGGGGGGACCGGCAGCCGGGAGAGGATCAGGAAGACGACGACCCCCAGCGCGATCAACCCAACGAGTGCAGCCGGCAGCTTCCAGGCGAAGGGGACGGGCGTCGGCGGGGCCGGCATTGGTGGCATCGAGGTCTGTGCCAGAACCGGCGGGACTCCCGGGTTCAGGTTGGTGCGGTTCGAGGCCTGGCCGGCGTCTCCCTCGAGGCGTGGCAGGAGCCCCTTCACGGTCGCCTCGACGGGCAGCACCATCCGCTGAGTGCTTGCAGGATCCAGGGGCTCCCCGGCCGTCAGCGGCTGGGTTGCCTCGACCGGCAGCACGAATCGCTGAGTGCTTGCAGGATCCAGGGGCTCGCCAGCCAACAGCGGCTGAGTCGCCTCGACCGGCAGCACCAGCCGCTGCGTGCTTGCAGGGTTCACCGGCTCCCCGGCGAACAGCGGCTGGGTGGCCCCCATGGGCAGCACCAGCCGCTGCGTGCTTGCAGGATCCGCAGGCTCCCCTGCGGCCAGCTGCTGGGTGGCCTCCGCGGAGGGCGCCAGCGGCTCTCCGATCCGCAGGCGCACGGTGGCGCCCAGCGCGGGATCAGGCTGCTCGGGATCACGCATGGACACTCCAGGACACGGAACATCCCAGCATACCGCCTGACCTCAGCCTTCCAAGGCCTTCCGCCAGCGGGCTTCGCGGGGGACCAGGGCCAGGAAGAGGGCCGGCGTGAGCAGGATGAAGCTCCAGGCATGCCGACCGGCCTGGCTGCCCACCTGGCTCCAGTAGAGCAGGCCCCAGAGGCTGCTCAGGTCGAGCACCGCCGCATAGAGGAGGCACTCTCGGAGCAGCACCAGGGGGCGCTGGGCTTCGGTCAGTTCCCGGAACCCCCGCAGCACCTGTCCGCTGCGCCAGAGCACCCAGGCCGCCGCCAGGAAGACCAGGCCAGTGAAGAGGTAGCCGACCTGCTGGTGGATCCCCTCCGGCGTCTCGGTCCCCGGCGGAATCACGCCCGCCAGGAGCAGGAGTGCAATCACCCCAGGTGTGCCGCAGCACAGCGCCAAGCCCAGGCCGTAGGCCAGCCGGTGCGCCCTGCGGAGGGGATCCGCGGCGCCACTCACGCGGCCTCGGCGGCCTTGACCCGGATCTCGCCGAAGGTTTCGCCCTGCACCAGGGCGATGCGGCCGGTGCGGACCAGCTCGAGCAGGGCCAGGAACGTGAGCACCAGCTCTTCCCGGGTGCGGGCCTGGCTGAGCAGGCCCTGGAAGGGCTTCCAGAGGCCATCCTGGAGGTCACGGAGCACCTCGGCCACGCGCTGCTCCAAGGACTTGGGCTGGGTGCGCACCTCCACCGGGGGGGGCGGCAGCAGGTTCTTCAGGGCTTCCCGGTAGGCACCCAGCAGGTCGAAGAGGGTGGCCTTGATCGGCTCTTCCTCCACCCGCTTGTGGTCCTCCAGGTCGATGCCCGGCGCGAAGGCGATCTTCTGCCAGTCGGACTCGCGCTCGGAGAGTATCTGGGCGGCGGCCTTCACCTGCTGGTAGTCCAGCAGCCGCTGCACCAGGGACTCGCGGGGATCCTCCTCGCCGCAGGCCTCGGGCGGCCGGGGCAGCATGAGGCGGGACTTGATCTGCAGCAGCTGGGCTGCCATGGCCACGTATTCTGCGGCGATCTCCAGGTTGAGCTCCTCCATGACCTGGAGGTAGTCCATGTATTGCCGGGTGACCTCCGCCATGGGCAGGTTCAGGAGGTCCAGCTTCTGCTCCTGGATCAGGTAGAGCAGGAGGTCGAGGGGCCCATCAAAGGTCGCCAGATGCAGCGCCAAACCACGGAACTTGGTCTCGAACCCCTTCGGGGGCTCGAACACCGTCGGGGCCGCAGGGGCGGGCGCCGGCTCGGCGGGGATCACAGGGACTTCCTGGGGGGCGTCGGACATATTCCCATTCTACCCGGGGCCTCCCCGCCGGCTGAAAAGGGAAATCCGTCACACCTGGGGGCCGGCCAGCCCTGGAAGGGTGACCTCAACCTGACCCCCAGGCACAATGGACGGCTATGGTCAGACCACCAGTCCTCCCCAGCGCCCGTCCCGATTGGCTCAAGATCCGCCTCCCGGCCCTGGAGGGGGTGGCCGAGATTGAGACCCTGATGCGGGAACAGAAGCTGGTCACGGTTTGCGAGGAGGCCCGCTGCCCCAACCTGCATGAGTGCTGGGGGGTGCACCGCACGGCCACCTTCATGCTCATGGGGGCGATCTGTACCCGGCACTGCGGCTTCTGCAATGTCGGCAAGGGTCGCCCTGGGGAACTCGACGGTGGGGAACCCCAGCGGGTGGCCGAGGCCGTCGCCCGCCTGGCCTTGAAGTTCGCCGTGGTGACCTCTGTGAACCGGGACGACCTGCCTGACGGGGGTTCCGTGCACTTCGCCGAGACCATCCGCTGGATCCGGGCCCTGTCGCCGCGCTGCGGCGTGGAGGTGCTTATTCCGGACTTCGGCGGGAGCGCCACGGCCCTGCTCACGGTGCTGGAAGCCCGGCCCGACGTGCTGAACCACAACGTCGAGACGGTACCCCACCTCTACCGGCGGGTGCGGCCCGACGCGGACTACGCCCAGAGCCAGGAGGTCCTGCGGCGCACTGCGGACTGGCGCGACGAGAACGCCCCAAGCATGCGGGTGAAGAGCGGCATCATGGTGGGCCTGGGTGAGACCCCGGAGCAGGTGCTGGAGCTCATGGCCGACTGGCGGGAGAGCCGGGTGGACATCGCCACCCTCGGCCAGTACCTGCCGCCCTCGGAGCTGCACCTGCCCCTGGAACGTTTCGTGGAGCCGGCCGAGTTCGAGATGTACCGGATCAAGGGCCTGGAGATGGGCTTCGAGCGAGTGGTGTCCGCCCCCCTGGCGCGCTCCAGCTATCACGCAGGCGAAGGGTTCGGAGCCTGAGCTCCGAACCCTTCGGGTGGTGCGCCGGCCTGTGACTTAGGCCTTGGGGGTCAGGAACTTCTGCTGGAAGAGCGTCCAGTCCAGGTTGCCGTTGGCCAGGGGGCCATTCTCGCCCCGCAGGAGGGCGATCTCGTCCTGGTACCAGTCGATGACGGGCTTGCCGATCTTCAGGGAACCGAGCTCCGTGGCGAGGTCGCTGGGGGTCATCAGGCACACCCAGCCGCGGTCGTAGGGGCTCGCGATGAGCTCGCCCGGATCCGACTTCAGGCCAGCGTTGTCATGCTCTACCTTGCCGGACATCGGCGAGGCCACACTGACGCTGCCCAGCTTGCTCTTGAGGGTGAAGAGAACCTCGCCCTGGCGGACGGTCTTGCCCCGCTCAGGCAGGACCACTTCCTTCACTTCACCAAGAGCCTTGCGCAGGAAGTCATCGATGCCGATCCGGACCTGTCCTTCGGGCTCGAGGCGCACCCAGGCGTGACCGGGAGAGAGGAAGGCGCCGCCGGGCACACAGAACTCTGCGGCGGGGATGACTTCGGCCATCTCCGGGGTCACCACGCGGACAGTGGGCCGCTGGGCGAAAGCAATGCGGGCCTGGCGCTTGATCAGCAGGTTCTTCGCGAACTCACCCAGCTCATCGGCGGTGAAGGGCTTCTGGACGTATTCGCAGGCGCCCTGCTGCAGGGTCTGGACGGCGGTCTCGATGCTGCCGTAGCCGGTGACGACGACCACGTCCACGTCAGGCCGCAGGTGCTTCACGGCCTTCACCACTTCCACGCCATCCATGTCGGGCATCTTGAGGTCGGTGAAGACGAAGTCGTAGTCGTTGCGCTGCACCAGGCCCAGGGCCTCGGGGCCGTGCTCCACGGTGTCCACGCTGAAGCCTTCCAGCACCAGGATGCGGCGGAAGGAGTCGAGCACCACGCCCTCGTCATCGACGGCGAGGATGCGGGCCTTGGGATTCGGCACCTCGACCCGCTTCAGGCTCTTGGCCTCATGGGTGAAATCCAACTTGATCGAGGTCTTGAGCACCGCTTCTCGAGTCTGGCGCTCCCGATGTTCCCGCTGGCGGCGCAGGATCGTCCGCACCAGAAAGTCGATGCCCACACAGGCCACGAACATGAAAATGATCAGGATTGCGGCCATGAAGACCTCCTAGGTGAGGGTGGTAAGAGAGGGCTCTCCGCCCCGGGTTTCGGCGGACAGGGGCAGGATTAGAGTAAAACAAGTGCCCTTGCCTGGT
>CAIMQW010000301.1 GCA_903843705.1 uncultured Holophagaceae bacterium | reverse complement strand
GGCCCCGACCGGCAGCACCAGCCTTGCCGTGGTGCCCTGGCCTTCGACGCTGGCCAGCTCGAAGCGGCCGCCGTGAAGCTCGGCGATGGTGCGCACCAGGTGCAGGCCCAGGCCCAGGCCGGGGATCTGGCCCACGTTGCGGCCCCGGAAGTAGCGGGTGGTGATGTGCTGGAGCTGATCGGCGGGGATGCCCTGGCCCTGGTCCTGGACCTCCAGGTGGAGCCAGCCGTCCTGGACCTGGGCCCGCAGGTGCACAGGGCTGTCCGCCGGGGAGTACTTGAGGGCGTTGTCCAGGAGGTTCAGCAGGGCCGCGCCCAGCAGGTCGCGGTCGCAGAGGGTGGTTGCGGTCAGCTCGTCCAGGTCGGCCCGCAGGTCACGCCGGGAGGCATCGGCGGCCCGCTTCACCACCTCGGTCAGCAGCTCGGGCAGGGCCACGGGCTCGGTCTTGAGGGCGCGCAGGCCCGAGGCGATGCGGTCGGTCGTGAGCCAGGTATCGAGCAGGTGGAGCAGGCTGCCCACCCCCCGCTGGATGGACTGGGTGCTGCGGACCAGCTCAGCGGGTGGTGCCGCCACGGAGAGACGGGCCATCTGGGCGGCGCCGTCCATGACCGCCAGGGGGGTGCGGAACTCGTGGGACACCAGGGACAGGAACTGGCGCTGCTCGGCCACCACCTCGCGCTCGCGCACCAGGGCCTCGGCGGTGCGGGCCTGCTGCTGCCGAAGCTCCTGGGTGCGGGCCGCCACCTGGCCCTCCAGCTCCAGCTGGTGGCGGGCGATGGTCTCCAGGGTCTCCCGCTGGGCGGCGTCCCGCTCTTCCTTGATGCGGCCCATGCGATCGGCCAGGGGCAGGCTCATGAGGGTCAGGTGGACCATGGCGCCGAGGTGCATGCCGTATTCGGCCAGGAAGTCGGCGTTGTGCAGGGAGAGGTTGCTGGCGACCCGGAAGAAGCCCCCAAGCAGCTGCGGCGAAAAGGCCAGCAGGTAGAAGGTGGCGGTCCGGTTGCCCCGCAGGGCCATGACCAGGGCCCCGATCAGATTGATGGCGATGATCGGCAGGAAGACGAGCTGGGTGAGCGGGGCCACCCGGTAGTAGCCGCCCAGGGCGGCGGCGAGGAGGAAGAAGGCGGTCAGGGCCAGGGCCGTGGCCCGGTAGGCCCGGTCCAGGCGGGGGAAGGCCGTGCCGAAGTCGGTCAGGATGGAGAAGATGTACACCCCCAGCCAGGGCTGGACCACCACGGAGAGGGGCACGCCCCAGCGGATGGACAGGTCCGACCCGGGCCACAGGTAGCGCTCCGCATGGCCGTTCAGGGTGGCGAACATCATGAGCACGGCCACCAGGTAGGCGGCGTAGTAGAAGTGGATGGGCTCCCGCAGCTTGACCAGGTAGATCAGGTTGGTCACCAGGATGATCAGCCCCACGCCGAAGAAGAGCCCGTAGAGCAGGGCCTCGGTGCTCACGGCCTGCTGGAAGGTGCCTGGCTCCCAGAGGACGGGTCGCAGGAGGCGGGCGCCCGGCGTCTCGGTCCGCAGGTAGTAGGTGGCCTCGGTGCCGGGCTGGGGCGGCGGCGCCACAGGGAAGACCGTAGCCAGGTAGGGAATCGGGCGGATCGCAAAGGGCAGGCCGGCACCGGCGGTGGCAGCCTTGTAGCCGCCGTCGGGTTGGGGGGTGAAGAGGGTGACTTCGCGGAGGTAGGCGGGCTTCACCTCCAGCCAGGAGACGGGGTGCTGCTTTTCCGTGGCCCGCACGGTGAAGCGGACCCATAAGGCATCGTGGCCGTAGCCCTTGGTGATGTTGCCGGGCACCGGCTGAAAGCGGCCTTCAGCAGCGCCCTGCAGGGCCTGCTCGAGGGTGGCCGCCGGGGCACCGGTGAGGAGCTCCATGTGGCCGGCCAGAGGGAGGCGGTTGTCCTGGCCTAGTTCCAGGGGTGGGGCGGCCCCGAGGCTCAGGCCCAGCAGCAGGAGTCCCAGGCTGCGGAGCAGGCGGCTCATGACAGGGCGTCCTCGTCCACCCGGAAGGCATAGCCCGTGCCGTGGAGCGTCCGGAGGGGGAAGGCGTGCTCGGGTGCGGCCCCGGCCACCTTGGCCCGCAGCCGGCTGACGGCGCTCGCCAGGCGCATGTAGACTTTCTCGCCCCGCTCCCAGTTGAGGGCCCGGATCAGCTCCTCCCGATCCACGGCGGCACCGGGGTCGGCCAGCAGGCAGGTCAGGATCAGGCGCTCGTTCTCGGTGAGGTCGATGGCCGTGCCATCCGGGGCCTCCAGCACGCCCCGGCCCTGGGAGAGCTTCCAGGGCTGCCGCTGCCGGGGCTTGGCCTGGGCCAGGCGTCGGTGGAGGCTGGTGAGGGCAGCGGCCAGCTCGGCCATGTCCACGGGCTTGACGAAGTAGAGGTCCGCCCCCTGGTTCATCCCGCGGATGCGGTCGTCCAGGAGGGCCCGGGCCGTGAGCATGACGATGCCCAGGTGGGGGCGCTCCCGGCGCAGGCGGGCTGCGGCGGAGAGGCCGTCTTCCCCAGGCAGGCCGATGTCCAGCACCACGATGTCCACGGGCCGCTCCTGCAGGAGCCGGTCCAGGGCCTCCGAGGAACCCACGCCGAAGACCCGGAGGCCGAAGTGGGGCAGCACGGAAACCAGGATGTCCCGCAGGGCATCGTTGTCCTCGCAGACAGCCACCTGGATGGGGGCGGAAGGGTGATCCATCACCCTAGTCTGCCAGGAAGGGGACCGCTGCGTGGCCCTACTGCTGCTCGAAGGCGCTGAAGAAGTAGCTGACTTCGAACTTGGCGCTCTCCGGCTTGTCGCTGCCGTGGGTGGCGTTGCGGCCGATGTGGGTGCCGAAGCGCTGGCGGAGGCTGCCGTCAGCGGCCTGGGCAGGGTTGGTGGCGCCCATGAGCTCGCGCCAGCGGAGGATGGCGCCTTCGCCCTCCAGCACCATCAGGACCACGGGGCCCTCACACATGAAGGCCTCCAGCTCCGCGTAGAAGCCCTTGCCCACGTGCTCATGGTAGAAACCCTGGCAGAGGGCAGGGGTCAGGCAGGTCAGCTTGAGGCCCACCACTTTCAGGCCGCTCTGCTCGATGGCGGTGACGATCTCGCCGATGTGGCCAGCCTGAACGGCGTCAGGCTTGACGATGGCGAAGGTGCGTTCGATGGCCATGGTTCCTCCAGAATCCAAACGATTAGTGTGTCCTGGGTAGGTAACTTCGGCAACCAGGAAGGCTTGCCCGACAGGTCCGAGGCTGGGAAAAGGTGCGGTCCCGCGCTACAATCGGTGGTTTACGCGACTGGACGACAGCATGATCGAAAACCTTCTGAAGAAACTGATCGGCTCCAAGAATGACCGGGAGCTCAAGCGGCTGTGGGCCAAGGTCCAGTCGATCAATGACTTCGAACCGGAGATGGCGGCGCTCAGCGACGAGTCCCTGAAGGCCAAGACGCCCTACCTCAAGGAGAAGCTGGCGAACGGCGCCACCTTGGACGACATCCTGCCCGAGGCCTTCGCCGTGGCCCGGGAGGGCAGCAAGCGCGTGCTCAAGATGCGGCACTTCGATGTGCAGCTTGTGGGCGGCATGGCCCTGCACGAGGGGAATGTGGCCGAGATGCGCACCGGTGAAGGCAAGACCCTCACCGCCACGCTGCCGCTGTACCTGCACGCCCTGGCCGGCAAGGGCGCCCACCTGGTCACCGTGAACGACTACCTGGCCCGGCGCGACGCCGAGTGGATGGGTCGCCTGTATTCCTGGCTCGGCCTCAGCATCGGCGTGGTCCAGCACGGCCTGGACGACCAGCAGCGCCGCGACGCCTACGCCTGCGACATCACCTACGCCACCAACAACGAGCTGGGCTTCGACTACCTCCGCGACAACATGAAGTGGGAGCTGGAGGAGTTCACCCAGCGCGGCTTCAACTACGCGATCGTGGACGAAGTGGACTCCATCCTTATCGACGAGGCCCGCACGCCCCTGATCATCGCGGGCAGCAGCGAGGAGGACACCTCCAAGTACTTCCGCATCGATGCCATCGTGCCGAAGCTGAAGCCCGAGGTGCACTACAAGGTGGACGAGAAGGACCGCCAGGTGATGCTCACCGACGACGGCATCCACCACGCCGAGCACCTGCTGGGGGTGACCAACCTCTACGACCCCACCAGCATCGAGACCCTGCACGGCCTCAACCAGGCCCTGCTGGCCCACAACCTCTACCGCCTGGACGTGGACTACATGGTCCGCCCCAAGGAAGATGGCAAGGGCATGGAGGTGGTCATCGTGGACGAGTTCACGGGCCGTCTCATGCCGGGCCGCCGCTGGTCCAACGGCCTGCACCAGGCCATCGAGGCCAAGGAGGGCGTGGAGGTCAACGCCGAGAACCAGACCCTCGCCACCGTGACCTTCCAGAACTTCTTCCGCATGTACAAGCGGCTGGCAGGCATGACCGGCACCGCCGAGACCGAGGCCACCGAGCTGCACTCCATCTACAAACTGAACGTGATCGTAGTGCCCACGAACATGCCCATGGTCCGCAAGGACTTCGCCGACACGGTCTACTCCACGCGGAACGGCAAGAAGAAGGCCATTGTCGAGGAGATCCGGGAGCTGCACACCAAGGGCCAGCCCATGCTGGTGGGCACGGCGAGCATCGAGAGCAGCGAGGACCTGTCCGACGCGCTGAAGGCCGCGCGCATCCCCCATGTCGTGCTGAACGCCAAGCACCACGAGCGCGAGGCGGAGATCGTCGCCCAGGCCGGCCGCAAGGGGTCGGTCACCATCGCCACCAACATGGCGGGCCGCGGCACGGACATCATCCTCGGCGGCAACCCCGAGGGCCTGGCCCGGCTCGAGGCCAAGAAGAAGGACATCGCCCTCTACGATGCGGAAGGCTTCGAGACCCCGGAGTTCGCCGCCCTGGTGGAGAAGATGCGGGAGCAGACCGCCGCCGAGCACGAGGAAGTGGTCGGCCTGGGGGGCCTGCACATCCTGGGCACCGAGCGCCACGAGAGCCGTCGCATCGACAACCAGCTCCGCGGCCGCGCCGGCCGCCAGGGCGACCCCGGCAGCAGCCGCTTCTACCTGTCCCTCGAGGACGACCTGATGCGCATCTTCGGGGGCGACCGCATCAAGAACCTCATGGGCGCCATGGGCATGAACGATGACGAGCCCATCGAGGCCGGCATGGTCACCCGCGCCATCGAGCGCAGCCAGAAGCGCGTGGAGACCCACCACTTCGAGATCCGCAAGCACCTGCTCGAATACGATGACGTGATGAACAAGCAGCGCATCTTCTTCTACGGGCTGCGCACGGAGATCCTCAAGGGCAACACCCGGGACTACGTGCTGCAGGTGGCCGGGGAGATCGCCGAGGGCATCGCCAACGACTTCCTCCAGGACAAGGGCGAGCGCGATCAGCCCGGTTTCCGCGAGCGCGTGGAGCAGCTCTTCACGCTCACCGGGGCCGAAGTGGACGCCATCGGCCAGCAGCCCCAGGCCCAGGCCTCCGAGGCCCTCTCGGCCCTGGTCCGGAGCTACTACGAAGGCAAGGACGAGCGGCTGGGCGGCGAGGGCATGCGCAGCTACGAGCGCTGGTCGATCCTGCAGATCATCGACGCCGCCTGGAAGCGCCACCTGCTGGTCATGGATCACCTCAAGGAGGCCATCGGCTTCCGCGGCTACGGCCAGAAGGATCCGCTCGTGGAATACAAGCGGGAGTCCTACGAGTACTTCGAGCAGATGCGCTTCGGCTATGAAGACGAGATCATTTCCTACCTCTTCCGGGTCGAGCCCCAGGCGGCCTATACGCCGGACGAGGACGCCTTCCGCGGTCCCTCCGAGACCTTCGAGCTGGGTCCTGACGAGCAGGGCAACCCCCCCGAGGGCATCCAGCGCGTGCTTCGCTTCACCGCGGGTGGGTTGGAGGACTAGCCAGCAGCGCTGTGCTGAGAAAATCGAAGGGGGCCGGCTGGCCCCCTTCGATTTTCTTGGGCAGAACCTTCGGCCCTGCTAGGTTTATGGGATGGAACTCATCATCGTCACAGGTTTGTCGGGAGCCGGGCGGCACTCTGTGCTGGGGGCTCTGGAAGACACCGGGTGCACGGCCCTGGACAACGTGTCCCCGCGCCTGCTGGAGCCCCTGCTGGCCCTGCTGGAGCTGGAGAAACACCTGCAGCCAGGCATGAACCGCCTGGTGGTGGGCATGGACTGTCGGCAGCTGGAGTTCGCCCAGGAGTTCCCGCCGCTGCTGGAGCGCCTCCGCCTCAACGGCACCTCGGTGCAGGTGGTCTTCGTGGAGGCCGAGGATTCGGTGCTCGTGCGCCGCTTCTCCGAGACCCGGCGCCCGCACCACCTGAACCTGGGCACCCCCGCCGAGAGCATCAAGCGGGAACGCGAGATGCTCGCCCCCACCCGGGCCCTGGCCACCACCCTCCTGGACACCAGCCACCTGACCCTCTCGGACCTGCGCAATCGCATTGCGGCGCTGGTGCCCCAGCTGCCCACGCGCCACACCGCGGTCCGGCTGCTCAGCTTCGGGTTCAAGCGGGGGATTCCGGCGGATGCCGATGTGGTCCTGGACGCCCGGTTCCTACCCAACCCCTTCTACGTGGAAGCCCTCAAGCCCCTCACGGGCCGCGACTGGCCCGTGCAGGAATACCTGCTGGAGTCCAACGACTTCCGCGAGTTCCTGGAGCGGGTCGAGAGCTGGCTGCGCTGGTCCCTGCCGCTGGTGCAGCAGGAGGGGCGCGCCTACCACACCCTCGCCATCGGCTGCACCGGCGGCCAGCACCGCTCCGTGGCCCTGGTCGAGATGCTGGCCAGCCGCCTCGGCAATGACGTCGCCGCCCTCACCGTGAGGCACCGCGAGCTCGACGGCTGATCCCGCGAGCATCAGGCGAAGCAAAGACATAATCACAAAGAAAGGGTTCATCGCGCTTTTCCGGGGGAGGCGGCTCAGGTTTTCGCCAAGTCCCGGTGCCGAGACCTGGCCAAGCACCGGAGACAGACAACCACCCCGGCGCCACGGCTGGGACCGAATCTGAGGGGTGCCTGCGCCAGCGCGGCAAGGCATGAACCTCAGGCCAAGGGGGCCGCTGCAGCCAGGGAGTGGGTATCCCCTTCATCCCTTTTATCCCTGTTTCTTCTGGCTTTATTAACAGGGATGAAGGGGATGAAGGGGATGGGCTTCACCGTGTCGGGGAGCCCTGCCTAGACCTGTGCGGCTCCTGGAGGGCATCCCGCTAATGCGCGAAGAACCAAAGAAAGACCACGAAGAAGACTGCCGATCAGGTCTTCCTTCGTTGTCTTCGGGGTATCTGCATTTTGTATGAAAAAGGGGAATTAACCACAAAGGACACAAAGGACACAAAGAAAAGCAGGGGCGATATCAGACCGTCCTTCTTCGTGGTCTTTGCGGTCTTTGTGGTGGACCTTCCTTCTTCCGGCTCAGTCGCTCTCGGTGAAGAGGACACCGTGCTTGGCGAGGTCGGCGCGGATGAAGTCCCAGGCGCCGGGTTCGAGACCGAGGTGTTCCGGGGGGTTGATGCCCTTGCGGGAGAAGCCACCGCTGGCCATGAGGCGCACGGCGGCGGTGCAGGAGTAGCCCGTGGTGCGGGCCATGGACGTGGTCTTGGTGGCGCGGTCGTAGCGGTCGAGCAGATTGAACTGCTTGCGCACGGGATGGCCGCCCTGTTCGCCTTCGACGGTGACGCGCATGACCGTGAAGTCCTCGTCGCCCTCCGCCATGAACCAGAGGGGGAAGAGCAGGGCCGTGGTCAGGTCCAGGGGGCTCACCGCCACCCCTCCCACCTGGATCTTCTCCTTGTTGAAGAAGCCGGACTCCCGCAGCATGCGCATCTTCTCGATGTGGCCGGGGTAGCGGAGGGTCTTCTCCTTCATGTCCGGCACCTGGGGGAAGGTCTTGAGGATGCTGCGCAGGCCGTCCGTGTTGAAGGACTCCAGGGTGCCCAGGCCCTCGAACTCCAGCAGCTCCGGCTCGGACAGGGCGGGGAAGGTGACGATGCGGCCGTCCTTCACGTAGCGGGAGGGCCTGGTGTATTCCTCGATGACGTCGATGGGGCTGAAGCCGGCCTTGTATTCGTAGGGCCAGGTGCGGATCGCGGGCAGGCCGCCCACCAGGCACTCGAAGGAGGTGACGCGGTCCCACTGCCGGGAGAGGTCCCCCAGGATGATGTTGTGGCAGCCCGGGGCGATGCCGCAGTCCACGATGGCCGTGAGGTTCTGGGCCTTCGCGAGGGCATCCAGCTCGAAGCAGTCCTCGTCGAAGAAGGAGATGTCCACCAGCGGCTTGCCTGCCTCCAGCACGGCCTTGGCAGTGGGAAAGCCCAGGAAGCCCGGTACGGCGCCCACCACTAGGTCCGCATCAGCCACGGCGGCCTTCACGGCCTCCGGGCTGGAGAGGTCTGCCGTGCGGGTGGCTAGGCCGGCCTGGCCCATGCGGCCCAGGGCCTCTTCGGAGCGATCCGCCACGGTGACCCGGAACTCCGGGGCCAGATCCTTGGCCATGGCGCCGCCCACGCGGCCCGCTCCCAGCACGACGACATGCAGCATGACGAGCTCCTTTTTCCGGTCAGGCGGTGACGCGGGGCTTGACGATGAGATAGACAGGCCAGCCCAGGGCCACAAGCACCAACCCTGGCCAAGAATAGCTTGGTCGGTAGACGAGCAGGGCACCCACAATTGCGGTGGCGCCCAGGATGTAGAGCGCGGGCACCAGCGGATAGCCCCACGCCCTGACCGGGCGCTCCAGCTCGGGCCGCCGCCAGCGGAGCAGGAAGACCCCCCCTACGGTGAACACATAGAAGGCGATGGTGGGCAGCATCACGAAGTCCAGCAGCTGGCCATAGGTGCCCGTGAGCGTCAGCAGGCAGGTCCAGGCGGCCTGGATCCAGAGGCCGAAGCCCGGCACGCCGTGGGCGTTCAGCGTGGCCGCCTGGGGGTAGAACAGCCCGTCCTCGGCCATGCGCTGGTAAACCCGCGCGCCGGAGAGGACCAGCCCGTTGAGGCAGCCGAACATGGAGATCAGGATGCTGCCCGCCATGATGAGGCCGCCGCCGCTGCCCAGCAGGGCCTGAAGGGCGGCGCTGCCCACGCGGTCGTTGGTGGCGTTGGCAATGCCCGTGGGGCCCAGCACCTTCAGGTAGGCCCCGTTGGCCAGCAGGTAGAGCCCGCAGACCAGGGTGGTGCCGATGAGTAGGGAGAGTGGGATGGTGCGCTCCGGCGCCTTCACCTCGCCGGCGATGAAGGTGATGGAGTTCCAAGCGTCCGCCGAGAACATGCTGCCGGTCTGCACCACCAGCAGGGCCGTCAGGAAGGGCAGGGCCGAGGTGGCCGCCAGGGGCAGAAAGGCTGCCTGGGAGGCCGCCACCGGCGGCTTCAGCAGCAGGCCCAGCAGGATCAGGGCCGCGAGGCCGCCGATCTTGGCCACGGTGAACAGGTTCTGGATGCGCGCCCCCAGCTTCACACCGTAGAGGTTCACCACCGTGAGCAGCAGCACCACGGCGATGGCCGAGAGCCGCGCCGGGGTGAGGCCCAGGTGGTAGGGCCCAAGCTCGATGGTCCGGGTGAGGGCGAGGACCGGTACATCGAAGTGGGGGCCGAGCCAGGTGGTGTCCGTGATGGCGGGCAGGAACATGCCCAGGTACTTGCCGAAGCCCACGGCCACGGCGGCAACGGTGCCGCACTCGATGACCACGAAGAAGGTCCAGCCGTAGAGGAAGCCCGTGGCGGGGCCATAGATCTCGCGCAGGTAGGTGTACTGGCCGCCGGCCTGGGGAAACAGGCCCGCCAGCTCCCCATAGCTCAGGGCCGCGAAGAGCGTCAGCACCGCGGTGAGGCCCCAGGCCGTAAGCAGGAAGAAGCCGGAGTGCCCCTCACGCACCATGTCCGCGGCGACGATAAACACGCCGCTGCCGATCATGGAGCCCGCGATGAGCATGGTGGCGGAGAACAAACCGAGTTGGCGGCGGTAGCCGACGGTCATGGAGGTCCTGGTCTGCGGTGGATGGATCCACGCTATCACGGCATTCTGGAGGCATGGCGCGTCGTGTCCTCTCCCTCCGGCTCTTCGTGGCCATCCTGCTGCTGGCCCTGCTGCCGAGCCTGGGGGCCTGGTGGACCTGGAAGCGGCAGGGCCCCTTGCAGCAGGAGGCCACGATCCTGGTGCGGAAGGGCACCACCATCAAGCAGGTGGCCGACCAGCTGGAGCGCGAGGGCGTGATCCGCTCCGCTTCGCTCTTCCGGCTCTGGGCCCGGGCCCGCAAGCTCCAGCTCATCCGCGGCGAGTACACCTTCACGCCTCAGGCCAGTCTCGCCGATGTGGCGGGCAAGCTCCGGCGGGCGGAGATCCACTTCACGCTCGTGGCCATTCCCGAAGGCGCGCACGCCTGGTCCCTGCAGCGGCGTCTGAAGGACTTCGTGCCGGAGGAGGTCTTCTGGACCCTTTGGAAGAGCCCCCGGCTGACGCGGACTGCGGGCTTCGAGCAGGCCGAGAACCTGGAGGGACTGGTGGCCCCGGCCACCTACCGCCTACACCACGCCATGGAGCCCGAGGAGGTCATGCTGCTGCTGGTGGAGGCCTTCCGGGACCAGATCCGGCCGCAGCTTGACGGCGGGGTGCTGCCGCCCTACGAGACGCTGATCCTGGCGAGCCTCGTCGAGAAGGAGACGAAACTGGCTGAGGAGCAGCCCCGGGTGGCAGGCGTCTACAAGAAGCGCCTCGACCTGGGCATGCGCCTGCAGTGCGACCCCACCAGCCTCTATGCCCGCTGGGCCAGCGGCGACCTGCGCTTTTCGGCTCCCCTCCAGGCCGATATCCGCCGGCCCCACCGCTTCAACACCTATACGGTGGCGGGCCTGCCGCCCACCCCCATCGCCATCCCCGGCGCCACTGCCCTGGAGGCCGCCAAGGCCCCCCTGACCGGCAAGGACCTCTACTTCGTGGCCACGGGCAAGGGGGGGCACAGCTTCGCCCCCAGCCTGCGGGACCACAACCGCAACGTCGGCGTCTACCGCCAGGAAATCCAGCGCCAGAAGCGGGCCGCCCATGGCTAAGTCGCGCCTGGATCTCCTGCTGGTGCAGCGGGGCCTCTGCGAGACCCGGGCCCGGGCCCAGGCTCGCATCCTCGCCGGGGACGTGCTGGTGGATGACCGGCCTGTCACCAAGGCCGGCACCGCCGTGGACGAGGCTGCACCCATCCGCCTACGGGGCGAGGCGCTGCCCTACGTGAGCCGCGGCGGCCTGAAGCTGGCCGGGGCACTGGACCGCTGGGCCATCGATCCCACGGGCCTGGTGTGCTTCGACGCCGGCGCCAGCACCGGCGGGTTCTCGGACTGCCTGCTGCAGCGTGGCGCAGTCCGGATCTACGCTGTGGATGTGGGCACCAACCAGCTGCACTGGAAGCTCCGCAGCGATGCTCGGGTTGTGTCGATGGAGCAGGTGAACCTCCGCACCTGGGACCCCACCACCATCCCTGAGCGCTGCGACCTCTTGGTGGCGGATCTGAGCTTTATCTCCCTGCGCTTGGCCATCCCACCGGTGCTGCCCAGCCTCAAGCCTGGGGCCCAGGCGGTGCTGCTCGTGAAGCCTCAGTTCGAAGCGGGCCGCGACGACGTGGGCGCCGGGGGCATCGTGCGCGACCCGGCTGTCCACCGGCGCGTGGTGATGGAGATCTGGAAGTTCTTCGCGGCGACGCCCCTGGCCCCCCAGGCCTTGGCCGTGAGCCCCATCAAGGGCGGCGAAGGCAACATCGAGTTCCTCCTCCGCCTTGCCCTCGGCCAGCCCCCCGGCAGCCTGGCGCAAGCGATGGCCGACCTGGATGCGTCGCAGGAAGGCTGAGTCGGGTTGCGGCGCGCAGCCCGTTTTAGCTATCGACTGTCAGCTGACAGCTGATAGCCGACAGCTACTCCGGAGGCATCCGGTGCCCCCGGGGCCCGCCCCCTCAGAGGCAGTCCCAGTCGGTCGTGAGGGCGGAGCCGAGGACCAGGGGGTGTTCGGGGGGCAGGTCGGCGAAGGCGGCTTCGCAGTGGGTCTGCCAGCGCCGGAAGCCGTCGGCGGCCGGGCGGGCGCCCGGATGGGTCCCCTGGCCGGCGAAGGGCAGGCGGGCCTCGGCGGCGTCGGCGGGGCGGTTGACCGTGGCGACATCCGCACGGAGCTCCCGCGTGAACTGTTGGATCGACGCCCGGTCCTGGGTGTAGAGGCTGACCGCGAAGCCGCAGGAGGCCGCGCGGGTCCAGGCAAGGGCTTGCTCCAGGTCGGAGAAGGGGCAGAGGTTCACGGAGGGGCCGGAGACCGGGTTCTGGAACAGGGCCATGGCGGGCGTCACGCTGGTCCAGACGCAGGGCTGAGGGTAAGCGCCATAGGCGATCTCGCCCCGCACCTGGTCCGTGCGGTTGGCCTCGGTCCAGGTCTCGCCGCCGGTCAGCAGCGCGGCACCTTCCGAGCGGCCCGCCTCCCAGTGCTCGGAGAAGGCCTTGGCTGCACGGGCATTGATCAGCGGGCCGAAGGCCACCTCGGGATGCGACAGGGGATTGCCCTGAGGCAGGGCCGCCAGGCCATCCAGGAACCGCTCGCGGAAGGCCGGGGCGATGGTTTCGTGCAGCAGGAGGTTGCCCAGGCCCACGGGCCGCTGTCCCGCCTGGCCGAAGGCACCCGCGAGGGCGTCCGCCACCGCGAGGTCGAGGTCTGCGTCCGGCAGCACCACCATGGCGCCCTTGCCCACCAGATCGAGGCTTGGGGTGATCAGGTTGCGGCCGCACAGCTCGCCGACGGTGCGCCCCAACACGCGGGAGCCTACGAAGCCAAAGCCCTGGAACAGGCCTTTGTCGATGCCCGCGAGGAAGTGCCGGCCGCTGCCGGCCCGGCCCCGGCCGTTGATGGTGTTCACCACGCCCGGGGGGAGCCCCGCCTCCATGAAGGCGCGCAGCAGGAGGTAGGCAGCCGCGGGCGCATTGTCGCTGGGCTTCCACACCACTGTGTTGCCGGCGAGCAGGGCGGGCAGGAGCTTGCGCAGCGCCGCCGCCAGGGGGGACGCCCCCGTGGCCAGGAGGCCGCAGACGCCCACGGGGCGGGGGTGGGCCTGGAGGCCCGAGGGCAGCTCCCGGCCCTCGGGCGGAGGCAGGAGGCAGAAGTGGCTGCAGGCATCCAGGGCCTCCTTCACCTCGGCCAGGGCTTCCCGGGGTGTCATGCCCACTTCCCGGGTGAGGAGGTGGGCCAGCTTGTCCCGGTGGGTCGCCAGGATCCCCGCGGTCCGGAGCACCACACCCCCGCGCTCGGAGGCCGGGGTCCGCGACCAAGTCTGGAAGGCCTCGGCTGCGGCCTTGGCCGCCCGGGCCACATCCTTGTCGCCGCTGTCCGGGAACATGCCCACTAGGTCCCGGCTGTCCACCGGAGACTTGGACAGGATCAGGGCCAAGTCCCCCTCGACCTCCTTGCCGTTGACGAGGTTGAACCCGATGAGGGTCGGACCGGCCTCGGCAGCATGGGGCGAGTTGGGCTTGAGGTGCATGGGAACTCCAGGTGGGGCAGGCGGTGCGCCAGCGCTGCCGGCGCAGGCCATACCCCAGTCATCGGCTCCGGCCCTGTAGACTGGAGGATTGCTGGAGTCCGGGTGTTCGACAGCCTTTCCATACCAACCATCCTCGTCAGCTATGTGGCCCTGCTGTTCAGCCTCAGCGTGCATGAGGCGAGCCATGCCGGGGCGGCCCACGAGCTGGGGGATGACACCGCGGCGCGGCTGGGCCGGCTGACCCTGAATCCCCTGGCCCACATGGATCCCCTGGGCACCTTTGTCTTCCCGCTGCTGGGCATGGCCACGGGCTTCCCCTTCATTGGTTGGGCCAAGCCCGTGCCGGTGGATCCCCGGAACCTCAGCCGCCGCTTCACCCAGCGGGGAGGCATGGCCCTGGTGGCTGCGGCCGGCCCCGCCTCAAACCTGGTGCTGGCCGGGCTCTTCCTGACCCTGCTTATCGTGCTGGTGAAGCTCTCCGGAGTGCCGCGGATCCTGGAGTTTCGCCTCTTCGCCCATGCCCTCCTCGCCCGCAAGGTGGAGATGCTCCAGGTCCTGCAGCTGAGCACGGGCATGACCCTGGGCCTAGCCCTCTCGGGCAAGCTGGTGCTCATCAACATCGGGCTGGCCCTCTTCAACCTGCTGCCCATGGGACCCCTGGATGGCTCGGGGATCGTGCGCGGCCTGCTGCCCTGGCAGTGGCTGCCCAAGTACGACCGCGTCCAGCCGTGGATGGGCGGCGTGCTGATCGTGCTCGCGCTCACCGGCCTCCTGAGCTACGTCATCGGTCCCGTCTTCGGCGTGATCCTCTCGGGTGTCGAAGCAATCGCCCACTTGTTTCTCGGAGTCTGAACGTTATGAGTCGCGTCCTATCCGGCATCCAGCCCTCGGGCTCCCAGCACATCGGCCACCTGGTGGGGGCCCTGGAGAACTTCACCCGCCTGCAGGGCGAGGGCGAAGCCTTCTACATGATCGCGGACTGGCACGCGCTGACTTCGAAGTACGAGTCCGTGGAAGAAATCTGGCCCGCGACCCTGGAGCTGACGGCCACCTTCCTGGCCGCGGGCTTGGACCCGGACCGGGCCACCCTCTTTGTGCAGAGCCTGGTCAAGGAGCACGCCGAGCTGCACCTGCTGCTCTCCATGGTGACCCCACTCTCCTGGCTGGAGCGCGTGCCCACCTACAAGGAGAAGCTGCAGAACGCCGTGGCGGACCTGGGCAGCTACGGCTTCCTGGGCTACCCACTCCTGCAGACCGCCGACATCATCATCTACAAGGCCCACAAGGTGCCCGTGGGCGAGGATCAGCTCTTCCACCTGGAGCTGGCCCGCGAGGTGGTGCGGCGCTTCAACTTCCTCTTCCAGCGGGAGGTGTTCCCCGAGCCTGAGGCCGTGCTCACCAAGGCCGCCAAGGTGCCGGGCCTCGACGGCCGCAAGATGTCGAAGAGCTACGGGAACTGCATCTACCTGCGGGACAATCCGGCGGTGATCCTGGAGAAGTGCACCCGCCAGATGGCCTCGGATCCCGCTCGGCTCCGGCGGACCGATCCCGGCAACCCCGAGATCTGCCCGGTCTTCGAGTTCCACAAGCTCTTCAGCGACGCCGAGACGGTGCAGCTGGTGGGCACGGAGTGCCGCCAGGCCGGCATCGGCTGCTTCGACTGCAAGAAGCGCGTGGCCGAGGCCCTCACCCGCCGCATCGAGCCCATCCGCGAGAAGATTGAGAGCCACCTGGGCCATCCCGGCGACATCGAGGCCGTCCTGCGGGACGGCAGCGCCCGCGCCCGGGCCGTGGCCGCCGAGACCATGGCCGATGTGCGCGACGCCATGAGGCTGCCGGTGCTCTGAGCCCGAATGGCCTCGGCAGGGCTGACCGGCCGCTGAGACCCGGTGCCGAACCGACTCTTGTGTTCCCCACCGGCCCTGATAAACTGAGTCCTTCGTGGTCCCTTAGCTCAGCTGGTTAGAGCATCTGACTCTTAATCAGAGGGTCCCCGGTTCGAGTCCGGGAGGGACCACCAGCAAGAGCCCCGTGGAAGCTGAGCCACGGGGTTTTTTTGTACGATTTAACGTGACGCTGATGAGGGGTTTTCCTGCGTCAAGCGAGCGTATAGCGAGCAGTGCTGGCCAAACGGCTCCCAGGTCGACCACTCCCGGTGCTAGCCTGACCACCCCTTCCATGTGGTGCGCACTGGAGTTCCCATGCGCCCACGACGATCCCGTGACGATCCCGCAAGCCGCCAACCCCGCCGAAGAGCGCGCTGGACCTCATCCTAGATGCTGCTCAGGCCGAGCTTGCCTCCACTGGCGTTTCTCGGTCACTGGCAGGCCCTTGGATCGCGGCGGCTGATACGAGGATGAGGACGGCCCGTGGGAGCGGCTGGAGCATCCAAGGGACGCCCAAGACATACCTGGAGCCCTTGCTGGCTCACCGGGGCTGGACCTGGGCCTGGGAGGGCGAAGACCTAGCCCTGGACCTGCCTGGTTGGGTTCAGCCAGCACTGGTCAGGGAGTGGGTGCAGCCGGGGCTGTTCACCGAGAGCGAGATTTAAGGGGGCCTTCCCCCCTTCTGTATATTATTCCGAAGCCTCATCCTTCAGATCCGGTGGTGTGACATGCCCTATCACTCCGAACTCATCGACGACGGGACTGGCGTCCTCCGGGTGGGCATGGGTGTGCTGACGGGTCAGGAACTGATCGATGCAGCTAGGGCTGTCCCATTGGCCATACCAGGTCTCAAGAGCATCACTCACTCCCTGGTTGATTTCACCAGCGTCGAAGTGTTCGATGTGTCCACCGATTCGGTCCACGAACTCAGCAAGTTGATGGGGAAGAACAGCGAGATGATGGGACCAATGAGAGTTGCTATCGCCGCTCCGACACCCCTTAGCTATGGTATGTCTCGGATGTATGCGGCCCTTGCCTCCAAGCCGGGTTGGGAAGTCCAGACATTCATGACCAGGGAAGAAGCCGAGGGCTGGCTTTACTCCAAGGTGGAGCAGGACGCCTGATCCCCAGCACGGGGTCCTCACGCTGCCGGGATGGGTGGAGCCTCTATTCATCATGCGGAGGGACTGCCCCCGTGTGACCGTGGCCGATGACCTCCTGGGAGCCCACTACTAGGTGACCGGTTCCCTCTTGAATCCTCGATTCACCCTGCCCGCACGGGTTCAGCCAGGGCCTCTCCCCCTGGCTCGTGCCACTTGGATGAGGCCATAGCTAGGCTTTCAGGACCCCCCTCTGGCTTAAAGGCCCCCCGCATGGGTCCATGGCCCCTCGTCCCCGCCGCGCCGCGCAATCAACCCTCTCTGCCGGGACATTCAATATTCAAACGGTCAGTGACACGGTGCTAGACCTCCCAGGGTGGGTCCGGTCTGCCCTGGTCATTGGGGCAGTCCATGCGGGACTGTTCTTCTCAACTCACCAGGAGTAGATTAGGGCCAGAAAAACCCACCACCACTCCGCTCCGTTCATCGCCTCGGTGCAGGCGTGGCCGGTTAGCTTCCTTCGTTAGGCGCTCCCGCATGTGGTTCCCCCGTCAGTTAACCTTCGGCCATGCTACCGCTAGCCGATTCCTAAGGAGTACGTGATGAGGATGAAGTGGGCTATTGGGGTTGCTCTTTCGACTCTTATCTCGGCGGGACAATTAGGCGCGAAGGCAACTCTTACAGAAAAGGATCGGGCCGCCATTTTGAAAACACTCGATGAGGCAATGAAGGTCGCAAAGTTGCCCTCTAATCCTCAGATCACAAACTGGAATGCATTCTGCGAGGCGTGCTACTCAGATTCTGCAATTCTTATGGTCCCAAGCGTGCCACCCATTCGAGGGCGTAGTGTCATTACTGGTGCCTATAACAGCCTTCCGAATTGGAAGTCCTTCACCCCGAAAATCGAAACACTGGATGGAGAGGGGGATACGGCCTACGCCATAGGACTTTATGAAACGGTAATTCAGGTCAGTCCAGAGAAGCAAATGACCGACAAAGGGAAATATCTTGAGATCTGGAAAAAACAGTCCGATGGCTCCTGGAAAATCATTCTCGAATCATTCTCTTCCGATCAACCTCATTAATGGTCCTGCCTTGAGGTTAGTATTTGCGAACTAGCCAACGTGTAAGCGCCTAACCCTCCGCTCAACTCGGACCCTATCGCTGCGCGCTAGTGTCCTCAAAATACTCAGCAGCCAGGTTCCGCAGCAATAGGGCCAGTTAGCTGCGTTCGTTAGCCGCCGGAGTAACATCCAATGACCTCGCTAGCTACATTACTTACAGAAGTCCGGGCCTGCACGATTTGTGCTGATTACCTACCCATGGGGCCACGCCCCGTCCTCCAAATGCATGCCTCGGCACGCATTCTAATCGCAGGCCAAGCGCCGGGTAGAAAGGTCCACGAAACAGGAAACCCCTTCGATGATGCTAGTGGAGATAGGCTTCGACAATGGATGGGTGTATCGCGTGAGGTTTTCTATGACCCCAGGCAAGTGGCTATTTTGCCAATGGGTTTCTGCTACCCAGGCACCGGTAAGTCTGGTGATTTGCCTCCACGGCCTGAATGTGCAGAGGCTTGGCGTGAGAAACTGTTGTCAAAATTGAATAGCCTTCAACTCACTCTTGTCATCGGTCATTACGCACAGGCATATCACTTCTCGGACTCGGAAGGTTCACTCACAGAAAGGGTTCAAGAATGGCGGAAGAGTTGGCCCACTTCTGTTCCCATGCCACACCCAAGTCCGCGAAACAATATATGGCTCAAGCGCAATCCATGGTTTGAAGAAGAAATGATTCCTCAACTTCAGGCTCGAATCTCAGAAGTTCTCAAACCTGGCGCCTAACCCTCGGCTCAACTCGGACCCCGCCTACATGCCTTCCGCTCTCCCACCCCTTCCAAGGTGCCTTGCAGAGGCTTGGAGGGGTCATGGCAACGATCAGGGACCAGCGGCTTAAGCTGAGGGGCAGGCTGGTCCTGCTTGGCCAGCGGAAGCCCCTGGGCGAACACCAGGTGGTCGCTCTGTATGCCCTGGATGACCTCGACAACCTGGCCGAGTTGCTGAAGCGCATCCTGCGGACCCAAGGCGGCGCCACCACCCACCTGGACGAGATCCGGGCATGGCTGGACCTGCGGGGGGATCCGACGACGTAAGTGTGCCGGTTGGCCACATCCTGGCGAATTGGGGAATACCCTAGATGCATGGAAGACATTGTCCGCACGATCTTAGAAGGCTACGAGCTGCCTGTGGACGGGGTGCATGGTCCTGCCCACTGGGCCCGGGTGAGCAGGGCAGGTCTGAAGCTCGCCAAGATCACCCCTGGAGCCGACCAGGAGGTCGTCCATATGTTCGCCCTCTTCCATGACAGCAGGCGCGAGAACGAGGACACCGATCCCGACCACGGGTTCCGTGGTGCGGAGCTGGCACGCAGCATGAGGGGCACTCACCTCATGCATCTGAACGATGCCCAGTTTGAACTGCTCCGCTGCGCCTGCGTCCACCACACGGACGGGGAAATCAGCACGGACCCGACCATCGGCTGCTGCTGGGACGCTGACCGGCTAGACCTGGGCAGGGTGGGGGTAGAACTAGAGATCGACCCTGAATATCTGAGCACGGTGGCTGCTAGGCGGATGCTGAGCTAAACCCGTCAGTGACCCTCCTGGAGCCCTTGCTGGCCCACCAGGGTCTGCTCTGGAGATGGGGGGGGCGACGACCTAGTGCTCGAACTCCTTGGGTGGATACAGCCTAGGCCGGTCATCGTGGCGATCCAGGACCGGCTTCTCGCAGTTTGCTGATAGCATTTTCGGCAACCACCTGGAGGTCTTGTGAGGGGAATCGCCGCAATCTCGGTAGCACTGGTTCTCAGCCTGGTCGGTTTAAGGGCATCCACAATACCTCCGATTGTATCGACGGAGGTTCAGGGTGTGCCCTGCCAGGGCCCCGTCGAATTGCGCTCGGATGGCCGCATCAAGTCCTGCACCCTGGCGCGTGAACACACCATCGCGGGCTATCTTCTGCCAGCCGGCACCAGCGTCCACTTCGACGAGGCCGGCAAGGTCACGTCCTGCGTCCTGGGGAAACGGGCGACCCTTGAGGGGTTCGACCTCATCCCCGGAAGCAAGGTCATGTTCAACAACAACCGGGCCCACTTCTACAAGCTCGTCGAAGCCGCCGTGATTCGCGGCGTTGAGCTGCCGGCGGGTGCGACGGTCTTCTTCTGGACGCCGAAGTTTTGGGAAAGCGAGGTTCCCGGTTGCTGGGATTGCTGGCTGCCCAAGCCGGTCCTGATCCAGGGGATCCTCTGTCAAAGCCTCAATGATGGATGCGGCCACATCTTCTATCCCAGCGGAAGGATCCGGGCCGTGAAGCTCAAGGGCGACCAGGACATCGACGGTGTCCCTTGCACCAGTTCCAGCAACCCGTTTCGCATGGGGATGCGGTCACTCTTCTACGGGCTTGATACCAATGCATGGTTCCACGAGAACGGTCACCTCGCCCAAGGGTGGGTGGCCCGCGACTGCACGATCAAGGGAAGGAATTTCAAGGAGGGCGACATCGTCCGGCTGACGCCAGACGGTTCCCTGGACCCGGCGGCGACGACGCTTGGGGCGCAGAGCCGCAGGGACGACAAAAGGACGCCTCCCAATAGTTACATTTCAGGTTCGCCAAATTCTAGGGGCGCTGGGAAAAAGACAATCACTGAGGGTGAGTAGGCCATTCAAGGACCCCGTTTCCCGCCCAGCCACGCGGGGCCTCCCCATGCGTAGGTTCATGGTCGTCACATCCGCGTGGCGTCTGCCTAACCCTCAGCTCAAGTCGGACCCCGCCTGCATTGCCTACCGTTCTCTCTCAGCCCAGGCTGGTTCGGTTAGCTGTGCAATCGCGCTGTAAATCTCAATAGAAGCCCTCTCCCTATCACTGGGCCAGTAGGGTGCCGCCAGAGCATCCAGCAAGCGTCCTGGGGGCCATGGGAAGCAGGGCAGGGCCGGTTCAAGCGGTTCCGGCCTTGGCCTGCTTGGTGACCTTCACGCCCGCCTGGACCTCCACCCCTGTCATCGCTGCGGCGGGCCAATCGGCTGCGTCCTGGCTGACCTGAATGACGATGGGGGACTCCTGCGGGCCGATGTTGTAGGTGTCGCGGATCGTGCCCAGGCTGTGGCCCGTGAGGATGTCCGCGATGTCATGGGACAGGGTCAGCTTCACCACGGTGGTGTAGAAGGTGCGCCTGAGGACAGGAGGCGAGGGGGTGCGCTTCAGTTCATTGGCCGTGTCGTTGACCAGCCCTGCGGTTTTCATCACTCGCGGCCACGGGCCATTCAAGTCACTTAGCGGACCCTGTGTTCGCAGTCCGCCAGGGAACATCTAGGCACCCTTCACCAGACATCGAATAGAAGGGATATCAGCAGTTAATGAATGCAAGTCACTAGTGTCCGGTTAAAAGTCAAACAATGGCAGTTGTTTAGAGAAGCGGTCCTCGTGGATCTGGATTTCCTCCTTCGCAAAGGCCCGCCGTAGCTCGATTTTCTCGAAAACGGAGACCGACAGGATCTGTAGCAGC
>CAIMQW010000300.1 GCA_903843705.1 uncultured Holophagaceae bacterium | reverse complement strand
GGCGCAGCGCAGGAGCGTTGTACCAGTGGTCCAGACGTCATCCACCAGGAGGATGATCCCCTCGGGCCGGGCCCGGGGGCGCAGGCGGATGGCGCGGTGGGGGCGCCGGCGACGCTGGCTTTCCGTGCGGGCCGCCTGGCGACCGCTCGCCCAGGCCTTGGCGAGCAGGGGCACACAGGGTCGCTCCAGGCGCTTCGCCACTACCTGGGCGACCTCGGCACCGAGGTCGAAGCCCCGTAGGAGTCGACGCGGCAAGGTGCTGGGTGCAGCCGTGACCAGGTCCACCGATTCCGCCCAGGCTGGCAGGGGAGCCCGCATCAGATGTCGCAGCAGGGCTTGGCGCCAGCCGGTCTCGCCCTGCTTGATGCCCGGGACCAGGAGGGCGCCCAGGGGGGGCCGACCCCCGTGGTAGTCCCAGAGGGCATCGCCGAGACTCCAGGCCGTGGGCTCAGGGCAGCTGCCCTCGCCGCGGACCAGGGCGCAGCGGGGGCAGCGCTGCTCGGCCAGGGGCAGGAGGCCCGCCCAGCAGCGGGGGCAGAGGCCCGCTTCGGGCCCAGGCGTCAAGACGGCTTCTGGATCCCTCTCGAGTTGGCGCAGGCAGCCCCGGCACAGGCAGAGGGCCCCGCGGGCGGTCCGGAAGGATGCCAGCCAGGGGAAGAGAGGCCGAGAGACGGGGGGCATGGGGGCAGCATAGCCAGGGAAGCCCATACAGAACCTCAGACTGTGCCTTGGACAAAGCTGTCATGTCCTGCATTCAATGCTAGGATCGCCGGAAGCCTCCGGCCCCCCTTACCGACCAACCCCTTCCGGGACCGTCCCTCCTGGATTGCATGGAGTCCTGTTCATGGCGAACGACCCGAGCACCTCCTCCCAGCTCTTTGCCCGCAAGCCCCTGGCCCTCCTCCTGGAAGAAGCCAAGGGCGAGAACCGGCTCCGTCGGGTCCTGGGCCCCGTGCAGCTCACAGCCCTGGGCATCGGCGCCATCATCGGCGCGGGCATCTTCGTGGCGACGGGCGCCGCGGCCCACAACATCGCTGGCCCCTCGCTGATGCTGTCCTACGTCATCGCAGGCATCACCTGCATCTTCGCGGCCCTCTGCTATGCAGAGTTCGCGGCCATGGTGCCCGTGGCGGGCTCGGCCTACACCTACGCCTACGCCACCCTGGGCGAGCTCTTCGCCTGGATCATCGGCTGGGACCTCATCCTCGAGTACGGTGTCTCCAGTGCGGCCGTGGCCACGGGCTGGTCCGCCTACTTCCAGAGCGCCGTCAGCAAGATCGGCATCCACATTCCCAAGCTGCTGAGCGAGTCCCCCTGGAAGTATGACCCGACCACCGGCCACTTCGCGGCCACCGGCGCCGTGATGAACCTGCCCGCCCTTATCATCGTGCTCATCGTCACCGCCATCCTGGTGAAGGGCATCCAGGAGAGCGCCACCTTCAACGGGGTCATGGTGGCCATCAAGGTGGCGGCTGTGCTTTTCGTCATCGCCGTGGGCGCCTTCTTCGTCAACACCAGCAACTGGCATCCCTTCGCGCCCTTCGGCTGGACCGGCATCAGCTTCTTCGGGCACCGGGTCGCGGGCATGGTGGATGGCGGTGGCGCCCCCATCGGCACCATGGCTGGCGCAGCCATCATCTTCTTCGCCTACATCGGCTTCGACTCGGTCTCCACCCACGCCGAGGAGGCCAAGAACCCCCAGCGCGACGTGCCCATCGGCATCATCGTCTCCCTGTTGGTCTGCACGGTGCTCTACATCGCCGTGGTGGCGGTGCTCACGGGCATGGTGCGATTCGATCAGCTGGATATCAACGCTCCCGTGTCCACGGCCTTCAAGCAGAAAGGCATGGGCTGGGCCGAGGGCCTCATCGCCACGGCCGGCGTCAGCGGCATCACCTCCGTGCTGCTGGTCATGATGCTCAGCGGCCCCCGCGTGTTCCTGGCCATGGCCCGGGACGGCCTGCTCCCCAAGGGCACCTTCGGCGACGTGCATCCCAAGTTCCGCACCCCCTGGAAGTCCACCATCCTGGTGGGCTGCTTCGTGGGCGCCCTAGCGGGCTTCCTGCCCATTGACGCCCTGCTGCACCTCGCCAACATCGGGACCCTGCTCGCCTTCGTCATAGTCTGCGCCGCCGTGCTGATCATGCGAAAAAAGCACCCGGAGGCGGTGCGCCCCTTCCGTTGCCCCTGGGTACCCTTTGTGCCCATCATGGGGGTACTCACCTGCCTCATGCTCATGTTCTCCCTGCCCGTTGCCAACTGGTGGCGGCTCATCACCTGGCTGGCCCTCGGCTTTGCCATCTACTTCCTCTATGGCAAGCAGCACAGCGTCATGCGGAACCAATCCCAGTAGGAGCGTGCCTTGTCGATGTGGACCGACCTGACCCCGTCAAAGCGCTGCGACTGGATCGACCAGCTCCGCGGCTGGGCTGTGATCGTGATGATCCAGACGCACACGGTGAATGTGTGGCTCACCCCCGGCCTCCGCCCGGAGTGGCTGAACTTTCTGAACGGCCTGCCGGCCCCCAGCTTCGCCATGGCGGCGGGCTTCAGCCTAGCCCTCAGCACCTTCAAGGCCGACGGCACCCTGCGGCCCTTCTGGCCTGACACCGCCAAGCGCCTGGGCTTCATCCTGCTCTGCGCCTACGCGCTCCACGCGCCGGGCTTCACCTTCGCCGACTGGACGGTCCTGGCCACGGTGCAGAAGCAGAAGGAGATCTACAAGATCGACGTGCTGCAGTGCATCGTCTTCAGCCTGCTGATCCTGCAGGCCCTGGCCCGCATCATCCGCCATCCCCGCGTCTACGCCTGGGTGGCCCTGCTGCTGGCGGTGGTGGTCTCCCTGGTCGCCCCTTACGTCTGGGCCACGGGTGTCGGCGACGGCCTGTGGCTGCCCATCCGGGGCCTGCTCAACGGCAACTCCGACCGGGGCCTCCAGGCCCTCTTCCCCCTTTTCCCCTGGCTGGCCTTCCCCGCCTTCGGGTCCTTCCTGGGTGGCCTCTACCGCTGGGGCCGCACGGAAGCCGGCGAGGAGGGTCGGGCCCGCCTGAGCGAGGTCAAGTGGCTGGCCGGTCTGGCCGCCCTGGGCTTCGCCTGCTGGCTCTTCGGGTCTACCTACCAGAAGGCCTGGCTGTGGCAGGGCACCTGGATCCAGACCGCCCCCGGCAACTGGCTGCTCAAGGGCCCCATGGGAGCCTGGACCTACAACGAGCTCGCCACCCTGCACAACACCACCCTCCCCAGCGTCCTCAACCGCCTGGGCTTCATCCTCATGGGCGGCGCGGCCCTGGGCGTGCTGGAGAAGCTGCGTCCCCGATGGCCCGGTCCCAACCTGGTGGTGGCCGCCAGCCACGAGAGCCTGCTGCTCTACATGCTGCACCTCAACATGATCTTCGGCCTGATGCTGACGCCCTTCTTTGTGGGCCTCACGGGCTGGGACTGGGGTACGCTGGGCTGGACCGGCACCCTTCTGCTGGCGGCGGCCCTCATCGCCATCAACCTCTGGGCCTGCCACGCCTGGCGTAATGTCCGCGAGACGCCCATTCTCATGCGGCGCCTCCAACGCTACGCCATGAGCGTTATCGCCGTGTGGTTCTGCATTGGGGGCTGGTATACCTTCCGCCACTTCCTGCGCAGTCCTGAGCTGGCCAAGGAGCCCTACGTCTTCCTGAACGCGGCCCGCGCCCGCAAGGGCCTGCCCGCCACGCCCGACGGCCTGTGCCGGGATCCGGAGGAATACTTCCGCGAAGCGGAGCTCCGGAAGGTGAAGCTCAGCCCCGAGGCCCGCGCTGAAGTCACCCGCCTCATCCAGTCCCGGAGGGATTCGCGGTAACATTGATCGGATCATGGCTGATCCCGCAATAAGTCCCACTCCCACCTGGCTCCTCTTCGCCGTTCTGGCGGTGCTGCTCTATCGATGCGCCATGGCCATCCTGCTGACAGCTTTCCATACCCTGCCCTCGCTCCAGAGGCGTCGGCTGCTGGAGGAAGAAGCCATCCTGGACCCCCGGCTGGCGGCCCTGCTGGCCCATCCCCGGTCCATGGGCATGGCCCTGCGGCTGTGGAACCAGGCCCTCCTGCTGGCCCTGGCCGCCCTGGCCTGGCCCCTGGCCAAGACCTTCCCCGGCGGGAGCTGGACCTTCGCGGTGCTCCTGCTGGCCTCCCTCTGGCTACTGGACCTGCTGCTCCCGGCCATGCTCGCCGCCCGGGATCCAAGCCTCTGGTTGCAGCGCCTGTTCCCCCTCTTCGCCCCGGCCATGGCGGCCCTCGCCCTGGTGGTGGACCCGGTGGCGCGGCGCATCGCGCGGCAGCAGGCCGAGGACAAGGCCCGCGATGTCGAGGAGGAGGAACCCACCAACGAGGCTGTCACCGCGCTGCTGGAAGAGGGCGAGGCCGAGGGCATCCTCGAGGCCGAGGACCGAGAGCTCATCCGCAATGTGGTCAGCTTCGGCGACACCGTGGTGCGCGAGGTCATGACGCCCCGCACCCGCATCATCGCCCTGCCCCTGGAGGCCACCATCCTGCAGGCCTGGGCCGCCTTCACCACCAGCCGCCACTCCCGCCTACCGGTCTACGAGGGCACCATCGACCAGGTGCGCGGCGTGCTGCTGGTCAAGGACCTGATGCAGCTGCCGGACGGCGCCAAGCCGCCCCTGGGCTCCCTCATGAAGCCCCCCCACTTCGTGCCCGAGAGCAAGCCCGTGGCCGAACTCCTGCGGGACCTCCAGCGGGCCCGCACCCAGCTGGCCCTGGTGGTGGACGAGTTCGGCGGCGTCTCCGGTCTGGTCACGCTGGAGGATCTGCTGGAGGAGGTCTTCGGCGAGATCCAGGACGAGCACGAGGCCCCCGCCGGCCTGGTGGAGCAGGCGCCCGGCGTCTGGCTGGTCTCGGGCCAGACCCACGTGGAGGATGTGACGGGGATCCTGGGCGTCGAGTGGGAGCGGGACGGCTTCGACACCCTCGCCGGCCTGGTCATGGCCCGCCTGGGGCGGATCCCCAAGGCCCAGGAGTCCGTCGAGGTGGAAGGCGCCCGCCTCACCGTGCTGCGCATGGAGGGGACGCGGGTCGTCCAGATCAGGGTCGAACGGACCGAGGAAGCCGCAACCTCGTGAACCTACGGTTCGCGAGCGAGGGAAAGCTTTACCTATCTCCAATCTCTAGCCGTTAGGCTGAAGATTGGAGCCCTTTCGTATGATCCGTCGCCTCTGCATCCTCATCGCCTTGCTGGCCCTCCCGCTCACCCTGGCCTTCGTGCGCCGGGCCCAGCACCGGGCTCTGGTGCCCCAGCCCCGGGGCATGGTTCTGGGGCTCTACGCCGGCCTGCCGGACTATGACTACGGTGCGGAGCTGGACCGTATCGCCAAAACCGGGGCCACCTGTGTCAGCCTACAGGCCATCTACCGCATGGACACGGGCCAAAGCAACGAGATCCGCCGCCACCCCACCTCCAGCCCATCGGAGGCCGCCCTGGTCCTGACCCTCCAGCAGGCCAAGGCCCGGGGCCTGCGGATGATGTTCTTCCCGACCCTCAACATGCGGGACGAGGCCGAGAACGCCGAGTGGTGGCGGGGCAACATTTCACCGAGCGACTGGGACCTCTGGTGGCAGAACTACACCGCCTTCAACGTTCGACTCGCCACCCTGGCCCAGGCGGGAGGGGTCGAGTGGTTCAGCCTTGGCACTGAGATGGCCTCCACCCAGGCCTTCCCCGACCAGTGGCGGCGCCTGGCGGCCGCGGTCCGTCAGGTCTACAAGGGCAAGCTGGTCTACAGCGTGAACTTCGACAGCCACGACACCTTCACCTTCGGCGACTGCCTGGACGTGATCGGCATCAACACCTACGATCCCATCGCCAAATACGACGAGTACCCCAGCGACGAGCAGGTGCGGGACGCCTGGTGGTGGGTGGTCTACAAGGCCCGCACCCTCACGGCCCGGTTCAAGCGCCCTGTGATGATCACCGAGGTGGGCTACCCCTCCGTGGCCCACGCCCATGTGGGGCCCTGGGACTTCCGCACTGAGAAGCCCCTGGATCTGGCCCTGCAGAACCACCTGCTGAAGGGGGCCTTCGGCGTGCTGCGGCACTGGAGCGACGGAGACGCGGTCTTCTTCTACCTCTACGGCGAGAATCTGAACCAGAAGCCCGTGGGCGGCCCCCTGGACCGCACCTATGCCGTATGGGGCAAGCCGGCCGAAGTGACCTTGCTGAAGTATTTCCACGAGCCCATCTGGGAAGGCCACATCGCTCCCCGAGCCGAGAACATTCATGAGGCCATGGTGCAGTCCCTGGTGAGCTGGCACCGGAAGCTGCGGGACTACGAGGACGCCGAGCTGCCCCCCTGGGTCGTGGCCTGGGAGGCCCAGAACCCCGGGGATTCGGCGGAAGCCCTGACCATCCTGGCCAAGGAACCAAAACCCGAGCGGAAAATTCCCAAGGGAGATGAACGTTAAAGAGTTACCCTGAGCGCAGCCGATGAGATTAGTCCATGAACATCTCTAGCCATATCCGATCCCTGCTCCCCCCCGAGGGGACCAGCAAGACCTTGCTGGTGGTGGAGGATGACCGGGCCACCCTGAGCCTCTATCGCGCCGGGCTTAAGGGTCTCCAGGGCTTCAAGATTCTCCTGGCCCAGGATGGCGGCCAGGCCATGGAGATCCTGCGCCAGGAGGCGGTCCACGTCCTGGTTACGGACCTCAACATGCCCGTCATGGACGGCTTTAACCTCATCGCCAAGGCGAGCCGCTTCTTCCCACAGATCCCCATCATTGTCATGACCGGGCTCGACGAGAGCCAGCACCTCAACACCCCGCTCCAGCTGGGAGCCATCCGCATCCTCACGAAACCCCCGCGGCTGACCATCCTCATGGACGCCATCCGGACCGCTTCCCACTTCGAGCCCACGGGCATGATCCGTGGCATCGGCCTGAACAGCATCCTCCAGCTGCTCAACTGGGAGAAGAAGTCCTGCACCCTCACCGTCAAGTCGGACGCGGGCATGGGGCTGCTCTACCTCAAGAACGGCGAGCTAATCCACGCCGGGTTCCAGGCAGAGGAGGGCCTGCCCGCCGCCTACCAGATCCTCAGCTGGAACCGGCCGGACATCGAGTTCGTGGAGACCTGCCGGGTGGAGCAGACCATGGACCTGCCCCTGACCGAGCTGCTCATGAACGCGGCCATGCTCACGGACCATCGGGACCGGGAGTTTGGCGAGGCCTAAGCCGCCCAAAGACCTGACGATCCGACCCCGGAAACGCGGGAGTTTGGGACTTTCGTCAAAAACATCCGACTTCGTGCGGCCAAAGGGCACCCATGGGGGAATAATGGCGCCTGTGTGGCCCCGCGGGGGCCCCTTCCGATGGTAGGTTCCCATGTCCCAGCTGAAACCCTTCTGCGCCCACCGTCCCCGGCCCGAACTCGCCGCTCAGGTCGCCGCCGTCCCCTATGACGTGGTAAACACCCAGGAGGCCGCGGAGCTGGCCAAGGGCAACCCCCACTCCTTCCTGCACGTGGGCCGTCCCGAGATCGACCTGCCCGCCGGCACCGACATCCACGCCGATGAGGTCTATGCCAAGGGCGTGGCCAACCTGCGCGGGCTCATCGCGAACGGCACCCTGTTCAAGGAGAACACGCCCTGCCTCTACATCTACCAGCAGCGCATGGGCGACCATGTGCAGGCGGGACTGGTGGGCCTCTGTTCGGTGGAGGAGTACGAGAACGGCCTCATCAAGCGGCACGAGTTCACCCGCAAGGACAAGGAAGACGACCGCACCCGCCACGTTACCGAGCAGGCCGCCAACGCCGAACCCGTCTTCCTCGCCTACAAGGCCGTGCCCTACATCGACCACATCGTGAACGACATCCGCAAGCAGATTCCGATGTATGACTTCGTGACGCCCGACGGCATCGGCCACACCGTGTGGGTGGTCTCGGGCGAGACCGTGGTCTACGAACTGGTCCACCTCTTCAACGGCGTGCCCGCCCTATACATCGCCGACGGTCACCACCGCACCGCTGCCGCCATCCGCTATGGCCAGGCCCGCCGCGCTGCCGAGGGTCCTGGCACCGGCGACGAGCCCTACGAAAGCTTCATGGCCGTGGTGTTCCCCCACGACCAGCTCAAGATCATGGACTACAACCGCGTGGTGAAGGACCTGAACGGCCTGAGCCAGGAGGCCTTCCTGGCCAAGGTGGCCGAGAAGTTCGACGTGGCGGTGTCGACCCACCGCGCCCCCCAGGCCCCCACCACCTTCGGCATGTATCTGGGCGGCACCTGGTATGAGCTAAAGGCCAAGCCCGGCAGCTTCCCCGCCAGCGACCCCGTGCGAGGCCTCGACGTGAGCATCCTGCAGGACAACCTTCTGGCACCCCTCCTGGGCATCGACGACCCCCGCACCAACACCCGCATCGACTTCATCGGCGGCATCCGGGGCATGGACGAGCTGGAGCGCCGGGTGAAGGAGGGCTTCGCCGTGGCCTTCGCCATCTATCCCACCTCGCTCACCCAGCTCATGTCCGTCGCGGATGCTGGCGAGGTCATGCCGCCCAAGTCCACCTGGTTCGAACCTAAGCTGCGCTCCGGCCTGCTTGTCCGCATGTATGAAGGCTGAAGCTCGAACCCATTCAGGAGAAAAATCATGCTGATCCTCATCGCAGACGCCTTCGACGCCAGCCTGCCCAAGCGGCTGGCCTCCTTTGGCGAGGTCACCGATGACATGGGCCGCCTGGCCGAGGCCACGGTCATGCTCGTCCGCTCCAAGACCAAGGTCACCCCGGAGACGCTGGCCCAGGCGCCGGCCCTGAAGCTGGTCATCCGCGGCGGCGTGGGCATGGACAACGTGGACAAGAAGGCCTGTGCCGAGCGCGGCGTGAAGGCCGTCAATACCCCCCGCGCCAGCAGCGTGGCCGTGGCCGAGATGGCCATGGCCTTCCTGATGGCCATCCCGGCCCGCCTCATCGAGGCCCATGTCTCCATGAAGGAGGGCAAGTTCCTCAAGAGCGAGCTGAAGCGCACGGAGCTGTTCAAGAAGACCCTGGGCCTCGTGGGCGCCGGTGCCATCGCCAGCGAAGTGGCCAAGCGGGCCCAGGCCTTCGGCATGAAGGTCATCGCCTACGATCCCTTCCTGAAGGAGCATCCCATCGCCGAGCTGGTGAGCCTCGCGGACCTCGCGGCCCAGGCCGACCTGATCAGCATGCACACGCCCCTCACCGACGAGACCCGCGGCATGATCAACGCCGCCCTCCTCGAGCAGATGAAGCCCGGCGTGATCATCGTGAACACCGGCCGGGGGAAGTGCGTCAACGAGGCCGACCTGGCTGCCGCCCTCCAGAGCGGCAAAGTGCGGGCCTACGGCACCGACGTGTGGCCCAGCGATCCGCCCCCGGCGGACTGCCCCCTGCTGAGCGCTCCCAACGTCTTCATGGCCCCCCACATCGGCGCCAGCTCCAAAGAGAACCTCGGCCGCATCGGCGACGAGGTGGTGCTGATCCTCAACGACTTTAAGGCCTAACTATGACCACTCTCGCGGAGGGGCGCTGAGGAAACAGAGGCCGCAGAGAAACAACAAGACTCCTTTCTCTGCCATCTCTGCCATCTCGTCTTTTCTCTGCGAGAGTTTTTTCGATTTTCTAATCCCAGGAGGTTCCCATGACCCATCGCATGATCAACTTCTACGCCGGCCCCGCCGGCCTGCCCCTGCCGGCCCTCGAGCGCGCCCAGGCGGAGCTGCTGGACTTCGCCGGGACCGGCATGTCCGTTATGGAGATCAGCCATCGCGCCAAGGAGTACGACGCGGTCCACGAGGAGGCCATCGCCCTCACCAAGGAGCTGATGGGCCTGCCCGCCAACTACAAGGTGCTGATGCTCCAGGGCGGCGCGCACCTCAGCTTCGGCATGATCCCCCTGAACCTGCTG
>CAIMQW010000299.1 GCA_903843705.1 uncultured Holophagaceae bacterium | reverse complement strand
TCAATGTATTCCCATTGGTCTGGGTCAAATATCTCTGTGTTCAAGGTGCTGGGCAGTGGCCGCTTCGCCATGTTCCTGGTGGTGAGCAGCGGCTTCTACTTCATCTACAACCAGGTCTACAACGTGCTGCCGCTCTACGTGAAGAAGACCGTGGAGTTGACCCCGGCCATGGACCTCTACACCATGGCCAACCCCATCACCATCGTGCTGTTCCAGCTCATCATCACCAAGACCTTCGGCAAGCTGCCGCCCATCAAGTCCATCATCGTGGGCACGGTGATCATCGGCCTGTCGATGCTCATCAACGTTGCTCCGCTGTTCATGGCGGGTGGGGTGACGGCGAAGCTCCTGCTGCCCCTGGGCAGCCTCTTCATCGTGATGACCGTGGCCCTCATTGCCTTCGGCGAGCTGTTCGCCTCCAGTCGCCTCTATGAGTACATCGGCTCCTTGGCGCCCAAGGGCCAGGAGGGCCTCTTCCTGGGCTACGCCAACCTGCCCATGGCCATCGGCAGCCTCATCGGCGGTCCCGCCGGCGCCTGGCTGTTCAACGACGTCATGTGCAAAGGTGCTGTTAAGCAGGCGGACGGCCTGCTGAAGCTGGATCCCAAAGCCGCTGCCTCCGGCTGGATCATCCTGACGCTCTTCGGCCTGGGCAGCGCCCTCAGCCTGTGGATCTACAACCGGTGGCTGCAGAAGCAGACCTGACGCACCGCGGGGGCGCTCAGCCCCAGCCGAGGTAGCGGCGCAGGAAGGTCTTCAGATCCATGTAGAGGAACCGCCAGGGGCCGCGGTGGCGACGGCGATCGATCGAATCTGGGGAGGGGTTGGCCATGGGCGCTTTCACCGCTTTGGGTTTTGATCATCTTCTGCCGATTGCTCACGGCTACAAGACTAAAATAATAAAAAACAGTTAAAATAATTAAATTTCTATGTTTAAGAAACACGGGCCGAACCCGAAATATAGAGGCGGGGGTGCTGCTGCACCCCCGCCGTTCCAAGCGACCCTTGCAGAGTCCCGATCTAGAAACCGGCGGCGACTCCCAGGGGGGCCAGCCAGAGGTCCATCCCGGTGCTCAGGTAGCTGACACCTGAGATCAGGCCCGCCACCTGGGGCTGTCGCCCGGTGGGAGTCGGGTCGCCTAGGACGACGCAGAGGTCCATGCCCGTCGAGACGTAAGTGGTCTCAGCCGTCCCGCGGAAAGACGGCGACTCGGGGGCGGGGCTGATCGGGTCGCAGGTGAAGATGAGGTCCATGCCGGTCGTGAGGCAGGTGGCAGGATCCGCATTTGCGGGTGGGGTCGCAGCCGGGGTGACGTTCGAACTGCCAGTGAAAACCAGGTCCATGCCCGTGCTCAGGAAGGCGGGATCCGCCGACGGGGCGACCTGGGCAGAGGCGTCACCGCCCCAGGCCAGCAGGACTGCGAGGAGAGAGACGGCCACGGTGGCGGGGACGAAGCGGGAGACGGCGGTGCGGATCATGGGAACTCCTGGGGTGGGTGAGTTGATACCCAACCTTCGGTTCTCGCAAGGTGACCGAACAGGTGCGCTTTTAAAATACCGGCTAGGCCACCCCAAGGTGATGGGTTCAGCCCGGGCCCGACTCTCGCAGCGCGCGGCGGTATTCCGCCCCGCCTTCGATCAGGGCATTGAGCTTCCGGGCCGCTTCCAGGCTCTGCGCGGCCGATCCCTTGTCCCCCACCAGCGCGTGCAGGCGGGCCTGGATCACCCGGAGACCGGGATCCCCCGGGTCCTGCTGGATGGCCAGGGTGATGGCGGCGTGGCCCCCTTTCACTTTTTCCTGGATGGGGAGCTTGTTTCGTTGCGCCCACTGGCCGCGCACCAGGGCTGCCAGCGCCAGGTTCTGGTACACGCCCGGCTGGGCGTTGGGGCTCTTCAGCAGGGGCTGGAGCCGGTGTTCCACATCGCGTAGCGCCGCCTCCGGCGAGCGGCCCTGGTGCAGGGCCCAGCGGGCCTCCACCAGCGAAAGCAGGGCGAAGATCTCGTTGAAGACCACCATCCCCTTGCTCTGGCCCGCGGCGGCGGTGAGCACGCTGCGGGCCTCAGCCAGCAGCCGGCCGGGCTCCCGGTCCTGCAGACAGGCCCAGTAGGCCTGCAGCATGAGGATCTGCCCCTTGAGGCGCAGGAGGGCCTCGTGGCCAGGGGCCTTGGTCAGGCCCTGGTCCGCCAGCTCTAGTGCCCGGGCGGTCAAGCGATCCACCTCGCCGTTCAGGTCCGTGAGCTGGTCTGCAGCCATGTAGAGCGAGTTGGCGGCGTTCTGCAGGATGGGGAGGGAGTCCGGGGCCTGCTTCAGCAAGGTCTCCACATCGGCAGCCGCCCCCATCAGCTCTGGGCGGGGGTCCTTGCCGTGGCGCCAGGCCTCGCGGCCCAGCTCCATCTGCAGCGTGACCCGCCAGGTCTGGACGGAGGCGGGGTTGACGGCATTCAGCTGCAGGGCCCGGGCAGCGGAGGCCAACCCGGCGCGCAGGGCGGGCTCGGGGTCTTTTCCCTCCATCCGCAGGACCTGATACTCCCGGGTGCGCATGAACAGGTCCAGGCGGGGGACACCGGGATCCTCCGGAGTCAGCGCCTCGGCCTCGCGAATCCGCGCCAGCCCCCGCTCCACGGCGGTGCGGGCCGACTGGCCCTGGTTGATCTGCACCAGGGCGAGGGAGCCCCACATCTCCGTCAGATAGGTAAGGAACGCAGGAGTCCCTGGCCTGAGGATGGTGGCCTGATCCAGAAGCTGGATGGCCTGCTCGCAGAGCCAGCCCCGGACGGGCCAGGCCGTAGGCTGGGGGCTGAGGGCTTGCTGGTACAGGCTGGCGGCCTTCTGGGCCAGCAACTCCGGGTTGTCCGGGGTGAGGGCCATGGCCCGCTCGATCCACTGTCTGGCGGCCTCGGTCTCGGCGACGGTGTCGACTCCGGCATTCACCTGCAGGGCGGCCCGCTGGATGTGCAGGCGGGCGAGGGCCTCCAGGGGGCGCTGGTCGCTGCGGCCCCAGGCCAGGGCCTGGTCCAGGCACTGCTGGGCCTGGTCCAGGGCGGCGCGGGCCTCGGCGTCTTTGCCCTCCTCGGCCCGGCGGTGGGCCTCGGCGTTCCAGATCTCGCCCTCGAGGGTCCAGGCTTCGTAGCGCTGGGGGTCGCGCTGACGGAGGGTGCGGGCCTGCTCGCGGGCTTCTTGGAACTGGCGGTGCAGGGTGGCGTGGATGGCCCGGGCCCAGGGGCCCCGCCAGCCAGCGGGATCCCCCTGGGCCAGGAGGGCCAGGGCGGGGTCATGGAGGCTGCGATCCAGGTGGGCCTGGAGGGCCTTGAGGGCCTCGGGGGCCAAGGTGGCCCGGCCGCGGCGCAGGTCCTGGTCGTAGATGCGGATGAGGGCCAGCCCCAGAGAATCGGCGGCCTGGGGATTGCGGAACCCCGTGTCCCAGGCCCGCTGAAAGGCCACCCGGGAGCGGGTCCAGTCCCCCAGCAGCTCCAGGGCGCGGCCCCGGGCAAAGGCGGCCGGGCCACCCTCTCCGGCGGCCGCCTCGAGGCGCTCTGCGTGGTTGCGCACCTGGGTGCGTACCGGCGTCAGGTCATGCGGGGGTGAGAGCTGTTCCTGGCGGACCCGGGCTTCCATGGCTTCGGCCAGGGCGCCGAGGCGGGCGGCCTCCAGAGACTGGCGGGCGGCCCGGCGCGTGGTCCAGAAACCGAAGCCGAGGCCCAGGCAGAGGGTGAGCAGGGCGGCCACGGAGGCCCGGGCGGCGGTGGGGTTGCGGCGGCTCCACTTGAGCAGGCGGTCGAAGGTGGTGGCTTGCCGGGCCTGGATCGGCTCGCCCCGCTGGAAGCGGATCAGGTCCTCGGCGAAGGCCTCGGCACTGCCGTAGCGCTCCGCCGGAGCCTTCTCCATGGCCTTGGCGACGATGACCTGCAGGTCCCGGGGCGTGTTGTTCAGGGGGGGCGGGTCCTCCTCCAGGATGCGCCGCAGCAGCTGGGTGCCCTCGTTGGGTCCCGTGGGCAGCCGGGAGGTGGTGGCGTTGGGTCCGAGGTGCGTGGTGGATCGGAAGGGCGGCTGGCCCGCCAGCAGGGCGTAGGCGGTGGCGCCCAGGGCGTAGACATCCACCCGGAAGTCCAGGGGCCCGGCGCCGATCAGCACCTCCGGGGCCATGAAGTCGAGGGTTCCAGCGGGGAGGCCCGAGCGGG
>CAIMQW010000298.1 GCA_903843705.1 uncultured Holophagaceae bacterium | reverse complement strand
GCTGCTACAGATCCTGTCGGTCTCCGTTTTCGAGAAAATCGAGCTACGGCGGGCCTTTGCGAAGGAGGAAATCCAGATCCACGAGGACCGCTTCTCTAAACAACTGCCATTGTTTGACTTTTAACCGGACACTAGTGACTTTGTATGAATAGTGTCCGGATGTGCCGTCCGACACCAACAACTTACCCCTCTCATCAGTTCCGCTGGCTGCGCACGGCACATGCGCGGGTGGAGGGAGGGGCCTGCCCCAGAAGGTGCGCAATGGCTAAAGCGAAGAAGAACGGAATCAGTCAAGTATCACCCTTAGACTTCATCAAGATCTATGCTGCCAAGCTACTTCTGGATGAGGACTATCGCCAACTCGACACCACGGGCAGGGGCATCCTCCTTGGACTCATCTGTGAACAGTGGAATGCCGAGGGATCACTTCCTGGGAACGCTAAAAAGCTCATCAAGATGCTTGGATGCACCCCTAAGCAGTGGTCAGCGTGGCTCAAATGCTGCCCTAACAAGATGGCCGTCCTGGAAGGGCCGGGGTCCATCGCAGGGGCAACCAAGGCTCCCATCTGGTCCGGTGAAGGATCCATTGAAGGCAGGGTGGGACTCCGCTACGTCCACACTGAGTGGCGGCTAGCTGAAGATGCTTATCTGAAAGCGCAGGAGGACGGAGCCAAGGGTGGCCGCGCTAGCCAACGGGGTAAGAAGGAAAATCAAATCCAGGATGACGATTCCGACCTGGAGGAGGACAGGGTGGGTAGAGGCACCCTCAAGGCATCCTTTAGGGGCGGTAAAGGGTCACCGAACCCATTAGATAGGACTAATACTGGATTTAAGACAGGATCGGATGAAGATCCTAGACTAGGACAGGATTTAGACGGGACTCAGAATGAGAGTCCCAAGACGGATCCTTCGGATGTCTTGCCGCCCGATCGGGCGGCGGCGTCTAACGATGCTCCTGCGGAGGTAAGCCCTTCGGGCGTTGGGCCTTCTATTGGCCCATCTTCATCCTCTTGTCCTCCAAGCAGCCCTACGGGCGTCCAAGAGGAACAGCCCACCACAGTGGGCTGGGAACCTACGGGCAATGGTAAGGGTGGCTTCTATCAAGACGAAAAGTCTGATGAGGATCTTGGTTCAAAGGAATACAGGATCTGGCGTGAGAATGAGGCTTATACCTTATTCACAGACATGCGAGTCATTACGTCTTGGTATGCAGAGAACTTCAATACTGCTCCGCTGAGGCATTGGAATGTCCTGTGTGGATATCACACTGACCTGTTGCCCGTGAATCCCACTGACCCCAAGACGAGGCGTCAATGGGCCAACATGGTGGATTCCCACGACCGTTGGTACATCCGATTCCAAATGGCTATGCTTTGGGTGTGGCACACCAAGAAGCTCCACTCCCTTAAGTTCGCCAAGAATCCGAAAAGCTTGGCTTCGTTCTATGGCTTGATGACGACCAAGGGACTCAACCTCGCTTACGAATGGGCTGACAACCTCTACTGTAGCGGTGACAAGATCTGGACTGAGCGGGATGGCTATGGCCGTGTGGCTCTGCGGTGGGCGGACTCTGATAGATCCCAGGTCATCGGGGTCCATGGACTGTCTTGGGATCAAGACAATAAGGTTCCCAAATTGTTTAGTTCGGATGAGGAGGAGCTAAACGTACTCCTGGAAGGATGGACATGGAAGAACCCAAAGGCCTGACATTTGTTCCACCCCTTCACCACTCCTTGGGAGGGATGCGGTTGGGGTTGAATACACCCTTCGGTGTGTCCGGATTCCCACCACTACCAGGGTCTTGTAGCCCGATGCTCTTGAGGTATTCGGGCAGCGTCATCACCTGAGACAGGGCAGTGGCCGATGAGTGCCCTCCTGGAACCGGAGGTTTCGGCGGGGCTGGAGGTTTCGGAGGCGCTGGCGGGGCTGCTGGCTTGGCAGGCGATGGCGGGGCCTTGGGAGGGTGCAAGTTCGGCTTTGGAGGGGCCTGGGCCCCGCTACCCCCCTGCCCAGAGGGTGAGGACGGCCTCTCTGGCTTGACGGGGCCCTCCGGCCCTTTGAACTTCGGCGGCTTTGGGGGTTCGGGGGCTTTCGGGGGTTTTGGGCCTAGACTTTCCATGGTGGGCCCTCCTCAACAAAAGAGGTTTCCTGTCCAAAATGGGAACCCACTTCTAGTGCAACTCGGACCAGACCGATAACTCCGCCACAGGGGCGGTTCTACTTCCACGTAGAAGCCTCGCTAACGCAGACCCCGCCTGTCATGAAACATGGTGGGACCAAATCAGGTTGACCCATCAAAGGCAGGAGGCGTGTTCTGATCAGCATTGCCGATCAGTGCTGCTGCAGTACTGATCGGAACTGCAGAGTGCTGATTGGAACTTGGGCCGATACAGGTTGACCCCGCCTGTTCCCGTGGGCTGTCTCCTTGGCGTCAACTAGATTTCCCCCTCAACGACAATTAGGATTCCCCATGAGTGGGGTAACACCGATGGGGTGCCTGGAGCGGAGGCCGTAGGCCGAAGCGGAGGGCACCCCATCGGTCGGTCGCCCGCCTCGCCTCTAGGGGGTCAGTAGTTTTGACGCAGGGGGTCAGTTTTGGTGGCCAGAGATTTGGTCAACCCTCAGTCAGTCAACTACATAAAATAGCCAACGACAATTACACCTCCCCACGGCCGGAGAGGGTTCATGGTCCCAGTGGGGGCTATTAGTGGTTGGCGTTAGGGTCCTCCGGCATTCGGGCTTTCGCAGCCTCCGCTCGGTAGCTGGGACCTGTCAGCTCGAGGATCACCGCATGGTGGACGATGCGGTCAATGGCCGCTGCTGTCGTCATCGGGTCCTTGAATATGCGGTCCCACTGGGAGAACACGAGGTTGGAGGTGATGACAACGCTGCGGCGCTCATAGCGCTCGGCCAATAGGGTAAACAGGACTTCCATCTCGTCACGGTCCTGTTGGATATAGCCGATATCGTCGAGGATCAGGACGTCGAAGGCGTCCAGTCGGTGTAACTCCTTCTCCAGGGCGAGGTCCCTCCTCGCGGCCAGCAACCGCTGCACCAGTGCGTAGGTGGGAGTGAAGTGGACTGTGTGCCCCCGCTGGATCAGCTCTAAGCCGATGGCACAGACCAAGTGAGTTTTGCCTCGGCCAGGGAGGCCGAAAGCCAGCAGGTTCTCGGCCCGTTCAACGAACCCCCCGTCGCAGAGGGTCGGTAGCATCCGCCGCACCGGCACCGGTAACCGGGCCGTGTCGAGTGTGGCTAGGCTCTTTTCCAGCGGCAGTTTGGAGGCTTTCAGTAACCGTTCCAGGCGTTTCTGGTGGCGCTGATCGATCTCGGCCTCGGCCAATGCCCGCAGGAAACGCTCAAATCCCCAGCCGGCCCGCTCGGCTTCGGCAGCTAACTCCCCATGCCTGGCCACAAAGCTAGGAAGTTTTAATTCCCGCAGAAGTTCAAACAGTTCTCGGCTCATATGGCCTCCCTCCACCCATCCCGCATCAATGCGTCGTAAGCGCGCAGGTCCACTTCCGGGGCTTCCATGTCGGGCGCTTCCACGGGCGCCGTACCCCCCAGCAGTGCCTTCACCTTGTCCGGCGTCGGGACCTCACCCTGTTCCAGGAGCTGTGCGAGTGACGCCTCCACCTCGGACTCCATTCCCATGGCTGCCCGGTAGAGAAGTCGGAGGTAGGACACCTCACCCCGTCGGTTCCCCTCCTTCTGGACCAGGGCCTCGTGGGCCTTCCGCCAGGTGAGGCTCAGGAACAGGTCATCCCGGTGGCGGTAACGGGCAAAGGCCCCTGGCTTGCGTAGCAGGGAATGAATCACATGCCGGTAGTCGATGTGGTGCTGGTTCACGCCCAGAAGGCGGTCCCGGCTCAGTACCTGCTGCTGGCCGTACCAGACCTCCAGGCGTAGCTCGAATATCCGCACCCGGACCTGCTCTCCGATCAGGCGTGTGGGCACTGAGTAGCTGTTCCGTTTGATACGGATGGTGCTCTCCTGGCTCACCCTGACCATCACCTCGTCGTAGTCCGGGAAGGCCCGCGCCGATAGGTGGCGCATCACCGCCAATTCAGCGGCGACCTTCACGCGGCGGCGCTCGTTGGCCCGGGTACACACTTCCTGGACCCAGCGTTCATAGGCTTCGACACACTCGAAGTCACTGGATCCACGCAGAAGCAGGTGCTGTCGTAGGCGCCGTTTCAAGGCACCGTTGGCCGATTCCACGTCACCGTTCTGCTCCTTAGCGCCAACGGCCGTTGTCCGCGGTGTCATCCCGAAGTAGCGCATCAGCGCCAGATACGCCTCGTTGAAGCCCCGCTTCCCGGTGGCGAGATCGTGAGTTGCCGCCGTGGAGTTGTCCGTCTGGTGGAACTCTGGGACCCGGCCGAGTTGAATCAAAGCCGATTGAATCCCCCGGCGTAGGGCCAGCATTGATTCCGAATGGCAGGCTGTTGCCCACTGCCAGTTGGAATAGGGCGCAACCACGTGGCATAGCAGGTGGGCAAAGCCTTGACCCTGGATGGTGATTCGCAACTCTGTGGCATGGGTGAAGTCGGTCTGAAGTGCTTCCCCGGGTCGATGGTTCTGCGGAAAGAACACTTCCTTCTCTGGGCCGTGCCTCGCACGCCACTCCTTCACCCGCCGCTGAAAGGTCCGAACTTGGCCCTCCTGGTAACGTCCCGGGCAGCGCCGCATCAGGTCCTCGAACAGGGCCAGCCCCTCCAGTTCAGGGGCCTGAGCCAGGCGAAGTTCGATGTCCAACCAGTCCTCCGCAAAGGGGTCTGGCCGGGTTCGCCATGTTCTGGGGCACTGCAACTCGGAAGGTGGCTTCCCCGCCCGCAGATACTTCCGGGCCGTGGTTCGGTTCATGCCGGCTCGCATTGCTGCAAGCCCCAACTCCCCGTGCTTGGCCATCTCCTCCATCAACTTCCGCACCTGCTGATCAGTTATCCGGCCCATGGCACCGCCCACCCTGCGTGCAGACGCAGGCTGACCGTGACCCCTTTGCCACCTAAGCGCTACCCCTTATGGGGAGTTGTCATTGTCGCCAGTGGGGACGAGTAATTGTCGTTGAGCAGCTGTCACGATCCTGGCAATTTCCCACCGTCAGGACTGGGTGTGGCTGGGTATCCATGAGCGCTAATGATGAAGGACCCCACCGAGACCGCCCTAGCGTAGACTGGCAGCAGAGAAATACCGATTTCGGCCTAGTGCCGATGGGGGCGTGGCATGAAGTGGGTACTCACTATGTCCATTCTGATGCTTACGGCAGCATGTGGATCCGATGCTCCCTGGCGGCCAAAGCCCAAAGTGATCCGTGCAGCCGATACGGGCATTGGTAATACACTATATTGGGGTGGTGATTCGGTATTTATGACTGCAAAACTTGGTGAAATCAAAGCAGCGATAATTCCAAGAAGGACCAAGGGGCAGAATGGTGAGAATATCACCAACTTTGATGTTGTTTGCCTAGCTAATGTTAATAGAAGTTATCAAGATTATGGAAGATACAAAAGCACATTCTCGTTTTCCGCACCCAGTGCAACCGTAAAATTCGAACTAATTTCTACCTATGGCCTTATTTTGGCGACTGGAACTGAAACGATCAACCTTGTCTCCAGTAATTCAATAGATAGAGTCCCCTGTCGCCTTTCCGGTGTGTCGGAGGAAGAAGTAGGAATAGCTAGCCATGTGGAGGTGGCCTTCCTTACCTCGAAATAGAACATTCACTACGCTCAGCCAGTTTTTGTAATTGAAGGACCCATGGAGATTTTTGCGAGTTCCCGACTTCAAGATGGGCGAACCTCCAACGAGGACGCCTATCTGATAGGGAGAGGCTCGGTGCCCTATGCCGCCCTCTGTGATGGTTCGGGTAATGCTGGGCAGGTAGCCAAGAGGGCCCTCAAAATCCTAGAAGGCCTGGCGGCACAGGCTTCTGTTGAGGATTTCGAGCTTTTCCCAAATTGGGTGAACTGGACTCGCCTGTTGGACTCCGCCCTGCTTGGTGGCCCACAGAGTACCTTCGTGGCCGTGGCAGCAATCAAGGATCGGGTTGTGGGGGTCTGCGCAGGTGACTCGCGCCTCTACTACCTTCCCTTCGGGGGCGAGATCCAAATCTTGAGTGAGGATGCCTCCAAGCATCGCCTGGGGAGTGGGGAGGCCACCCCCTTCCCGATTCATAGGCAGATCAGCCATGGAGACATCCTTCTCTTGATGTCTGATGGAGCCTGGACTCCGTTGAATCTCTCCAAACTGCAAAGGCTCTGGGGTAGATCCTTATCTCTGCACTTTTCAGAATTCCCAGCCCTGATCCTGGATGAAGCTGGAAGATCTGGCAGAGCAGACGACATGACAGTTGTCGCAATGAGGGCCTAGCTGAACGCTCGAATGGACAACCAATACCACCCCGCCTATCCCTAGGGGGTCAACTCGTATCCGTCAGGTTTGGGTATACCTCAACCAGGGCTAAGGAATTCCTCAATTACTGTCGAACAAGGGTCTCAATTTCCAATTTTTGACAGTTTCTTAATGTGGTCTAGAACCCAACTTTACAGGAGTGCAAAATGTCAGCCGGTCAGAAGGTCGGGTATCTCAGGGTCAGTTCAATCACCCAATCCACAGAACGCCAACTGGACTCGTTGCCCCTGGATCGCGTATTTGAAGAGAAGGCCTCAGGGAAAGACCAGCTTCGGCCTGTCCTACAGGAAATGCTCCGGTTTCTCCGTGAGGGTGACCAACTCTTCGTCCATTCCATGGACCGGCTGGCTCGAAACCTATCAGATCTTCTCAAGATCGTGACCGATCTAACTTCCAAAGGAGTGAGGGTGACCTTCGTGAAGGAATCCCTCACTTTCACAGGTGATGATGACCCGATGGCCAGACTGATGCTGTCGATCATGGGCGGGGTGGCCGAATTTGAACGATCAATAATCCGCTCCCGCCAAGCGGAAGGCATCGCCCTCGCAAAGGCCAAAGGCAATGTCTACAAGGGCCGCAAGCCATCCCTGAACCCAGCCAAGGCCGAGGAATTGCGTTCTCGGGCCCTGGCCGGAGAGAAAAAATCAGCCCTGGCTAGAGAGTTCAAAATCTCCCGAGAGACCCTGTATTCGTACCTCAGGGACGCCGGTTGAAAATAAATTCCCACCCCTTGTGGCCAGGGCAAGCGTGAGGCTTCCAACAGGAATGAGGTTAAACCTGGATTCGTAGCGCCTCGGACACTCCTGGGTAACCCCCCTTCCCACTCACGTCGCTCCCGGTTCAACCCACGGGACCCTGGATCCTGCTGGATGTTCCTGCCTCAGCAGGATAACTGCCGCCATAGGAAGCCAATTCCAAGAGGCCTTCCAATTATTCGTTTCATACTTTTATTAGAACGAACGAAACGAAACGATATGATATGATATGAAATCCTGGAGGTTCTCAATGCCACGAGTTGGAGTGACAGAACAACAGATCCTCGCAGCCATTGAAGCTGTCCACGCCCGGGGTGTGAAGGTGACGAGAAATTCTGTGCGGGATGAACTTGGCACAGGTAGTTTTGGTACGCTCTTGCCCCATATCAGGGCTTGGAAGATTAAACAGTCATCGTCCCAGGAGTTGTTGGCAGCGCCTGTGCCAATCCCAGAGGAAATCCAAACCGAGTTCGCGAAGGTTTGGTCCATCGCCCAGATCCTCGCCCTTGCCGAACTTGCTCCCCAGAGAGAGGCACTTGCCATACAGGCCGCTGGGCTGAAGACCGTAATCGAACAAGCCGAGGATAAGAATGAGGAAGATATGCGCGAGTTGGAGATCCAAATGGATTCTCTAAAGACGCAGCTATCCGAAGCGAACGACAAGGATAAGGTAACCCAAACACAGTTGGTCAAACTCTCGGAAGAGGTCGGCTACCTGCGGGCGAAACTCGAAGCCTCGGAAGCAATGATGGGGGAACGCCTCGCCGAAAAGGATGCTCGAATCGAATTACTCGCAGCCAGCCTTGCTGCCGCCACCACTGTGAAGGAATCCTAGGTTCTCCTCAACCTTCAGGTTCCGAAGCTCCATTGGTCGCTCGAAGTAGCCCAAGGATCAGCAGGCACTCCAGGGCTACCTCCGAAATGCCCCTATTGAACTCCTGGGGCACAAGTAGGCCATGTGCAACGCGATTTCGACAAAGCCAAAATTGGACCGGGATCCTATCCAACAGATTCATACAGGAACCGCTGGAAGCCGGTGAAGGCATCCCTGATCTCCTCCACGCTTCCCAGGTCGGCAACGGCATCCTGAATGGCGTTGTGGTACTTCAGCCTGAGCAGGGGTGACAAACGCTCCTGGTCTAGTTCGTCCACGCCCTGCTCCACGTACTGGGCCAGGACAAACTCCAGGAAACCTCGCTGCTTGTCAGAGTAGTTGCTGTGGATGAGGACCTTGGCCTGGTCGGCACGGGCCTCGCGGGTTTCGGGGTGCAGGGCGAAGGCGACATAGGCCAGCACATCGAACAGGTCACTGTTCTCGGCCTCGATGATCCGCTGCATCTCCGTCATGGTGTCCCGGCCAAACCCCTTGTCCGATAGGCCCGCCAGCAGGGCCTTCCGGGTATCTGGCTTGCTCCAGATGAGCCTTAGCTCGGTCTCATTCTTGAAGAACTCCGGCAGGGCCCCAAACATGTTCTCCAGGAACTGGGCCGCCGACATGGGCCTGCCATCGGCGCTCCAGAAGGTGGTGGACATCATGTGTTGGATGGTCCGTTCCTTCCCATCGGCCAACTTGATCTTGGTCTTCTGCGTCCTTTCAAGGTCTGGATCCTTCTCCTTCGGATCGGGGGCGGCTTGTTCGACGATCCGCTTGGGTCCATCACCGGCCTGCTCCAGTTCCTCAGGTTCCCCATCCCACTCCGGGTCGTTGAAGTGGTGGTGGGCCTGCACAAAGTCGTAGATGGTGAAGTAGTCCTTGCCCTCGAAGAGCCGGGTACCCCGTCCGATGATCTGCTTGAACTCGATCATGGAGTTCACCGGTCGCATGAGGACGATGTTTCGGATATTCCGGGCATCCACGCCGGTGGATAGCTTCTGGGAGGTGGTCAGGATAGTGGGGATGGTCTTCTCATTGTCCTGGAAGTCCCGCAGGTGCTGGTCACCCAAGGCCCCGTCATTGGCCGTGACCCGGACACAGTAGAGCGGGTTGGTACTGGTGCTCATCTGGTTGATGAGGTCACGCACCGCCAGGGCGTGAGCCTGGGTGGCACAGAACACCAGGGACTTTTCATCCTGGGTCATCTGCTCCATGAAGACCTTCACCCGGTAGGCTTCTCGCTCCTTAATCTCGATGATCCTGTTGAAGTCCGGCTCGGTGTACCGCTTCCCTTCCTCGACCTCCCCTTCAATCAGGATGTCATCCGGGGTGTAGACATACTCATCCAGGGTCGTGGCGATCTGCTTGACCTTGAAGGGCGTCAGGAAGCCATCGTTGATGCCTTCCTTCAGGGAATAGACGAACACCGGCTCCCCGAAGTAGGCGTAGGTGTCCACATTGTCCGTGCGCTTGGGTGTGGCCGTGAGGCCAAGCTTCACCGCTGGGGCGAAGTAGTCCAGGATGCCCCGCCAAGAGCTTTCGTCCTTGGCCCCGCCCCGGTGGCACTCATCGATCACGATGAAGTCGAAGAAGTCCGGTGGGTATTCCCCGAAATATTCCGAATCGTTCGGGCCGCACATGAAGGTCTGGAAAATGGTGAAGAAGATGCTCCCGTTCTTTGGGACCTTGCCCTTCTTGCGGATCTCGTCCGGCGCGATTCGAACCAATGCGTCATCCGGAAAGGCCGAGAAGGCGTTGTAGGCTTGGTTAGCCAGAATGTTCCGATCAGCCAGGAAGAGAATCCTGGGCCTGCGGGTGGGTTCACCGGTCAGGTTCCAGCGGCTGTGGAACAGCTTCCAGGCGATCTGGAAGGCGATGAAGGTCTTGCCCGTGCCCGTGGCCAGGGTGAGCAAAATGCGATCCTTCCCGGCTGTGATGGCCTCCAGGACCCTCAGGACAGCGATGTCCTGGTAGTAGCGGCCAGGATGGGAGCCGCCCTTGTCCTCGAAGGGGACGGCAGAGAACCGATCCCGCCAGGCGTTCTCCTTGGCGTAGACCCGGTTCCAGAGTTCATCCGGGCTGGGGAAGACCGGTACATCCCCCTCCTGCCCCATCTCCATGTCCATGCCGTAGATGGCCTGCCCGTTGGTGGCGTATGTGAACCGGACGGCCAGTTTGGCGGCGTAGCTCTTGGCCTGGCCCACGCCCTCCGTATAGGGCTTATCCCAGGCTTTGGCCTCCACCACAGCCAGCTTGGTGTTTCGGTATACCAGCACATAGTCCGCGACCTCAGCCTTGGCCCGTTTGCCGCCACCTTGGAGCCGCCCTTGCGTGATGCCATATTCTCGCAGGACACGGCTACCCTCGACCACGCCCCACCCCGCCGCCTTCAGGGCGGGGTCAATGTGCTCTGCTCGGGTTTCGGCCTCGTTCATTTGTACCCATTCACAAACTGTTACTCAGAAATCTTAGGCTCTTCTAATCACCAGGTAGCCTTGGCCAGATTCAGGAAGTTTATGAAATTCAAAGTTCACCTTCGTTCCATGAACCTCAGTAGTTGCGAATACCGCATGTTGAGAGATAGGGGAACCCGTCTCGATATGCCGATATTCATGCGTATCGACAAGCGGAAGGAGGGTCTCCTTTATGGACAATGTCCCAATAAAATTGATGGACAAAATGCGGATTGGACCAGCAGGAGTTTCGACGACGAAATGATCATCGCTCGGATATTCGACTTGAAGCCGAACTTCCTTCCCCGGACCATTCATTAATAGACCATCAAAGGGTAATTCTGTTTGCATTACCGCAGCACAGAATGCATCACACCCTCGTACGATTTCTCCAGTCTTGACCGCCTTGAGCAGCTTTTCAGAGATCAGAGTGCAATTAAGGATTTCTGCAAGTGCCACCATTCGCTCGCCATCTTCGGAAGGGGCAATATTCAATTGCATGGCCTCCAGGTTCACAAGCTGCTCCACCTGGCTTATGTGGCGAAGTACCAACCAGGATCCAAACGATTCGGGCGAGACTGATGCCACTTCTCGAAGTTCTATCCCTTGTTGAGAGGCGAATTCGATGGCACCGGCTGTAAACCCGGTCGTGGAGACAGCAGTCACCTTGTTGAAACCGAAACGAGTTCGACGCCCAACAAGTTGTTCAATCCATGATCCAGGCGCAGGGCCCTCGCTTGGACGGTCTCGACATTCAATTAGCCAAATAAATTCAGTGGTTCCAACTTTACCTCTGATCTCGATGTCGAATTCGGCTATTTGAATCCCGTCGTCATTGAAAATTTTCTGATTTGATACGACATGAAACCCTCCAGGAAGAAGTGTCTTCTCGACGAAGGCAACCAGCGCTTCCAAACTCTTTCCGTCGCTGGTCATGTCTGTCCTTTTGTTATTCGGTTCAAAGGTCGCCGTTGAAGGCACGGTGAAGGAGGGACTGCTTCAGTTCATCAAGGGCAGCGGTCTTCTGTTGATAGATGCATTCTAATTGTTGGGTTTCGGATCGGATTGTATCCACCTTATCAACACAGGCTTGCTGGTAGGGCATTGGTGGGATGTGCAACGCGACTTCCTTCGCCGATGTGACATTGAAGTGTTTCTGGGCCGCGCCAACTATTTTCCCAAGCACAAGACTCTTGCCGTAGGTGGAGTTGAAAAATGCGGCGAGGTAGTGCGGATTGATTTCTTTGCCAGGTCTAACAATGACGAGATCACTACAATTTGCATCAACGAGGTCTGATGGGATGACCGCCGCCGTACCGGGATACCCAGTTCTGACAATGGCGAGGTCACCGGGGCGTAGTCGTGACTTTTTCAGTTCAGAATGGAACGCATAATCAATGAATACGACATTGTCTAGCGACACTTCAAACGGGCGGATGTTTTGGGAACGAAGAAAAGGGATACCACTCTCTTGGTAGCGCTTGGCCATTGATCCGACATGACCAACAGTAATTTCTCTGCATACATCTGACAGCCTCTTGGCAACCCAACCTTTGCCGGACTGGCTGAAGGTGGATTGAAGGAAACTCTCAAACACATCTTGAGCATTCTGAAGGTTCTGTTCGGCGTTAGCCTTCGCAATGGCGATGCTGTTGAAGGCTTCGTCGAGGATGGCAACAATGCGCTTTTGCTCGGGAAGTGGGGGAATCCAAATATCCCGGTCATCCATGGAACCTTTCCCAACATGCATCATTGTTGTTCCAGTTCCTTGATCAAGTTTTATCTGCTCCATATCCCATAGAAACCAATTGAATAGGAAGCCCTTGTCAATTAGGGACTGATCAGGATCTACCTTCCAGATGTGGTAATGGAATATGACCTTCGGCCCGTTCCAAATTCGCGGACCAAACGAAGCGGACCAGGCATATAGCAGATCACCGTCTTCGCAATACTTATCTGAATCAAGCTCAAGGTCAGAGTAGTACCAACTGTTGTTAGTAAAAAAATTACCTACGCGGAGCACTGGGTATTTCCCTGAATTCAACAATTCTGGTTTGCTGTACGCTCGTCCATTAATGAGCCTGCAGACATCTCGAAGTTTTTTCCTTTCCCACCCAGCCTTCACAACAGCCCCCGGATGGTTGCCAACGCCTCGGCACTCTCGGCATCCAGGGCCGCGATCTCATCCAGGATGTCTTCCGGGGTCCGAAGGACAACTTCCTCGCCTCCGCTGGGGTTCTTCACCGACAGGTCAAAGCTGGCCATATCAATGGCCTTTATATCCACGGACCAGGACTTGGGCGAGTTTGCCAGGGTCTTCTGCAAGGCCATGAACTCGGACAGGTCCTCATCGTTCAACGGGTTGGTCTTCCCCATGTTCCGGCCTGGCTGGAGTTGGTAATACCAAACCTTCTGGGTGGGTGCACCCTTCTCGAAGAACAGCACCACGGTCTTAACGCCCGCACCCTGGAAGGTGCCACCGGGGCAGTCCAAGACCGTATGTAGGTTGCACTCCTCCAGCAGCTTCTTCCGTAGGGACATGGAGGCGTTGTCGTTGTTGCTGAGGAAGGTGTTCTTGATGACGATGCCTGCCCTGCCCCCGGCCTTCAAACTCTTGATGAAGTGCTGGAGGAACAGGTAGGCGGTCTCGCCCGTCCGAATCGGGAAGTTCTGCTGGACCTCAGCCCGCTCCTTACCGCCGAAGGGCGGATTGGCCAGCACGATGTCGTAGCGGTCCTTCTCCTGGATGTCCGATAGGTTCTCGGCCAGGGTGTTCGTGTGGATGATGTTCGGGGCGTCGATGCCGTGGAGGATCATGTTCATGATCCCGATGACATAGGCCAGGCTCTTTTTCTCCTTGCCGTAGAAGGTCTTCTTCTGGAGGGTCTGGGACTCCGTGACGGTGAGCCCCTTCTTCTGCTTCAGGAACTCGAAGGACTCGCACAAAAATCCTGCCGACCCCACTGCCGGGTCATAGATGCGTTGACCGATCTTGGGCTGAACCACCTGGACGATGGCCCGGATAAGGGGCCGGGGCGTGTAATACTCGCCGCCGTTACGCCCGGCGTTGCCCATGTTCTTGATCTTGGCTTCATATAGGTGGGAGAGTTCATGCTTCTCGTCCTGGGACTTGAATCGGAGTTCGTCCACCAGGTCGATGACCTCCCGGAGGTTGTAGCCACTCTGGATGCGGTTCTTGATCTCCCCGAAGATCTCCCCGACCTTGTATTCGATGGTGTCCGGTCCGCTGGCCTTCTGCTTGAAGCCGTGCAGGTAGGGGAAAAGCTTCTGGTTCACGAAGTCCCGGAGGTCATCCCCCGTCAGGGCCTTGTTGTGGTCTAGTTTCCCATCCCTGCCCTTCGGCGCCGCCCAGGTCCCCCACCGGAACGGCTTGTCCAGGATGAAGCTGAAGGTCTTGCTGTCCAGGGCAGCCTCGGTGGCCTTGTCCTCCTCCAGGGCATCCAGGTACTTCAGGAACAGCAGCCAGGAGGACTGCTCCGTGTAGTCCAGTTCACTGGTGCACCCGGCATCCTTGTGCAGGATGTCGTCGATGTTCTTGAAGGTCTGCTCGAACATGGGGATCACGGACTCCGTGGTGGGTGGAAATGCGGCAGGACGGGTCACAAACGCTCTGTCAGGTATGCATAGAACCTAGCAGGGTCCGATTTGAAATGTCGCCCGAAACCTCAGTCTGTACAGGCATGACAGACGGATACACCAACCTATTTGCCATTTGGTGTCCATTAATTCCTGACCACTTCGAGTTGGCCCGCCTTCATCCCTGCCCCAGGGTCCATCCGGTCGGGCCACTTCGGGTCCTCTTCCGCCGCCCCTGGCTCTACCCGCTTCGCTTCCCGCTCACGTCGTTCCCGCTCACGTCGTTCCCGCTCACGTCGTTCCCGGTCCGACCCATGGGAGGCGGGGACCCGAAGGTTATGGGCCGACCGTTGGCCCCTGGAGCGACGATGCAGCCTGAACCGGCAATCCCAGACGATGCAGCCTTCATTCCGACCCTGGTCGAAATGGTGCTTGGGGAAGACATGTTCTTCGAAGTCGCGGGCAGCATCGAACTCGGACCGTATGACAGCGCCAGAGGCGGCTACCGCCGACTTGGATGTCTGACACCAAGAGAAGAAGCGATGTGGTCTTTGGCCCGGATTGTCGAACACCTTGGGCAGTATTGGTCTTCGAGAACCGTTGCACGTGCAACGAGGTGGCTCACTCAACCTGAGGCTCTGGAAACGCTGTTCGAAGCCGTGGACGAAGCTACCTACTACCAGCTTGCTGATAGGGTTCGCTTGGCCCAGAGGCAGGTGGGCTCGGCGTTGACCCAGCATCTGACAATAGAAGGGCTGGCGATCAGTAGTCCTAGGATTCACCTCGATTTCCGTGCTCTCACCCGGTACCTGAAGTCAGACGAGGCCGTTAGCGATTTCCTGGACCTCACCTACAGGCTCCAGGACGTCTCTGTCGAGTCTGAGAGCGCCCTTGCTTTGAGTTGGTGCATCACACAACTTCAAACCTTTTGGGCGGTACCGCCTGTCGCTCGAACTCTCCAGTGGTTGACCCACAGCGAGAACATTTTGGGAGCGCTTATCGCTTCGGACTACTACCTTGACGCCGATACACCGGAGCGGGTGTCCATGGTGTGCCATCTGGTGGCCACGGTCGTGGAGCGAACAGAGTACTGAGGCAAACCACTGTACCTTCTCCGGCACTCCTGCTTTGGCACGCTCCGTAAGGGTCCCACCGTCACCCGTGTCCTCGCGGGGGTGACGGTGGGACCCAAACGGAGCTATAGGTGCGCATAGGTGGCCAAGCTCAGACTTCTCGGGACAAACCTGGGGGATCTGGCTTCCCACCGGAGCATCGTAATTTTTTCAGAGCCCAGGATTTGTAAGTCACATTCCGTGGAACCGTACGAAGCTCTCTTCCGGCACCCAAGCGAGGCGAGTTGTGGCAATTCTTCCCCGATCTGCCACCCATTTGCCACCCAGCCATTTTTGGGCAAACCCGCATGTCTAAAATTAACAAGAGGCACCTATATAGTGCCTCTGTTTTCTTGGTGGTCCCGAGACGACTCGAACGTCCGACCCTCAGATTCGTAGTCTGATGCTCTATCCAGCTGAGCTACGGGACCGTACTGAAAGAATGATTCTACCGGAACGCTGGGGAGTGTCCATCCCAAAGGCGCAGGGGCTCGGTGGTAGACGCACTGCAGGGCTGACCCGTGAGGTCTGTGGCGAGGCGGTCCATGAGGGCGCGGGCGGTGGTGAGCTTGCCGCCCAGCACCAGGTGGAGGTTGCTGAAGCGGGGGTGCCGCTCCAGGATGGCCTCGCGGCTCAGGTGGGTGGTGAGGCCGGCGGCGACGACGAGGGGCCGCACACCCAGCTCCTCGGCCCGCACCGGCAGGCTGCGCCAGGGCACGGCGGGGAGGTTCTCCTCCAGGGCCTGGAACAGCTCCTCGCGCTCCTCCACGACGATGGGCACCCAGCCGTCGGTCACCTCCCGCTCGGTGGTGCCCACCTGCAGCTGGCCGTCCCGGGGGATCACGAAGAGGATGCGGCCCTTGGGTCGGCGGATGGCCCAGGGGCGCTCGCAGCCCGGCAGGGCGTCGAACCAAAGGTGGATGCCCGCGGATAGGCGCAGGCGCGGGCGGGTCTCGCCGAACCAGGCCGCGAGGGCGCCGTCGGTCCAGGGGCCCAGCGCGCCCACCCACCGGCGGGCCCGGAGCTGCCGACAGGTGCCGTCACGGCGATCCCGCAGGCGCAGGGTCCGCAGCTCGCCGCCCGCGTCCTCGAAGGCCTCCGGGTCGTGGAAGTCCAGGACCAGCGCGTCACTGGAGGCCGCCAGGTCCTTGGTCAGCTCGCGGTCCCAGGTCATCAGGTCCGCATAGGCCGTGGCGCCCCGGAAAGGGGCCTGGACGCTGCGCGGGTCTGCCTGGAAGACATCCTGCGGCACTGGCCCCAGGCGCAGTTCGGGTGGCCAGTCCGGGCGGTCCGAGCCCCAGTGGTCATAGAGGCCGATACCGATCCGGTGGGCCAGGCCCTCGGGCCAGGAGCGGTGGGGCATCCAGAAGGCCTCCCAGCGGCATCGGCGGGGCGCGATGCGCGCCCAGGCGGCCCGCTCGGCTAGCCCCTCGCGCATCTGGCGGATGTCCCCCGTGAGCAGGTAGCGGATGCCGCCATGCAGCAGCTGGCTGGACCACTGGCTGGTGCCGCCGCCCACCTCGCCCTTGTCCACGAGGGCACAGGAGACGCCGCGCAGGCCCAGCTCCCGCGCCAGCGCCGCGCCGTGGATGCCCGCGCCGAGGATGGCCACGTCCACGTCCAGCGCCGAAGGCAGCGGGCAGGTGCCTTGAGGCGGTACAGGCCAGGCAGCTTCAGGCACGGGGCCTCCTTGCACCAGTGTGCCTGAGTGGCGGGGTCAGTACACCGCGTCGGCACCGCCATCGATGGGGATCACGGTCCCCGTGGTCCAGGCGCTCTCGTCGCTCAGGAGGTGGGCCGCAAGGGCCGCAACCTCGGTTGCGGTGCCCAAGCGCCCCAGGGGATTCACCCCGGCCAGCCGCGCCAGATCTCCGGCGGGATCGGCGCTGCCGGCTAGGCGCTTGTCCACCATGGGCGTGTGCACAGGACCAGGCGCGATGGCATTGCAGCGGATCTGCCGGGGCGCCCACTCCAGGGCCAGGACCTTGGCCAGCATGTGCACACCGGCCTTGGCGACGGTGTAGGCGGCGCTGTCCGGGATGGCCCGCAGAGCGATGTTGGAGCCTACCAGCACGACGCTTGCGCCCGGCTTCAGGAGCGGGCCCAGGTGGTGCGCCAGCAGCCAGGGTCCACGCAGGTTGGCGGCGATCATTGCGTCGAAGACCGCTCCCGGGGAAGCCTCCACTGCGCCAGTGCGGAGAGCGCCCGCCGCCAGGAACAGCCCATCCAGGGGGGGGCAGCTCTGGGCGAAGGCGCGGACGGCGGCCTCGTCGGCGTGATCCAGGGCGATGCACACCGCACCCGGCAAGGTCTCCTGCAGGGCCTCCAGACGCCGGCCGACCAGCAACACCTCTGCCCCGCGGGCCTGGAACAGCCGCGCAGCGGCCCTGCCCAGGCCGCTGCCTGCCCCGGTCACGAGGAGGCGCTTCCCGGACAGCCCAGCGCCAGTCATGGCTGGGTCCTCGGGTTCGCATCGGCCCACTGGTGGAGGTGCCGGGCCAGGCGGCGGTCTTCGCCGTTGATGTGCTTGACGAGCCAGTCCATGAGGAAGTCGAGCACCTCCTCGTTGAGGGTCTGCGAGTTCACCTCGAAGCGCTCGACCAGGCTGGCCACGTCCCGGCGCATGCCGTCGTGAATGGCGCGGTGTCCCTCGATGCCGGGATAGCCCGTGGCCGCCATCCTCTCCTCTTCCATCTGGAAGTGCTCGTCCACATAGTCGGCGAGGAAGGCCAGCAGGCTGGGCATGTGGCGATCCACATCATTTTCGTGAATGGCGGTCATGAGGACGTCTACCTGCCCAAGCAGGATCCGGTGCTGCGCGTCGATCAGGGCAATGCCCGTGTCCCACTCGGGGTTCCAGACCAGCAGACTCACTCGGGCACCGTCATGGGGAACTTCCTTGGTTGGCAGGAGCCGGCTCTTGCCGGGGCCGTCCTTACTTGGGGTGGCTGGAGGGGACGGGCACTACGACCCCGCCGCTGACGGCCCAGGTGAGGGCCTGATCGGCGTTGATCGGCAGGGGCCGCACCCGGGTGGCCTCGATCATGACGACGTAGCCGGAGGTGGGATTCGGGGCGGTGGGCACATAGACCGCGACCATCTCCGGCCCCCCGTCCATGGCCCAGGAGCAGTCCCGGCTGGCCACGAAGCCCAGGGTGTAGGACCCTGCGTGGGGCCATTCCACCATCACCACGTCCTTGAAGCTGCCGCCCTGCCCCGATTGGATGGCGCCCATGAGCTGGCGCGTGGCGCCATAGATGGACTTGACCAGGGGGACATGCATCATCACGTCATCAAGCCAGGTCAGGAGCTGGCGGCCGACGTAGTTGCCCACCAGGGCGCCGACGAGGACCAGCAGCAGCAGCGTGCCCACCGCCGAAACGAGGGCCAGCCCCCAGGTCGGTGGGTCCGGCATCCGCATCAGGTGGGCCAGCCAGGTCAGCGGAACCCGGAAGATGTCCAGCAGGGAGTTGAAGATGCCCTTGAGGATCCAGAGGGTCACCACCAGCGGCAGCAGAGTAAAAAGGCCTGCGAGGAGGTACTTGCGGATCATTCGGTGTCCTCGGGGCCAGTCAGGTGGCTGTTTTCGGCCATGATGCGGGGTCCCACCACCTTCCAGAAGCCGTGGAAGTAGGAGACCGCGCTCCAGATCGCCAGGATCACGGCGCCCCAGAGCAGCAGGACGCCCATGCCCCAGAAGAAGGTGTAGGGCCGGTTGAGCTGGATGAAGAAGGAGAAGATCTCGTAGCGGGTCCAGAGGTAGAGCCAGTAGTCCAGGCGGGGCCCGAGCAGGAGACAGGAGATGGCCGCCACCTGGAAGCCCATCTTCCATTTGCCCACGGTACCGGCAGGGATGGTGAGGCCTTCCTCGCTGGCGATGCCCCGCAGCCCTGTGATGGCGAACTCCCGCGCCAGGATGATGAAGGTCATCCACGCCGGGGCCAGGTTGAGCTCTACCAGCGAGATCAGCGCTCCAGAGACCAGCAGCTTGTCCGCCAGGGGATCCAGGAGCTTGCCCAGGGTCGTCACCTGCTTCCAGCGGCGGGCCAGGTAGCCGTCCAGCCAGTCCGTGATGGAGGCGATCCAAAAGACGACCACCCCGATGACCTCATGATTCGTCACCTTCGTCATCAGGACGACAACCAGCACCGGCACCATAAGGATGCGGGCAACGGAGAGAATGTTGGGCAGGTTCATCGGGAGGGCATGGGCTCCTCCACCAGCCTACAGCACGGTCAAGCCGCCGCGCGAAAGGAGCTTCTGCCAGCCTTCATCGGAGACCTGGTCGAAGGTGGTGGGACCCAGGCCGCTATGGGCCAGGCTTGCCGCCGAGACGTGGACCGGGATGCCCCGACCCCGCAGGCCTTCCAGGATGACCAGGGCCCCGGGGTCCTCCAGCAGCTCCACGGCCTGGTGGGCGAGGCAGAGCCAGGGGGTGCCCGCCTCCAGCAGGGCCAGGGTCTCCAGCAGCAGGCGCCGGCCCAGGGCCCGGTCGCCGGGGGCAAAGGCGCTCCGCAGCAGCAGCACCGGCAGCCGCAGCGGGGCCGCGGGCACGATCGGAGCCAGGGGGCGGGAGGCGGCTGCCACCTGCACCTCCCAGGGGTTGCCGGGCTGGGTCGTCCGGACGATGCGACCCTGCTTCTCCAGGAAGCCCACCACGTTGAGGCGGAGCAGGTCCTCCTCGCCCAGGATGCGCATGGGCTCGCCCGGATGCTCCGCCAAGAGGGCCCGCAGCTCCAGCAGAGCCTGGAAGACCGTGACGTCGAGGAGTTCGAGGGTAAGAATGTCCATGGGAGGTGGCCTTCGCGTGCCAGTTGAACACCTGGATCCCTTGGCTTTCAAGGGCTGGCTTCATGCCGAAGCGCTTTCGGCGGGCTTTGCCCTGGCGGGTTTCGCCCCCTGCGACCCCTTCGCAGCCGAGGCAGCACGCCTCGAAACCTGGTTCCAGGAGGGCCGAGGCGCCCTCCTGTCCTACCTGGATCCCGCGATCCTGGCGGATCCCCGGGCCGTCTTCCCCCTGGCCCGCACCGCCCTGGTGGCCTTCTTTCCCTCCGCCCGCCCCGAGGCCCTGCCCGGGGCCGCCCCGGGCAGCCTGAAGCTGAGCCGCTACCTGTGGGGGCCGGACTACCACATGCTCCTGAAGCCCCGCCTGACCCGCCTGCTGGAGGCCGCCCAGGCCCGCTGGCCGGGACTGGAGGGGCGGGTCTGCGTGGACACGGCCCCCCTGCTGGAGCGCCAGCTGGCCGCCCGGGCCGGGCTGGGCTGGCAGGGCAAGCACACCCTGCTCATCGCCGGCAAGGAGGGGTCCTGGGGCTTTCTGGGGGTCCTGCTGCTGTCCGTGGAGCTGCCACCGGACGAGCCGTTCACGGCAGAGCACTGCGGCACCTGCACCGCCTGCCTGGAGGCCTGTCCCTCCGGGGCGCTGACCCCCTTCCTCCTGGATCCGGCCAGCTGCCTGACCACCTACACCATCGAGACCGAGGCCGAACCCCCCGCCGAGGTGGCGGCGGCCATGGCCACCAGCCAGTGGGCTGCGGGCTGCGATGCCTGCCAGGAGGCCTGCCCCTGGAACCGGGCCCCGGTCTGGGGCGATTCGACCCTCTGGGGCGGCCTCAGCCCGCTGCATACCCGCCCAGCCAGCGAGTTGCCGCGCGGTGCCGCCCAGTGGCGGAAGCTCACCCGGAGGACCGCCCTGAGGCGCGTCCGGGACCGCCACTGGCGGGCAACCCTGGCCCGAATCGAGAAATCCTAAATTTTCATTGGAGTTATTCGGCTTTTTTTTCTATAAACAAGCTTCCGGCCGAAGGTGGCCGCCCCGATTCAAGGAGGCCCCTGGAATGCCCATGAAGCACTGGACTGTCCAGGACGCAACGGCGCTGTATGGCGTAAAAGAATGGGGAAATGGCTACTTCGGCATCAACGCCAAGGGGCACCTCGAGATCACCCCCACCCAGGACGATGCCCTCAGCTGCGATGTCTACGAGATCATCCAGCAGCTCAAGAAGAAGGGCCTCCGGACACCCCTGAACCTGCGCTTCCCTCAGGTCCTGGCCCACCGTGTAGTCGAGGTCAACGAGGCCTTCAGGCACGCCATCAACGAGTTCGGCTACGAAGGCGGCTACCAGGGCGTCTACCCGGTGAAGACCAACCAGACCAAGGAAGTGGTCGAAGAGATCGTCCGCGCCGGCAACAAGTACCACTACGGCCTCGAGGCGGGCTCCAAGCCCGAATTGATCATCGCCCTCAGCCTAGACCTGCACCCCGAAGCCTTGGTGCTCTGCAACGGCTACAAGGACGAGTCCTTCATCCGCATGGCCCTGCTGGCCCGCAAGGCCGGGCGCAAGGTGGTCATCACCGTCGAGAAGATGACCGAGCTGCCCCTGATCCTCAAGGTGGCCAAGGAGCTCAAGGTCGAGCCCCTCATCGGCCTGCGGGCCAAGCTCAACGCCCAGGGCTCCGGCAAGTGGGAGACCAGCGCCGGCGACCACGCCAAATTCGGCCTCACCACCCGGGAGATCCTGGACGCCGTCGAAGTGCTAGAGAAGCGCGACCTCCTGGACTCGATCATCGAGCTGCACTTCCACATCGGCAGCCAGATCACGGACATCCGCAAGATCAAGTCGGCCATGAAGGAAGCCACCCGCATCTACGCCAAGCTCCGCAAGATGGGCGTGCCCATCCGCTACCTGAACGTGGGCGGCGGCCTCGGCGTGGACTACGACGGCAGCAAGACCACCTTCAGTAGCTCCATGAACTACACCATCTCCGAGTACGCCGCAGACGTGGTCTACACCACCAAGGACATCTGCACCCAGGAACAGGTGCCCATGCCGGACCTGCTCAGCGAGTCGGGCCGCGCCATCGTGGCCTACCACGAGGTGGTGGTGGTGGACATCATCGGCCTCATCGACACCACGCACACTAAATACACCGTGACCCTCACGGGCAACGAGCCGCAGATCCTCAAGGAGCTGGCCTACACCCGGGACAACATCTCCATCAAGAACTTCGCCGAGATGTACCACGACGCCATCACCCAGAAGGACGAGATGCTCACGCTCTTCAACCTGGGCTACCTGGGTCTGGAGGATCGCAGCAAGGGCGAGACACTGTTCTGGGAGGTCTGCCGGAAGCTGTCGCGCATCCTCAGCAGCAAGAGCCTCAAGTACGTGCCCGAGGAGTTCCAGGACCTCAACAAGAGCTTGGCCGACAAGCTCATCGCCAACTTCAGCATCTTCCAGTCCATGCCCGACCACTGGGCCATCGAGCAGCTCTTCCCGGTCATGCCCATCCACCGCCTGAAGGAGAAGCCGGGCCTGTCCGCGACGCTCTGCGACATCACCTGCGACAGCGACGGGAAGATGGAGAAGTTCATCGATCTGAAGGACGTCCGCGACGAGATCCCGCTCCACGAGCCCCGGGGCGGCGAGGCCTACTACGTGGCCTTCTTCCTGACCGGTGCATACCAGGACATCCTGGGCATGCGGCACAACCTCTTCGGCGCCCCCAACGAGGCGCACATCATGGTCCACGAGGACGACACCTTCAAGATCCAGCACATCGTCAAGGGCGACACCGTGGATCACGTGCTGCGCAGTGTCCACTACGATCCCGACGTGCTGATCCAGGGGCCCCAGACCAAGCGTAAGGCCAGCGCCAAGAACGATGCCGCCGAGGCCCTGCGGGTCCTTCTCACCGAAGAGCGGAAGCTGCACACCTACCTGGAGATCTGAGCGGACGCCCACCCCCAAGGTCGGGAAAAAAATACTGGCTCCGATTCATGCCTTGGGCTTAGCTGCCGAAGGAGGAGTGAGCGCCCACGCGCCCTTCCTCTCCCATTGACCGGGACCGCATGCCTTCTGGAACCACCTCTGCTCCGCTCCCCCGGGGCCCACTCTGGCTCCTGGGCCTGCTTGGCTGTGCCCCGGTCTATGTGGCCTGGCTCACCACCTATCCGGAGCCCACGACCGGACACCGCATCCTGGAGATCGGCTACCTGATGCTGCTGCAGGGGGCAACGGCCTGGACACTCTGGAAGGCCTCGGCCCGACCGGACCTGCCAGAAGGCTACCGTTCGGCCACCCGCTGGCTGGCGGGGGCCTGGCTCTCGTCCGTGGTGGCTGGGCTGCTCTTTCCCTTCACCTCCAACCTCCAGGGTCAGCTCGCCAACCTCGGCCTAGTGGACATCTTCTACCTGTCCGCCTACCCCCTCACCTTCATGGGCCTCTACCGCCTACCCAAGGCCAGCCCGCCCCTTCCCGGCTTCTGGCGGGTGCTCCTGGACAGCGCGGCGTTCATCGTCGGCGTCGGGGCCCCGGTCTGGGTCTTCGTGGTGCAACCGACCCTGCAACGCTCCCTGAATCTCGCTGCCGTCCTCAGTGCCGCCTACCCGCTCATGGCCTTCGTGGGGGTGATGGTCCTGAACAAGGTCCTGCTCCAGTCCGTGCCCTTCCCCTCGCGGCTAGGGATGAACCTCCTTCTGGCGGGCCTGGGCATCTCCTGGCTGGCGGACCTGGTCTTCGCCATGGAGATCGCCCAGGCCATGCAGGCGGGCATCCGCTACTGGGTGAACATCGGCAACGCCCTCGCCCTGGTGCTGACCCTCCTGGGGAGCTGGCGGATCCGGACCGACCCTGCGCCTGCGCAGCCCCTCCGGCCCGCCACGGTGAGCCCTGTGCCCATGCTCACCATCCTCTTCGTCTCCATCGGCCTGGCCTACCTGCTCCTCCATGGCTCGGTGGATGCCGCCACGGCCCAGAAGATGCTGGTGGGGATTCTGCTGCTCATCGTCGTCCTGCTCCTCCGGGAATCCCTGGCCCTGCGGGAGACCGCCCGGCTCGCCGCCGAGGCTGCCACCGCCCAGGTCCAGTCCCGCTTCGTGGCCCTGGTCCGGCATTCCTCGGATCTGGTCCTGGTCTTGGATCCACAGGGCGAGGTGAGCTTCGCGAGCCCGGCAGCGACCAAGGTGCTGGGCCTCGCTCCCGAGGACCTAACCGGCCAGGGTCTCAGGGATCTCATCCATGCCGACGACGCGGCGGCGACCACGATCTTCCTGAAGGCACTGCTCCGGCAGTCCCAGCCCCTCATCCACCAGTGCCGGATGCGGCACACGGACGGCAGCTGGCGGATCCTCGAGATCTCGGGCAGCGATCACCTGGCCGACCCCACCGTCCACGGTCTGGTGCTGAATGCCCGGGACATCACCGAGCGCCACCGGCTGGAGGACCAGCTGCGGGAGTCGCAGAAGATGGAGGCCGTGGGCCGCCTAGCCGGCGGCATCGCCCATGACTTCAACAACCTGCTGAGCGCCATTCTCGGCAACGCAGAGCTGGCGGAGACCCACCTTCCAGAGGGCCACCCAGCAGCGCAGGACCTGCGGCGGATCTACGGGGCCGCCACCCGCGGCGCCGTGCTGACCGGCCGCCTGCTCTCCTTCTGCCGCAAGGACTCGCCCCAGTCCAAGACCATCGATCCGGGGGATCTGATCCAGGGCGTGGCGCCGCTCCTGGAGGGCCTCTTGGGCGAGCAGGTCCGCCTGGTCCTGGATCTGGATCCCCAGGCCTGGTCTATCACCATGGACCCCAACGAGCTGGAGCAGGCCCTCCTGAACCTGGCCGCCAACGCCCGGGACGCCATGCCCGACGGCGGCAAGCTCACCCTCCGGCTCCGCAACCAGCGGGTCCAGGAGACCGTCATCACGCCCTATCTGCCCATCGACTCCGGAGAGAACGTGGTCCTGGATGTCACGGATTCCGGCACCGGCATGGATGAGGCCACCCTGCAGCACCTCTTCGAGCCCTTCTTCACCACCAAGAGCCGCGGCAAGGGCACCGGGCTGGGTTTGGCCTCGGTCTACGGCCTGCTGAAGTCCGCCCAGGGCGGCATCGATGTCTGGTCAAAGCCCGGCGACGGCACCACCATCCGTCTGGCCTTTCCACGCTCCACGGCCCCGGTGGCGGCACCGGATGCGCCCAGCGGGTCCGAGGCCCTGCGGGGCAGCGAGACCATCCTGCTGGTGGAGGACGAACCCGCCGTGCGGGAGTCCACCCAGGGGTGCCTCATGGCGCATGGCTACAAGGTGCTGGCGGCCCGGGACGCCGAGGAGGCCCGCTGGATCTTCCGGAGCAACCCCGCCGGCATCGACCTCCTGCTCACGGACGTGATCATGCCCGGGGACAGCGGCCCCGTCCTGGCGACGGATCTGGTGGCCTCGCATCCCTCCCTCCGGGTGCTGTACATGTCCGGCTACACCGCCAACGAGCTGGGCCCCCACGGCTTGGCCCGGCTGGATGCGCCCCTGCTCCGCAAGCCCTTCACCGTGGCCCAGCTCACCCACCGCCTGCGGGGCATCCTGGCAGGGCCGCCGGGGAGAGTCTGATCAGCCGCCTAGGTAGTGTTCGGCGACCTTGGGGTTCACCAGCAGGCTGGCCCCGGTATCTGCCAGCACGACCAGGCCAGTCTCCAGGACGTAGCCCTGCGCGGAGATCTTCAGCGCCTGGCGGACGTTCTGCTCCACCAGCAGGACCGTCAGACCGTCGCGGTTGATCTCGACGAGGGTGCGGAAGATCTCCTGGACCATGAGGGGGGCCAGTCCCATGGAGGGCTCGTCCAGCAGCAGCAGTCGGGGTTTCGCCATCAGGCCCCGCCCGATGGCCAGCATCTGCTGCTCGCCCCCGGAGAGGTTGCCCGCGTATTGCCGGGTGCGCTCCTCCAGCAGCGGGAAGAGGTGGAACACCCGCGCCAGGCTGTCGGCCACCCCAGCCCGGTCCCGGCGGGTGTAGGCCCCCAGGTCCAGGTTCTCCCGCACCGTGAGCGTGGTGAGGATGGCCCGCCCCTCGGCCACCTGGACGATACCCCGCCTCACGATCTGGTGCGGGGCAAGGCCCGTGATGTCCTCGCCCGCGAAGCGCACGGAGCCAGCCTTGGGATGCAACAGGCCGGAGAGTGCCAGCAGGGTGGTGCTCTTACCGGCGCCGTTGGCTCCCACCAGAGCGGTGATCTTGCCCTCCTCGAGCTGGAAGGAGACGCCTTTGACGGCGTCGATGTGCCCGTAGGCCACCGCAAGGTCCTGGACCTCCAGCAGGACGCTCATGGCAGCACCTCCGCCTCGTCGCCGCGGCCCAGGTAGGCCTCGATGACCTCGGGGTTGTTGCGGATCTCCTCCGGGGCGCCCTCGGCGATGATCCGACCGAAGTTGAGCACGGCGACCCGGTCGCAGAGGTTCATGACGAAGCGCATGTCGTGCTCGATGAGGAAGACACCATAGCCGCGGTCGCGGATGTTCCGGATCTCCTCCATCAGCACGGCCTTCTCAGTCGAGTTCATGCCCGCCACGGGCTCGTCGAGCAGCAGCAGCTTGGGCTCGGTGGCCAGGGCCCGGGCGAACTCCAGCTTCCGCTGTTCGCCATAGGAGAGGTTGTCGGCGGTGGACTCGGCCTTGTGGTCCAGCTTAACCCAGGAGAGCAGCTCCAGGGCCCGCTCGCGGGAGCGCCGCTCGGCCTCCCGGAAGGACGGCAGCGCGAAGAGGGCCGCGATGCCGCTGTAGTTCGTCAGGTGGTGCCGGCCCACCATGACGTTCTGCAGCAGGGTCATGTCGGGAAAGAGGCGGATGTTCTGGAAGGTGCGGGCGATGCCCAGCCGGGTGATCCGGTGGGGCGCGATGCCAGCGAGGTCCTGGCCCTCGAAGCTGATGGCGCCGGCCGAGGGCCGCAGGAGTCCCGTCACCAGGTTGAAGACCGTGGTCTTGCCCGCGCCGTTGGGACCGATGAGCGCGAAGATGGCGCCGCCTGGCACCTCGAGGTTCACGTCGTGCAGGACCTGGAGCCCGCCGAAGTGCTTCCCGAGGCCACGGCTGGACAGCATGCTCATGGCTTTCCCTCCCAGCGGGTGCGCCAGGCGCGGAGCATCTGACCGAGGCGGCGGGAGTCCCACAGCCCTGTGGGGAGGAACAGCACCACGCCGATGAGGATCAGGCCGTTCACCGCCAGCCGGTAGGCATGGAGAAAGCGCAGGAGCTCTGGCAGCAGGGTGAGGATGGTGGCCCCCAGCACGGGGCCGATGAGGCTGGAGATGCCGCCCAGGATGGTCATGGTCAGGATGTCCACGGCGTTCTCGAAGCCGTACTCCCGGGGACTGATGAAGAAGGTGGAGTGGGCGTTCAGGGCCCCCGCGAGCCCCGCCAGTACGGCCCCAAGCGTGAAGGCTGCGAGCTTGTGCCCTTCCACGTCGATGCCCATCATCCGCGCCGCCACCTCGTCCTCCCGGATGGCCTCGAAGGCCCGCCCCATGCGGGAGCGCCGCAGACGGGCCAGGGCGTAGCCAGCCGCCGCGAGGATCAGGACGATGTGCCACCAGGTGGTGAGCAGCGGGATCCCGTTCAGTCCCTCGGGGCCGCCGGTGATCTCCAGGTTGAGGACCAGGATGCGGGTCACCTCGCCGAAGGCCAGCGTCGCCATGGCCAGGTAGACCCCCGATAGGCGGAGCGTCGGGGCCCCGATGACCAGGGCCACAACCGCCGGAGCCAGTCCGCCGGCCGCCAGGACCATGGGGAAGGGCCAGTGCAGATGCAGGGTCAACAGCGCCGCCGTGTAGGCGCCGATGCCCATGAAGGCCGCGTTGGCCAGGGAGAGCAGGCCGCAGGAGAGGGTCAACCAGAGGGAGAGGGCGAGCAGCGCGTGGATGCCCACCGTGAAGATGAGCGTGCTGTAGGTGGCCCAGAAGTCGGCAAAGGCTTCCATGTCAGGCCTTGCGCTCCAGCACCCGGCCGAACAGCCCCGCGGGCCGCACCAGGAGGATCAGGAACAGCAGGCCGAAGGCCACGGCGTCGCCCATCTGGGACGAGAGGTAGGCCTTGCTCAGCACCTCGGCGAAGCCCAGGAACAGCCCTCCGAAAAGGGCGCCGCGGATGTCGCCCATGCCGCCCAGGATGACCACCGCGATCCCCTTGTGGAGGATGGGCTGACCCATGAGAGGGGTGACCGAGTTGAAGTTCAGGCCGATGAGCAGACCAGCCACGCCGCCCAAGGCCGCGGCGGTGAAGGAGGTGGCCATGAACAGGCCCTCGACGTTGACACCCAGCAGGGCAGCGGCCTTCGGGGACTCGGCGATGGCCCGCAGGGCGCGCCCCTGGCGGGTGTGCCGCAGCACCAGGAACAGGGTCGTCATGAGCAGGAAGGAGATGCCCACGATGGCCAATTCCAGAGCCCGCACGTGCACGCTGCCGAAGATGAACTCCCGGGTGGAGAGCAGCTCGTCAGGGAAGCGCTGGACCTCCACCCCGAAGAGCCCCTGGGCGGCGCTGGTGAGGACCGTGGTGGCTCCGATCGTGGCAATCATCGGGATCAGGTGCGGCGCGTGGCGGGCCCGCAGGCGCTTCAGGATCAGCGCGTCGATGGCCAGGCCCAGGAGACCCGAGACCAGCATGGCGGCCAGGATGCCCACGGCCAGGGGCGCCTTGAAGCGCGTCACCACGGTCATGGCCGCGAAGCTGCCGGCCATGAACATGGCGCCGTGGGAGAGGTTGATGACCTCCAGCACACCGAAAACCAGCGTGAAGCCCAGGGAGAAGAGGGCGTAGACGCTGCCCAGGGTGAGGGCGTTGACGAGTTGCTGTTCGAGCATGGGACCTGGGGAAGTCGCCTACTTGCCGGTGAATAGGACGAACTTGCCTTCCCGGATCACGTAGATGAACGGCTTCTGATCGGCGTCATAGCCCGCGAGCTTGCCGTCCTTGCCGACCGACTGCCGGAACTTGAACGGGCCAGTGGCGCCGCTGATGGCCACCTTGGGCAGCGCGGCGTGCAGGGCCTCCCGGTCGTTGGCCAGGTTGCCGGTGACCTTGACGGTCTTCAGGGCCGCAGCTGCGATGGTCATGGCGTCGAAGGCCTGGGCCGCGAACTGGTTGGGCTCAGAGCCGTATTTCGCCCGGTAGGCCTCCACGAAGTGCTGGTTTGCCGGGGTGGGATTGGTGTTGGCCCAGGGGCTGCCCACGAAGGTGCCCTCGCCCGCGGTCTTGGAGACCTCGAACAGCTTGGGTGAGTTGAAGCCGTTGCCGCCGATGAAGGGTACCTTCAGGCCGAGGCCGCGGGCCTGGACCATGAGGGTGGCCGCCTCCTCCGCAAGGCCAGAGCAGATGACGGCATCGGGGTTCGTGGCCTTGATCTTGGTGAGTTGGGCCTTGAAGTCCACGTCGCCTTTCACATAGGTCTCGGTGGTGGTCACGGGGATCTTCTGGTCCTCCAGCACCTTCTTGAAGACGTCGTAGCCGCTCTTGGTGAAGGCGTCATCGTTGCCGTAGATCACCGCGACCTTCTTGATCTTGTAGTGTTTCACGGCGGTGCTGACGGTCACCGGCAGCACGTCGCTCTCCATCACCGAGTTGCGGAAGATGTAGGGCCCCATCTCGCTGATGCCGTTGGCGGTGTTGGAGGTGCCGAAGGCCACCACCTTTGCGGCGTTGGCCACGGGGCCTGCGGCGAACATCGAGTTGGACAGAGTGGGCCCAAAGATCATCAGGACCTTGTCCTGGAAGATGAGCTTCTTGAAGACGTTGATGGCCTCTTCCTTCTTGCCCTGCTCGTCCTCGATGACGAGCACGAGCTTATTGCCGTTGATGCCGCCCTTGGCATTGATCTCATCGGCGGCCAGTTGGAAGCCGTTGCGGATGGGCACGCCGTACTGGGCCGCGCCGCCGGTCAGGGCCTCCGCCACACCGATCTTGAGGTCGCCCGCCACGGCGCTGATGGCCAGCAGGCCAGCCGCGGCAAAGAGGAGATGCTTGGTTGCTCGGTTCACGACAGCCTCCGAAATTCGGTGATGGGTTGAAATCGCCAGGGTCTGGTGGAGTTGTCACCAAGGATACCAACAGGAGGGGGATTCCTGCAGAGTGAAGCCAACAAAATGCCCTGGAACACTTAGGAAGCCATCCAGCGCGGCTCGGGCCGGCCCTTCCAGAGCCAGATGAGGTAGTCCACGTTCCGGGCGGAGGCGCCCAGTGCCACGAGCCTAGTCATGCACTGACCCCGGTGGTGCTGGGAGTGCATGCAGGCCTGCAGCAGAGCGTCCTGGACAGGGATGACACAGGGAGGCTCCGGGAAGAAGGGCACCCGCAGTGTTCGGGCCAGTTCCGCCTCACCGAGGCCTGCGGCCAGGGCCTCCAGAGCCTCGTGGCTGGCCACACAGCGGGCCTTCAGATCCGCAAAGATCGGGGGCGGCCCCTGGTTCAACTCGGGCCTTTCGCCCTGGATCAGCTTCCGGAAGATCTCCTGCACCGAGAGGATGTGGTCCGCGCGCTGCCGGAGGTCTTCGTCCTCCTGGGACCCGGAGGCCTCCCAGGCCCCGAAGAAGTGAGCGTCCGCCCAAGCCTGGTGGCGAAGCAGGTCCTGTACTGAGATGGTCATGGGGACTCCGGGGATGGGGAACAGTTTATGCCAGTGCTGTCAGCTGTCGGCTCACAGCCCCCCTACCCAAGGTCAGCCTCCCCTGCCCCGCCGAAAGCTCCCACAATGGGCGAAGATCATCAAAGGGAGACACCCGTGGACATCCAGCGCGTCGGCATCGTCGGTTGTGGGCTCATGGGCTCGGGCATTGCGCAGTGCGCGGCAGAAGCCGGCTGCCAGGTCTGGGTGAAAGAAGCGGAGGAGAGCTTCCTCGCCAAGGGGCTGGCCCGCATCCACGGAGCCTGGGACCGGGCCGTGGCCAAGGGCAAGGTCACCGAGGGGCAGCGCAGTGCCTGGCAGAAGAACCTGCAGGGCACTCTGTCCTTTGCCACCCTGGCCGACTGCGACCTGGTGGTGGAGGCCATTCCCGAGCGCCTGGACCTCAAGCTGCAGACCTTCGCCGAGCTCGACCGCATCCTGGGACCCGCGGCCATCCTGTGCACCAACACCTCCAGCCTGTCCGTGGCCCAGATCGGCCCGGTGCTCGAACCCACGCGCCTAGGCCGCTTCGCTGGCCTGCACTTCTTCAATCCCGTCCCGGTCATGCCCCTGGTTGAGATCATTCGCACCCTGGCCACCACCGAGGAAACCCTGGCCGCCCTGCGGGGCTTCGTCCAGGGCCTCGGCAAGACCGCCGTCATGGCCCCGGACGCCCCGGGCTTTGTGGTGAACCGGCTCCTGGTGCCCTACCTGCTGGACGCCATCCGCTGCGCCGAGCAGCGGCTCGCCACTCCCGAGGACATCGATGCCGCAATGAAGCTGGGCTGCGGCCATCCCATGGGGCCGCTGCACCTCAGCGACTTCATCGGCCTGGACACCATGCAGAGCGTGGCGGAAGTCCTTTTCGACGCCTTTGGCGAGCCCCGCTTCAAGGCCCCGTCCCTCCTGCGCCAGCTCGTCGCCTCCGGCCGCCTCGGCCGCAAGACCGGCAGCGGCTTCTACCGCTGGGAAGGCGAGAAGCGCCTGGAGGCCTTGTCGCTATAAGTCAAGCTTTTACATCTTTTTATCTGTTTATCTCGGTATCGGCGCAGCCGATACCGAGTAGACGCAGGGACCCGCAGGCCTGGCAGTTCAGTGGTGGAGCAGCCCCTGGGGCTCAATGTTGCGGAGCGTAACTGGAACCCTAGGCAGGGTCAGAGGCGCAGGCCCTTTCAGAAGTTCCTTCCGCCGGGCTGCGGCCCGCCGGGACGCGGCTTGAACAAGCTGGTCCGTGGCGACAAAGACGAAGATCAGGAACAGGACGAGCAGAACGGTCATGGTGACTCTCCCTGGCTAGTGCTTGATGTGGGCATCACGGTAGTGGTGGACGAACTCCCGGATCGATCCGCCGATGATCCAGCCGAGCAGTCCGATGGTGAGCAGGCCCAGTGAGCCATTCGTGATGTTCAGCCAGAGCGTTTCCGAGTTCTTCCAGTTGGCCAGATCGAACATATAAACCTCCTGTGGTGCTGTTGGTGCGGGAAACTGCCACTCACGAAGACTCCAGGTCTCCACCGTGACGGGTGAGGAATACGGGTTCAGGCCGCGCGGTCACGGCCTCTTGTCGAACGCGTGGCGTGACGGCCACAGGCTCGAAGATCGGAAGGTGTTTGACGATGAAGGAGAAGGCGCTGAAACCGAGCGCAGTGATCCCGAGCATGATGAAGATCTCAATCAGGGACGGGAAGTAGGTCTGCGCCGGGTAGGTCTCCAGGCCGGTGATCGCGGTGTTCATGCGGTTGAGGGCGAAACCCACCACCACCAGGAGGGTGGCGGCATACAGCCCACGGCGTGAGTTCCGGACCCGTTCCACGACCAGCAAGCCGAAGGGAATGACGAAGCCGATCAGCATCTCGGCATAGAAGGCGAGGCTGAAGTAGGTCAGGGTCGTCATCTCGGCCAGGGCCCCCCGCGCCAGCAGGTTCTCGACCCGCACGACGAAGTAGAGGGCCAGGATGACGGCGATGACCTTGGCCAGGTTAGCCCGGAGCCGGGTCGGCAGCAGATCGCGTCCGCCCCGCGAGAAGATGAGGGACTCGAGGAGGATCATCGAGATCCCGGAGGCGAGGCAGGAGATGAAGAAGAGGACCGGCAGCAGCGGGGTGTACCAGAGGGCATGCAACCGGTTCGGAACGATGAGGTAGAGCGAACCGAACGAGGACTGGTGCAGTGTGGACAGCAGCACGCCGAAGATCATGAGCGGCAACGAGATGGTATGAATCCACTTGATGGGCCAAAGAATGTTGAACCGTTCGAGCACAATCGGGGCGAACTCCAGGGAGAGCACGGAGGTGTAAAGCATGAGACACCAGCTGATCTCGCACATGACCGAGTGTGGGTTCCACATGACCAGCGGATGCCAGAAGTGGTCGGGGCGGCCCAGGTCGAGGATGAGCACGAGCACCACCAGCATGTAGCCGATGAAGGCCGTCAGGATCGCGGGACGCACGATCGGTTCGTACTCCTTGGCGTGGAACAAATGGACGGCGGCGACGATGGTGAAGCCGGAGGCGGCGAGCCCAATCCCCAGGAAGTCGAAGCCGATCCAGAGTCCCCAGGGAAATTCGTCACTGAGGTTCGTGGTGGCGCCGAGCCCATAGGTAAACCTGGCAATGGCGGCGAGGGTGCCAGCCAGGATCAAGGTGGTGGCGATCGGGTGCCATCTTGAGATGCGGGGGAGAAGTCGAATTTTCACGGTTTGTCCTCGTGCCGGGGCGTCTCGCCCTTTTTCTCGGAAGCTTCAAAGGCCGCGACTTCGCTGCGCCGGTTGGTGATCCACCAGATGCCGCCGAGCATCACGCCACCCACGGACAGCACATTGGGAACCTTGGAGAGGGCGCTCATGGTCAGCATGGGCATGGGGATCTTCCCCAGCCTGGAGTCGAAACCCAGCTGTTCGAAGGGAACCGGGCTCAGATACAGCATCGAGGTGCCGCCCACATCGTCCTTGCCATAGATTCGGGGCACATACTTGGTCGGCTCGGCGCTGACCCGGTGGGCTGCCTCGAGCAGCAGCTCCTCGCGACCGCCGAAGATGGTCGCCCCGGTCGGGCAGGCCTCCGCGCAGGCCGGCGGGAGTCCCTTGGCCAACCTGGGCGCACAGAACTTGCACTTCTGGATGCGAGGCTTGGTGCTGCTCCACTCGTATTTCGGCACGTGGTAGGGGCAGGCCTGCAGGCAGTAGCGGCACCCGATGCACTTTTCCCCATCGTAGGCCACCGGACCCGCTTCCGCCTTGCTGAGCGCAGCGACCGGGCAGACCGACACGCAGGTGGGGACATCGCAGTGCTGACACATACGGCGGATGTAGAGGTCGTTGTACTTGCTCAGGGCGGTAAAGGCGGTGAGCGAGAGGTATTTTTCTTCCCTCGGAGGCAGCTGGTTCTCTTCCTTGCAGGCGCCCTGACAGACGTTGCAGCCAACACAGAGCGTCAGGTCGATCAGCATGGCTTTTTTTGCGTTCAAATTCCCACCCCACTTTTTTGTGGAATTCCTTGGAATCGTTTGGTTTCTTGCAAGGTCTGGCGATAACCGACCACCAAGTTAATTATCAATTCCCGTGCCACGGCATGCGATGAGCTATGATAATTTTAAACGCTATTATTATTAATCTTATATAATACCTATCCAACCAAACAACCAAGGCACCAACCCCACCCGCCACCCCCCGCAACAGATCCGTCAAATGCGACGGTGGGCGGCACGGGGCGAAGCCAAGACACTTTGTAAAGACTCTTCAATATTTTTTTTCCGTTCGCTGGTTATTCACGCAGAACGACCTACACTAATAGATGACCACGGTGTATTCATCGGTTGACGTGGAGTTCCATTGTCAATATTTTCTGAATCTTACACATTGCGCTTCACCAAGGCTTCCGGCACGCGATTGAAATTCGATGCGATCCATGGGAAACGAAAACGGGCGATCACCGCGCACGTTTTCGAAGTCCTCCTGAAGCGTCTGGAGATGAATGCGATCCTCGATACCACCCCCAACGGGGTCTGCATCGTCTCCTGTGACGGGGTCACCCGCTGCAATCCCGCCGCCTTCCGGATGTTCGGTGTCAATACTCTCGAAGAACTGAAGAAGTGCTTCGGCCGGAGAGGTGAAGCGTTCGGCCTGCGCTGGCCAGGTAGTCAGCTCTCGCTGCGCGAAGAGGAGCGACCCCTCACGCGGGCCCTCCTGGGCGAGAAGGTGACCGAGGTGCTCCTGGCAACCCACGGCGGAACCGGAGAAGAGATCACCATCCGCGTCACCGCCGCCCCCATTCGGAGCCGAGGCCGCATCATCGGCGCTGTGGCCATCCACTCCGACATCTCCATAGCGGGCCCTTCCCGTTTCGACCCTCATACTCTGGAGGAACTGGCGCAAGCAGGCCGGTCCAAGGATTTGCTCGCCCGAGAGACACACCTGCGGGAACAGGCGGAAAAGGACCTCCAGAGCGCCCACGCCGAGATCCAGGACCTGAAGAAGCACCTCCATCTCGAAAACGAACACCTGTTCCAGGAGATCAACCATACCTACAACTTTGGGGAGGTGATCGGCCAGAGCCGCTGCCTGGAGGGCGTGTTCTCTCGGGTCGAAGCCGTGGCCCCACTGGATTCGACGGTGCTCCTGCTGGGAGAGACGGGCACCGGCAAGGGGCTGGTGGCCCGTGCCATCCACAGCCGAAGCCTGCGCAGCCACCGCCCGCTCGTCATCGTCAACTGCACGGCCCTGCCCGGCAACCTGATCGAGAGCGAGCTCTTCGGACGCGAGAAGGGCGCCTTCACGGGAGCCAGCTCCCAGCAGCTGGGCCGCTTTGAGCTGGCCGACAAGGCCACCATCCTGTTGGACGAGATCGGGGACCTGCCCTTCGAGCTGCAGGCGAAGCTGCTGCACGTCATCCAGGAAGGCGAGTTCAGCCGCCTGGGCAGCGCCCGAACGATCAAGGTCGATGTCCGGATCATCGCGGCCACCAACAGGGACCTCTACGAAGAGATCCGGCTGGGCCGGTTCCGGGAGGACCTGTTCTACCGGCTCAACATCTTCCCCATCACCGTGCCGCCCCTGCGGGACCGCAAGGAAGACATCCCCCTGCTCGTGGAGTATTTCCTGGCCAAGCTCAACCGCAAGCTCGGCAAGAGCGTCCGGAGCATCTCCAACGAGACCATGAGCGACCTCATGGCCCATGTCTGGCCCGGCAATGTGCGGGAGCTGGAAAGCGTCATCGAGCGAGCCGTGATCATCTCCCAGGGCACGACCCTGCAGATGCTGGATCACTTCAGCGCCCCCCCCACTCCCGTGGGCCCGCAGGAGGAGGGGAAGCTGCTGGTGGATCTCGAGCGCGACTACATCGGCCAGGTGCTCAAAAAGACCAACTGGAGGATCGAAGGCCTCAATGGCGCGGCCAACTTGCTCGGCATGAACCCCAGCACCCTCCGGGGCCGCATGCGGAAAGAGGGCATCCACCGGCCGTGAACCGGCGCGGGTGTTGTAGGCTGTCCGGATGCTGGATGTCCTGCTGATCCCTGCGGTGCTGCTGGTGGCCTTCGCGCTGCAGGCGGCGCGGCGCGGCGCCCACCGGCTCCACAGCTACCTCATGACCGCGGCCTTCACGGTGGTGGCCCTGCGGATGGTGCTGCGGCCCCGGGCCTTCCCCCCGGGCCACCTGGAGACCGGTCTGGCGGTGCTGGGCCTCGCGGGCGGCGCCATGATCCTGGGCCGAGGCGCCCTGGCCTGGCGGGAGGGCCGCAACCGCAACCCCCAGGTCCCCCGCTTCCACCGCGCCCTGGGCACCCTCACCCTCGTGAGCTTCGCCCTGGCCCTAGTCTTCTGGCTTCTGCGCGACCGGGCCTGAGCTACCAGGGATCCTGAACGGTCTTCCCTGCCTCGGCGTGCTTCAGGGCCTTAAGGCCGATGTCGTGGCGGACCTGGCGGCCGGGCCAAGTGACAGCGGGGAGGGCGGCCTCGATGGCGGCGCGGGCGGCGGCGAGGTCCGGGGCGGAGGTGGCCAGGTTCAGCACACGGCCCCCGTTAGTGAGCCACTGGCCGCCCTGAAGGCGGGTACCCGCGTGGATGACCGTGACCTCGGTGGGACCGATCTGGATGGGCACGCCCTTCTTGGCGCCGGCCGGGTAGTCCTCGGCGGCCAGCACCACGGCAATGGCGGTGTGGGGCTTGAGCTTCAGGTCCCGGGTCACCAGGCGGCCCTCGGCCACCTCCAGCAGCAGGGCAGCCAGGTCCTCATCCAGGAGCTGCATCATCACCTGGGTCTCGGGGTCGCCGAAGCGCACGTTGTACTCCAGCAGCTCCGGGCCCCGGGTCGTCCACATGACGCCCAGGAACAGCACGCCCCGGGCCACCAGCCCATCGGCCTGGAGGCCCCGCAGGGTGGGCTCCACCAGCCGGGTGCGCATGAGCTCGATGTCCTCGGGCCGCAGGAAGGGTAGCGGGCCGAAGGCGCCCATGCCGCCGGTGTTGGGGCCCTGGTCGCCATCGAAGATGCGCTTGTGGTCCTGGCAGGCGGGCAGCAGGGCGTAGGCTGCGTGGTCCGTGTCCACATCCGCCAGCACGTGCAGGGACAGCTCCATGCCCGCCAGGGGTGCCTCGAGGACCACGGTCTTGCTGGCTTCGCCGAACTGCCCCGCCAGGAAGGCCCGGTAGGTCGCCAGGGCCTCGGCCTCGGTGGCGGCGAGCACCACGCCCTTTCCCGCCGCCAGGCCGTCCGCCTTGAGCACAATTGGGTAGCCGTGGGGCCAGGACCGGATCAGGGCCTCGCCCGCAGCCAGGTCCGTCACGGTGTGGCTGGCGGCGCAGGGAAGCTGGTGGCGCTGCATGAACTCCTTGGCGAAAGCCTTGCTGCCCTCCAGCTGCGCCGTGGCGGCGCCGTGGCCGAAGACCGGGATGCCCAGGGCCCGCACGGCATCCGCCACACCGGCCACCAGAGGTACCTCCGGCCCGGGCACCACCAGGTCCGGGCGGTTCGCGGTGCACCAGGCGGCCACGGCGGCAGGGTTCTCCAAGTCCAAGTCCACCCGGACGCCCAGGGTCGCCAGGGCATCGCTGCCCGGGGCCGAAGTCAGGTCCGCCCCCCCGGCCTTGAGCTTCAGGGCCAAGGCATGTTCCCGGCCGCCGGAGCCGAGGAGCAGGATCTTCATAGGGACCTCCGGTTTCAGTATCGCCCAGGGCCGGGGACAGCGCCCTGCCGAAGGTGTGGGGCGACAGAGGCCTTCTTTAGCAGCAAGCCCGTAAACCCCCGTTCTTTAGGGCGGGGATATAAGGGTGCTTTTGCGCAATCTCGTCGTTCAGGATGGGACAAAATTTTATCGCCTCCATCCCCTTCCCCGTCAAAGAAATGCTTTTGGAGAACAGTTACGAAGGGGATGTGAAGGGGATCTGCAGTTACTGGGCGAATCCCGTTTCCAGTCCAGGGGCCATCCCTGTTGGCCCCGCCAGGCGTGCCAACCCCCAGGTCAAGAATGCCCCCCTACACCGGGGAATCGGGTTAGCATGACCCCGCTCGGAGGTTTTCCATGGCCACCCTCATGCTGAATGGCGCTCCCACCCACACCTGCGGCGAGCTACCCCTGCCGGGGATCGCGACGCCGCCCTTCACACTCACCCGCAAGGACCTGACCGAATTCACCAGCGTGGACCTGGAGGGCCAGCGAGTTCTGCTGAGCATCTTCCCCAGCCTGGACACGGCCACCTGCGCCGAGAGCGTCCGCAGGTTCAACCACTCCGCTGCCGACCTGCCTGACACGGTGCTGCTCTGCATCTCCATGGACCTGCCCTTCGCGCAGTCTAAGTTCTGCGGCGCCGAAGGGCTGAACCGGGTCGTGACGGCCTCGGCCTTCCGTCACCCGGAGTTCGGCCAGACCTTTGGCGTCACCCTCACGGACGGCCCCCTGCGCGGCCTCCTGGCCCGGGCTGTGGTGGCCCTGGACGAGAACGGTACGGTCCTGCACACCGAGCTGGTGACCGAGCTCACCCGGGAGCCAGACTACGACCTGGCCCTCCATGCCATCCGGAACCACCACCATCCCTGCCCCGAGGATGCCCAGGAGTCCACGGAGTAGCCAATGGCTCTGGGCGCACTGGTTAGATCTCTTGTGACATTGAACGATTTGTCTAGATATTTTTAACACAATTTGTCAATGCTAAGGTTTCCTCCCATGCCGTCGATGAGACGGGCAGAATCCTCGCGGATTTGGACCCGCTTGAGCATTCCGGGAGGCGAACCATGGATCCAGTCAAACCGCTGAAGGAACTGGAACCCGAGGTTGGCCTGCAGCTCTTCACCCTCGGCGGGCTGGTGGTGGCCCGGGAGATGGCCCAGCTCCTGGATGGGGCCGGCTTCTACATCCAGGAAACCGAGCTGCTGGACGCGAGGAGCTGGCCCCGCCAGAGCGGTCTGCCGGTGGTCCGGGTCCTAGGGGTTCCGGGGCTGTTCTTCAGCCCGACTGACGTGGTCGCCTTCATGAACGCCTGGGTCGATGCCACGGAGCAGGAGCAGGCGCAAACCCTGTCCTGGGCCGCAGGGAGCGACCTGGCCCGAAACGCCGAGGCATTTTCCATGGCGCACTTATGGCCGACGCCCTTCTCCCGAGACTGCTGAACCCGAGGTCGCCTGTTCTTAGCCCCGCGCCATGAGCCGGGCCCGGGTGTAGGCGATGAGTCCCCCTGCATCCATGATCCCCTTGCGGGCAGCGGGCAGCTTAACCTGGTCATAGCCCTTCCCGGTGCTGCGGTTCAGCACCTGGTCTGCTGTGATCTCCAGGTCGTCGCCAACGCTCGCCTCGATGCCGGGGCAGATGACCACCTGCAGGCCCAGGTTGATGCTGTTCTGCAGGAAGATGCGCGAGATGCTCCGGGCCACCACGGCCAGGTCGTAGCCCTTCAAGGTCGAGCAGGCCTGCTCGCGACTGGAGCCGCAGCCGAAGTTTTCGCCGCCGACGATGACCGAGCCCGGCGGGAAAGCCTTGGCTTTCAGCGCGGCGTTGAAGTCCGTGCGGTCGAAGAACGCGAACTGGGGCGTCTCCGTGGGGAGTACCGTGGCCATGAAGCGGCCCGGGTAGATGTCGTCAGTGCTGATGTCGTTCTCGAGGGCGATGATCACTTTCGGCATGGTTCAGCCCTTTCTCGGATCGGTGATGACGCCGGTGATGGCGGAGGCGGCGGCCACCACGGGGCTGCAGAGGTAGACCTCGCCCGTGGGGTTCCCCATGCGGCCCTTGAAGTTGCGGTTGGTGGTACTGAGGGCCACCTCGTTATCCCCCAAGGCACCTTCGTGGACCCCCAGGCAGGGCCCGCAGCCGGAGTTCATGACCACGGCCCCGGCCCGCATGAAGTCGTGGATGTAGCCCTTGTCCAGAGCCAGGGCGAAGATCTTGCTCGAGGCCGGGAACACCAGCATGCGGGTGCCCTCGGCTACTTTCTTGCCCCGGAGGATGGCGGCGGCGTCCGCCAGGTCGTCCAGGCGGCCGTTGGTGCAGCTGCCGATGACGATCTGCTGGACCGGGATGCCCAGCACCTGGTCGATGGGCTTCACGTTGTCCACCATGTGCGGGCAGGCGATCTGCGGAACCAGGGCCGAGACGTTGATCTCCACGATCCGCACGTAGCTTGCATCGGCATCCGGCGTGACGCAGTTGATGGCGTCGGTGACACTCGCTTCTTCGCGCAGGTACCGCACCGTCTCCGCATCCCCGGGGACGATGCCCGAGGTGGCGCCGGCCTCCACGCTCATGTTGCAGATGGCGATGCGACCGCTGGTGCTCATCTGGCGGATGGTCTCGCCGTGGAACTCCAGCACCTTGAAGTTGGCGCCCTGGGCCGTAAGCAGGCCGATGAGGTGCAGGATCAGGTCCTTGGGGCCGACCATGGGGGGAAAGGTGCCCTGCACCACCACCTTGATGGTGGCGGGCACCTCGATGTTCACGGCGATGCCCAGCGCCCAGGCCGAGGCCATCTCCGTGGCGCCCACGCCGAAGCTGAAAGCGCCCAGGGCCCCGTGGCTGGTGGTGTGGGAGTCGGTGCCCACCACCACGAAGCCGGGGCGAACGTAGCCGTACTCCGGCAGGATCTGGTGGCAGATGCCCCCCACGTCGCCGCGCACATCATGGAACTTGGTGATGCCGTTGGCCGCCACGAAGCCGCGGATCTTCTTGTGGTTGGTGGCGGTCTTAGGGGACTCCGCCGGCACGCGGTGGTCGAAGATGATGGCGATCCGCGAGGGGTCCCAGACCTTCGGCGCGATCCCGGTGCCCTGGTAGACCTCCTGGAACTGGTTGATCACCAGGGCCGCGTTCTCATGGGACATGGCCAGGTCCACGCGGGGTTCCACCACGTCGCCCACGGTCACAGAGGGTCGGCCTGCCGCGCGGGCCAGGATCTTCTCAACAACGGTCATGCCCATGGATGCCTCCTCAGATGACGCCTCGGGATTTCAGGTCGGACTGCTCGGCCGCCGTGAGCCCGAGGGCCCCGTAGACCTGCGAATTGTGCTCGCCCAGGGTGGGCGGCGGCGTCTCCACGGCCCCTGGCGTCTTGTCGAAGCGGGCCGTGAGCCCGAACACCTCGATGTCCCCGAAGCCCGCCACGGTCACCTTCTGGAGCACCTGCCGGTGCGCCGCCTGAGGCTGCCGCAGCGCCGCTTCAAGTCCGAGAATTTCCCCGCTTGGAACATCCTTCGCATTCAGCTCCCGAACCCAGAAACCAGTAGGTTTCTGGGCAAGCCGAGCCTCCAGGAGAGGCGTCAACGCCAGCCGGTTCTGCTTGCGGGTATCCCGCTCCTGAAAGCGCGGGTCGGTCTTCAGGTCGGGTACGCCCAGCACCTCGCATACCGCCTCCCACTGCTCCTGCTTGTTGGCCGCGATGTTGATGTGGCCGTCCTGCGTGCGGAAGGTCCCGCTGGGGGCCGCCGTGAAGTTGTCGTTGCCCATGAGGGTGGGCTGCTCGCCGCCGATGAGCAGGTTGGCCGCCACCCAGCCCATGAGGGGCATGATGCTGTCCAGCAGGGCCACGTCGATGAACTGCCCCTGCCCCGTGCGCTCCCGATGGAACAGCGCCGCCATGACCGCGAAGGCCGCGTTGAGGCCGCCCACGGTGTCGCACACGGGGAAGCCAGTGCGCAGCGGGCTCAGCCGCTCATCGCCGTTCACGGCCATCTCTCCCGAGAGCCCCTGGATGATCTGGTCGTAGGCTGGCTTCAGCGCATCCGGGCCGGTCTGGCCAAAACCCGAGATGGCGCAGTAGATCAGGCGCGGGTTGAGCTCTGCCAAAGCCGGGTAGCCCAGCCCCAGCCGGTCCATGACGCCGGGCCGGAAGTTCTCCACCAGGATGTCGGCGTCCTGCACCAGTCGCCGGAAGAGCTCCTTGCCCTCCGGGGACTTGGTGTTCAGGGTGATGGACTGCTTGTTGCAGTTCTGGGCCAGGAAGCTGGTGCCCATGAGCTGCTTGTTCAGCGCCGGCACGATGCCCAGCTTGCGGGCCAAATCCCCGTCCTTGGGGTTCTCAACCTTGAGGACCTCCGCCCCCAGCAGCGCCAGGTGCAGCGTCGTGAACGGCCCCGACAGCACATTCGTCAGGTCCAGCACCTTGATGCCATCGAGGATCTTGTTAGACATAAAGTCCTTTCACCCTATCAAATTCATCGCAGTGCTAAGTGCCTCAGGCGCTTCGCACTGCGATGAATTTGATTCTGCGAAATAGATCACTTGGGATGTCCTCATGGATGAAGGGGTCCGGCGCGATGGACTCGCCCCGGCAATTCGCGGCCCAAGTGGGTGGCCACGTCCCGGGCGACGCTGACGAGGGCGGCGAGGTCGATGTCCGTGCGCTGGCCTGCCCGCTGGAGGCCGTGCACGAGGTCCTCGGTGGCGACATTGCCGGCGGCCAGCTTGGTGAAGGGGCAGCCGCCCAGCCCGCCGAAGCTGGTCTCGATGGCCGTGGCCCCGGCTTCCATGGCCGCATAGACGTTGGCCATGCCCAGGCCGTAGGTGTCGTGGATGTGCGCAGTGACCTCGGCGGTTGGTTCCAGGGACAGCACCTGCGCCACCAGGCGCTTCATCTGGGCGGGATGGGCGTGGCCGGCGGTGTCTGCCAGGCTGATGGCCGTCAGACCGGCCGCCAGGTAGGCCTCGACCATGGCCCGCACGCGATCCTCGGAGATGGCCCCCTCGAAGCCGCAGCCGAAGGCGCTCTGCACGCTCACCTGCACCCGCCGCCCCGCCTGCCTGGCCTCCAGGGCCAGGGCGATGATGCGGCCCTGGGCGTCTTCGGTGCCCATGCCCGTGTTCTTGAGGCTGTGGGTCTCGGAGGCCGAGACGCCCAGGCAGATGAGCGGCACCCCCACCGCCAGCGCCCGTTCCAGGCCTTTGTCGTTGAGCACCAGGGCTGACAGCAGGGCCCGGTGGGACTCCCCCGCCAGGGTGCGGAACAGGTCGTCCGTGTCCGCCAGCTGGGGTACCTTGTCCCCCCGCACGAAGGACCCCACCTGCACGATGTCCACGCCGCAGTCCGCCACCCGCCGGATCCAGTCCAGCTTGACCGCCGTCGGCACCACCGCCGCCTCCGCCTGGAGACCATCTCGGGGGCCGACTTCATGGATGAGGATCGCGCTCATGGAACCCTCAGAGCTTTCGGGCGATGGCTTCGCCCATGTCGAGGGTGGTGGCGTTGCCGCCCATGTCGTAGGTACGGACCTGGCCCTCGGCGATGACGGCGGCGGTGGCGGCCTCGAGGCGGGTGCCCTTCTCAGTCTCACCCAGCCAGTCCAGCATCATCTTGGCGGCGAGGATGGTGGCGATGGGGTTGACCTTGTACTGGCCCGCGTACTTCGGGGCGCTGCCGTGGCTGGGTTCGAACACGGCCAGCTTCTCGCCGATGTTTCCGGAGCAGCCAAAGCCCAGGCCGCCCACCATCTGCGCCGCCAGGTCACTGACGATGTCGCCGAACAGATTGGTGGCCACCATGACGCCGTAGCTCTTGGGGTTCTTCAGCATCCACATGGTGATGGCATCCACGTTGGCGTCGTCCATGGCGATGCCCGGAAACTCCTTGGCGATGCGCTTGCCCGTCTCCAGGAACATGCCCTCGGTGGCCCGTACCACGTTGGCCTTGTGGATGACCGTGACCTTGGGATAGCCGAACTTCTGGGCGTACTCGAAGGCCGCTCGGATGATGCGATCACAGCCCTTCTGGGTGTTGATCTTGCAGGTGATGGCGAACTGATCGCCGGGGATGTCGGCGAAGTGGCCGAAGGGCTTGCTGAGCTTCTTCAGGCAGGCCTTCAATTCCTCGGGCACGGGGCTGAACTCCACACCAGAGTAGAGGTCCTCGGTGTTCTCGCGGAAGATCACCAAGTCGATACCTTCCTTGTAGTTCAGGGGGTTGCCCGGATAGCCCTTGCAGGGCCGCAGGCAGGTGTAGAGGTCGAACATCTGCCGCATGCGGACGATGGGGCTGCGGTAGATGAGCCCCTTTCCCTTCAGCTCCGGCACCAGCTCGGCCTCGGCGTCCTTCACGGGCTTGGAGGTGATAGCGCCGAACATGGCGGCGTGGCTGGCGTACAGCAGGTCGATGGTGCGCTGGGGGAAGGACTCGCCCTCCGTGCACCAGAACTCCCAGCCGATATCGCCGTGGGTGTAGGTGGCGTCGAACTTCAGCGCGTCGAGGCAGATCTTTGCAGCTTCCATGACCTCGATGCCGACGCCGTCACCGGGCAGCCACGCGATGTTGTACTGGCTCATGATCGTTCCTCCGGACAGGTCCACAGTCTCCCGGCGCAGCCGCCAGACCCGCCAATCATGCCCCCATCGTCAGCTTTCAGCCCGGGAAGCCATCACAAAACCCCCCGAAAACCTGCCCTGCCAGCGGTTCCTTCGACATTTTGTAAAAATCAGGCGGCTACAGGACCTAGCCAGAGATGCGCTGGTGCACAAGGCAAAGCGACTGCAGGCACCGCGTCCCCAGAGCACTTCGCGTTACGGTACTTTCATCCCCGGCCATCCCCGGCATAATCGCGTTTCAGCAAATGATGAGTGCCGATGTAACAAGAGCAACCGCTCTTCCACGCTGGAGAGGCTTCCCTTTTCTCTGGTTCAGGTCCCGAACATTCGCCGGGGGAAAAAAGGAAATAGCCGGGGATGAGCGGGGATGGACGGGGATATGGAAAGCTTGCCCCGGCACCCGGAGTCACCGGCAGCAGTTTCGGGGCGACTATTTGCAGGCTAACCAGCTGGCGCCGGTGCGGACTTCGGCGGCGAGTTTGACGCCCAGGGGGTCCAGGTCGTCGGCACCCTCCATGGCGTCCTTCAGCAGGGCCGAGGCTGCCTCCACCTCTTCGGGCGGGGCTTCCATGAGCAGCTCGTCGTGGACCTGCAACAGCAGGCGTGCCCGCAGGCCCGAAGCCTGGAGGCTGTGGTGGAGGCGCACCATGGCCCGGCGCATGAGGTCGGCCGCAGTGCCCTGCACGATGGTGTTCACGGCCTCGCGGAGGCCCTGGGCCTGGAACTGCTTGTTGGGGCTCTCCAGCTCCGGGATGCGGCGGATGCGACCCCAGTGGGTGCGCACCAGCCCCTCGGCGAGGGCCCTTTCCTTGGCGCTGGCGATCCAGGAGGCCACCTTGGGCATGCGCTCGAAGTAGCGCTCGATGAAGGCCTTCGCTTCCTTCTGGGAGATGCCCAGGTTGGCCGCGAGGGCGAAGGCGCCCTGGCCGTAGAGCAGGCCGAAGTTCACGGCCTTGGCCTTGCCGCGGTCGTCCGCCGTGACCTGGTCCATGGGTAGACCCATGACCTCCGAAGCCGTGCGGCGGTGGATGTCCTCGCCCGCCTCGAAGGCGGCCAGCAGCACCGGGTCCTGGGCCAGGGCCGCAGCCACCCGCAGCTCGATCTGGCTGTAGTCCGCGTCCAGCAGCACCCAGCCAGGCTCCGGCACGAAGGCGCCGCGGATGGCCCGGCCCTCCTCGGTGCGGATGGGGATGTTCTGCAGGTTGGGCTCGCTGGAGGCCAGGCGCCCGGAGGCCACCGCAGCCTGGTGCAGGCGGGTGTGCACCCGGCCCGTCACGGGGTTCACCATCTGCGGCAGGGCCTCCACATAGGTGCCCAGCAGCTTCACCATCTGTCGGTGCCGCAGCAGCTCCCGAGCGATCTCTGCGCCCTGGGTCTCGGCCAGCTCCTGGAGCACGTCCTCATCGGTGCTGGGGGCCTTGGTCTTGCCGGTGAACTTGACGGGCTTGTAGCCCAGCTTGCCGAACAGGATGCCGCCGAGCTGCGTGGGGCTGTTGAGGTTGAAGGGCTCGCCCGCCAGCTCCAGCACCCGGGTCTCGGCCCGCTTCCGCGCTTCGTGCATCCGCACCGCCAGCTGCGCCAGCACCTCCCGGTCCAGCCGGATGCCGTTGCCCTCCAGGGCAGCCAGGACCTCCACCAGCGGCAGGTCCACCTCCTCGTAGAGGCGTCGCAGCCGGTAATCCGTGAGCATCGTCCGCAGCTTGTCGCAGAGCTGCAGGGCCAGGTCCGCGTCCTCGGCGGCGTACTGCACCGCGGGTTCGAACTCGGCCTCATCGAAGCGCTTCTGGCCCTTCCCCTTGCCGACGATCTCCTCAAAGGCGATGGGCTTCACGTCCAGGTGCCGTGTGGAGAGGTCATCCAGGTTGTGGCGCACGCCGCTCTCGAGCAGGAAGCTCAGAACCATGCTGTCGTCTGCCAGCCCCGCCACCGGCAGGCCGTGGCGGGCCAGCACCTGCAGGTCGTACTTGAGGTTCTGGCCGCACTTGCCCAGAGAGGGATCCGCCAGCAGTGGCCTCAGCACGCGCCGCACGTCCTGGAAGGGCAGGTTCCGGGGATCCAGGTGGGGCGCCAGCTCTGTGAAGAAGGCCCCGGCCTCACCCTGCAGGTCCAGCAGGCCCTCCGGGAGGCCGCTGTCGGGCAGCAGCCCCGGCAGCGAACCCTCGGTGTCGGCGGTGGCAGGCTTCAGGTGCGCCAGGGGCACATACAGGCCCGCGTTGGGCGCCCAGGCCAGGCTCAGGCCCACGATGTGGCCCCGGGTGGGATCGATGCTGGTGGTCTCGGTGTCGAGGCCGAAGCGGCCCGCGGCCCGGCAGGCGACGACGGCGGCTTCTAGGTCCGCGAGGCTGGCCGCGGCCCGGTAGGTGCGGGCGTTGCCCGATTCCTTGGCCGTCTGAGTGAACTCCTTGGTCAGTCCCTGGAAGCCCAGGGCCTTGAAGGTCTCCCGGGCCTTGGCCTCGTCCACGCCGGGGTAGGCCAGGTCCGCAGGATGTAGGGTCAGTTGCAGGTCCGTCACCACCGTGACGAGGCGCTTCGTGAGATCGAGCCACTCGGCGGCCCGCTCGAGTCCCTCGCGCTGCTTGGGCTTGAGGTCGGCCTTGGCGGCGATGACCGCTTCCAGGCTGCCGTGCTGCTCCAGCAGCACGGCAGCGCCCTTCTCGCCGATGCCCGGCACACCCTTCACGTTGTCCGAGGCGTCCCCCACGAGGCTCAGGAAGTCCACCACCTGCTCGGGCCAGACGCCCATGCGCTCCTTGACGCCGGCACGGTCATGCCAGATCTCGCCATCCTTGGTGTTGAGCACCTGGATGTGGAGGTCGTCGTCCACCAGCTGCAGCAGGTCCTTGTCGGGGCTCACGATGACCGAGGGCAGGCCCTGGGCCGCAGACTCCCTCGCCAGGGTGGCCAGCACGTCATCGGCCTCGTAGCCATGCAGCTCCACGATGGGAATGGAGAGCGCCTCCACCAGCTGCCGGATCATGGGGATCTGGGGGCGCAGGTCCTCAGGCATCTCGGCACGGTTGGCCTTGTACTCGGGATAGATCACGTGCCGGAAGGTGGGCTCCGGCGTGTCGAACACACAGGCGATGTGGGTCGGCTTGTGCTTCTCCAGCAGCTGCAGCAACAGCCGGGTGAAGGTGTAAGCCGCCCCGTTCTTCAGCCGGGGATTGGCAAAGTAGGCGCGAAAGATGAACGCGAAGGTGTCGATGAGGTAGAGGCGGTCTTCAGACATGCCCCCAGTCTGGCAGGGCCGCCGGGATTCAGGTCCCCCCGGGCCGCCGTCGATAGGGAAGCATTCCGACCCAGGAGAATCCAGTGCGCAGCCGCCTTGTCATCTCTGCCTTTGCCCTGATCCTGGCGCTGCCCCTGGGGGCCCAACCCGCCGAGCGGGCCAAGGCCGAGGCCCTGGTGAAGGAGGGCATCGCCTTCATGAAGGCCAACAGCAAGGAGGCCTTCATCGCCGAGGTTCAGAAGGGGTCGGGCCGATTCCACGCCAAGCCCGGCAACCCGCTCTACCTCTTCGTCTACGACCTGAACGGGGTGGTCGTGGCCCACGGCGCCGAGTCCAACCTGCTGGGCGTGAACCGGCTCAACGTCAAGGACCCGGACGGCAAGCAGTACATCAAGGAGAACCTCGCCGCAGGCCAGAAGAAGGGCGGCGGCTGGTCCGACTACAAGCGCATGAACCCCGACACCCGCAAGATCGAGCAGAAGACCTCGTTCTGCCTGGCCGACAGCGGCCTCGTGGTGGGCTGCGGGATCTACAAGTAGCTCAACCCAGCCGGTAGGCCCGGCGCAGGAGCCACTCCCACCAGACGGCGGGCAGCAGGGCCTTTAGCTTCCCGACCCACCTCGCGTCGTGGCCGATGACCACGCGCCGGGGCGGCACCGCGGCATTCAGTGCGTTGACGATGCGCCTGGCGCAAGACTCTGCGTCCATGGCGTAGCGGTCAGCCTGCTCCTTCCGCACGGCCATGTGGCGGGCGAGGATCTTCTCCCACCGCGTGCCCCGGCCCCGCTCTGGCAGGTCCCCCCACCTCTGGGCCAGGGTATCCCGGAAGGCCGTGCGGATGGCGCCGGGTTCCACCAGCACCACCGCCACCTCGCGGCCCACCTCCAGGCGCAGGCTCTCGGCCAGGGCCACCACCGCGTGCTTGGAGGCGTTGTAAGCGCCCGCCAGGGGGATCGACAGTCGCCCCAGCATCGACGCCACCTGCAGGATGCGGGCGCCACGCTCCCGCCGCAGCAGGGGCAGGAAGGCGTTCGTGACCATTTGCAGACCGATGACATTCGTCTCGAACTGGGCCCTCAGCTCGTCGGTGCGCAGCAGCTCAAGGGGGCCGACCTGGCCATAGCCCGCGTTGTTCACCAGGGCCTTCAGCCGCAGCTCTGCGCAGGCCTCCACGGCTGCTGCGATGCTCGCCGCATCGGTCACATCCAGGGCCAACACCCGCAGGTCCTCGCCCAGCGGCAGGTCCGCGAGGGCCTCCATCCGCCGCGCCGTGGCCACCACCCCCCAGCCCGCCAGGCGGCAGAGCGGCACCAAGGCCCGCCCGATGCCCGTAGAACAACCCGTGATCAAGACCCAGTGGCGCATAGGACTTCCATCTTTTCACAGGTTGAGAATCAGGGCGCCGCTGGCGCCCTGATTCTCATAGCGTCAGCAGACGATGGCCAGCAGGCCCACCAGGTAGAAGCTGAAGTCCACGCTGAGCTCGAAGCGGGTCCGGCCGGTGGTGAAGCGCTCGTGGAACAGCCACAGGTAGAGCACCGGGTAGGCCGAGCACAGCACCAGCACCAGCGCCACGGCCAAGGGGTGGCCTTGGTTGCGGTTCTGGAAGGTGAGCCAGAGGGTACCCGCCAGCAGTGCCCCCAGCAGCACCATTAGGATGACCTTGGTGGCGGCCTTGCCCAGAAAGATCGGCAGGGTCTCCTTGCCGATGATCTGGTCGTTCTGCATGTCGCGGATCTCGTAGATCACCGTGCGGACGAAGGCCAGGACCCCCACCAGGAACGCCGCCGCGAAGGTCCGCAGGTCCCAGGCCCGGCCCTCCTGCCAGACGGGCAGGAGAATTGCCACGCTGGCTAGGGCTAGGGAGACCACCAGGTCCTTGGAACCCGGGATGCTCCGCAGGCTGAAGACCCGGCCGCCCAGCGGGAACCGCTGCTTGTAGAGGGCGCCCACCAGGGAGGCACCAACCACCACCAGCAGCACCTTGAGCCCGAGGGTGGCCGCCAGCACCAGAGTGATGCCCAGTGCCGCCGCCGCCGAAGCCTTCAGCATCCGGCGGTTGCGCTCCAGGAACCGGGCCCGGGCGGGGCCCTTGGCGCCCAGGCCGAGGGGATCCAGGAAGGGACTGACCAGGTACATGGCAATCACGTAGGTGGCTGTCAGCACCGGGTAGCGCCAGCCCATAGGCAGGCCCAGCCACTTGTGCGCCCCGAGGGTCATGAGGCCCGCGCCGACGGCCATGAGAAAAGATGCGCCGAAGGCCGCCTGAAGGAAGTTGCGCCAGCGGCTGGGGCCATCCCCGAGCTGCTCCAACACGTCCACCACCTCATCCACCAGCCAGGTGGGGGTGGAGGCACCCGCCAGCACGCCCACAGTCTCACTGCCCTTGAAGGCCGTCAGGTCCAGCTCCGCGGCGGTCTCGAGGTATTGCACGGGCTTGCCGTGCTTCCCCGCCAGCTCAGCCAGGTGCTTGGTGTTGCTGGAGGCCTTGCCGCCGACCACGATGACCGCGTCCACGGTGCGGGCCAGGTGCTCGGCCTCCTCCTGGCGGGTCCAGGTGTCTTCGCAGATGGTGTTCTCGAAGACCGCGTCCCCGGCGCGGGTTCTGAGGTAGTCCGTGATCTCGTGGTAGTCCTTCACCGTGAAGGTGGTCTGGGCCACCACCAGCACCTTCTTCACCTGCTCGTCTGTAAGCGCTTCGGCTTCGGCCATGTTTGCGACGATGGCGCTGCCCCTCTCGGCGAAGCTGAGGTGGGCCACGCTCTCCGCATGGCCGTGGGTGCCCAGGATCACCGTGAAGTAGCCCTTGGGACTCCACTTCTTGATCTTGTGGTGGACCTTGGCCACCTCCGGGCAGGTGGCGTTGACGATCTTGAGTTCGCCCCGGGCCTGGCGCTCCTTGAGGCCGCGCAGATCCTGGATGGGGATGCCGTGGGCCCGGATCACCACCGTGCCGTCGCGCACCGCCGCCGGGGATTCGGCCACCGCCACCCCCCGCTTGCCGATGAGATCGAGGGCTTGGGGGTTGTGGATGAGGGGCCCCAGCGTCTGCACCGGGCGTCCATCGTTGCGCACCGAGGCCTCCAACACCGCGTCCATGGCGCGCTTCACGCCCCAGCAGAAGCCCGCGGTCTTGGCGACGATCACTTTCATGAGTGCCCCGAAATCCCGACCGGATTGGTCAGGTAATCCATCATAGCGGCTCTGGGGCGGGGACGGCGCTCCCTTCTCCGTGGAGACCGGGTGGCAACCCCCCTGCCTTCCGGTAGGCTGGCTGAACCCTCCCTGGAAGGATCAACCCCCATGAACGCCGCACAGCCCGACAAGGATCTGCCGCTGAAGGAGGACATCCGGCTGCTGGGCCGGCTGCTGGGCGATACGGTGCGGGAGCAGGAGGGCGAGGCGACCTTCGAGCTCATCGAGCAGATCCGGCGCTGCGCCGTGCGCTTTCGCCGGGGCGGCGACCCCGGGGCCGTCAAGGAGCTGAAGGGCATCCTCCAGGCCCTCACGCCGGGCCGGGCCATCATGGTCATCCGCGCCTTCAGCTACTTCTCCCAACTGGCCAACCTGGCCGAGGACCAGCACCACATCCGCCGCTCCCGGGCCCACCGCTCCGAGGACGGCGCGCCCCGGCCCAGCTCTCTGGACCACGCGCTGGCGCAGGGCGCCGGGGCCGGCCTGGACGCAGCGGGGCTCAAGGCCTTCTTCGACGGCGCCCAGGTGCGCCCGGTGCTCACGGCCCACCCTACCGAGGTGCAGCGCAAGAGCATCCTGAACGCGCAGATGGAGATCGCCCACCTGCTGGAGGAGCGGGACCGCACCACCTCTACGCCCCGGGAAACCGCCCTGCGCGACGAGCACCTGCAGCGGCAGGTGCTGCTGCTCTGGCAGACCCGCATGCTGCGCGCCCACCGGCCCGCGGTGGCGGACGAGGTGGCCAGCGCCCTCTCCTACTTCGAGCGCACCTTCCTGCGCGAAGTCCCGGCCCTCTATGCCGAGCTTGAGGACCGGCTGGCCCTGGACCCCGCCTGGGGCGACACGGAGCTGCCCCCCTTCCTGCAACTGGGCAGCTGGATCGGCGGGGACCGAGACGGCAACCCCTTCGTCACCGCCGAGGTGCTGGAGCGCGCGCTGCGGATGCAGTCCCAGACCATCCTGGACTTCCTCCTGCGGGAGCTGGAGAGCCTCGGCTCCGAGCTCTCCCTCAGCCTCCAGGTGTCCAAGGCCTCCCAGGAGGTGCTGAACCTGGCGGCGAAGTCCCCGAGCAGCTCCCCGCAGCGAGCCGACGAGGCCTACCGGCTGGCCCAGTCCCTCATCTCCGCGCGACTCGAAGCCACCCGGCGCAAGCTGCTGCCGACGGGCTCGGCGCAGCCGACGGAGGTCGTGGCGCCCTACGGCTCGGCGACCGAGCTGAAGGCGGACCTGGACATCATGGATCGCTCCCTGCGGGCCCACGGCGGCCGCCGCCTGGCCCGGGGCCGCCTGCGGGACCTGCGCCGCGCCGTGGCCGTCTTCGGCTTCCACCTGGTGCCCCTGGACCTGCGCCAGACCTCCGAGGTCCATGGCCGGGTGGTGGCTGAGCTGCTGGAGACCCTCCAGCCGGGCACCGGCTACCTAGCCCTGGATGAGGAGGCACGCATCACCCTGCTGGCGGCGGAGCTGGCCAGTCCGCGCCCCCTGGCCTCGCCCTTCCTGGCCTACAGCGAGGAGACCCAGGCGGAGCTCGGCCTCTTCCGCACCGTGGCCCAGGCCCAGCAGCGCCTGGGTATGGCGGCTGTGCCCAACTGCATCATCAGCCACACCGAAGGCGTCTCAGACCTGCTGGAGGCCGCATTGCTGCTGCGGGAGACTGGCCTGCTCCGACCGGCGGAAGGGCACCTAGACCTCAACCTAATCCCGCTCTTCGAGACCATCGAGGACCTGCGCAGCTGCGGCGCCATCATGGACCGCCTGCTGTCCCTGCCCCTCTACCGGCGCCTGCTGGACAGCCGGGGTGGCGAGCAGGAGGTGATGCTGGGCTACTCGGACAGCAACAAGGACGGCGGCTTCGTCACCTCCCGCTGGGAGCTCTATAAGGCCGAGCAGGACCTGGTGGCCGTGGCCCGACGCCACGGCGTTCGGCTGCGCCTCTTCCACGGCCGCGGCGGTTCCGTAGGCCGCGGCGGCGGCCCTGCCTACGAGGCCATCCTGGCCCAGCCCGCGGGTGCGGTGAACGGCCAGATCCGCCTCACGGAGCAGGGCGAGGTCATCGCCGCCAAATACGGACACCCCGCCGTGGGCCGCCGCAACCTGGAGGTGCTGGTGGCCGCCACCCTGGAGGCCAGCCTACCCAAGGGCCCCGGAGATGGTGAGGACCCACGCTTCTCCGCAGCCATGGACCTCCTGTCCGCGGAAGCCTGCGCAGCCTACCGCAACCTGGTCTATGAGACCGAAGGCTTCGAGCGCTACTTCTGGGAGTCCACGCCCATCTCCGAGATCGCCCGCCTGAACATCGGCTCGCGGCCCGCTAGCCGCAAGGGCGGCCGGGCCATCACGGACCTGCGGGCCATCCCCTGGGTCTTCAGCTGGGGCCAGTGCCGCCTGATGCTGCCGGGCTGGTACGGCTTCGGCTCGGCGGTGCGGACCTTCCGCGCAGCGCGGGGCGAGGCGGGGCTGGCGCTGCTGCGGGAGATGTACGCCCACTGGCCCCCCTTCCGCAGCCTCCTCTCCAACCTGGACATGGTGCTGGCCAAGGTGGACCTGGCCATCGCCAGCCGCTATGCGGACCTCGTGGGCGACGCGGCCCTGCGGACCCGCATCTTCGGGCGCATCGAGCTGGAGTGCGAGGCCACCCTCGAGGCCCTGCGCACCATCACCGGCCAGGCAGAGCTGCTGGAGGACAACCCCACCCTGCGGCGCTCCATCCAGCACCGCTTCCCCTACCTGGACCCGCTGAACCACCTCCAGGTGGAGCTGCTGAGCCGCTACCGCGCCGGCGACCTCGACGGCCGCACCGAGCGTGGCATCCTGCTCTCCATTAATGGCCTCGCCGCTGGCCTGCGCAACAGCGGGTGAAACAGAAAGGAAATCTTCACTACCAGGTATCTGTTTGTCTCGCGTATTGGCACAGCCGATACCGAGAAGACACCAAGGCACCAAGAAAGCAGAGCAGGAGCTCTTGCTGTTCTTGGTGCCTTGGTGGTGCGTTGTTGATCAGTCCTGACCAGTAGCGAGGGCGGGTGCAGCCTCGGCTTCAGGGACTGCAGGTGCGGTCGCTTCGGCGGTCTTCCAGCCCCAGGCGCCGATGACGGCCTTGAAGGTGAAGGTGATCACCGAGAGGGCGCCGAGGCCGAAGAGCACGTCGCCGGGCATGCGCAGCCAGGTGAAGGTGCGCATAAGCGGGCTCTGCACCACGGCCGCGCTGCGGGCATACCAGGTGCCGTGCTCGAGGCTCTGCACGAACTGGTAGAGGCCGCTGGGAATCAGCGAGAAGACCAGCATGAAGACCAGGCCCAGGTTCAGGCCCCAGAAGCCGTAGCGCAGCCACTTCTCGTCCCAGGCCTTGTCCGGGGTCATGCCGCGGAGGGCAAACAGCATGAGGGATATGGCCAGGAAGCCGTAGACCCCGAAGAGCGCGGCGTGGCTGTGGATGGGCGTGGTGTTGAGGCCCTGGCTGAAGTAGAGGATCGAAGGCGGGTTGATGAGCATGCCGAAGACGCCGGCGCCCAGCAGGTTCCAGAAGCAGACGGCGGCGAAAAACTTGAAGGGCCACTCGTAGCCGCTGCCCAGGGCCCGGCCGGCCTTGAGGCTCTGCGCGATCTCGAAACCCACGATGGTGAGGGGCACGATCTCCAGGGCGCTGAACACGGAGCCCAGGGCTGCGATGGAGGCCGGGGAGCCCGTGTAGTAGAGGTGGTGGAATGTGCCGATGATGCCGCTGCCGAGGAAGAGGCCCACGGAGAGGCTCACGGCACGCAGGGCGGTGCTCTCGCGGAGCAGGCCCATTCGGGTGGTGAGCAGCGCGATGGCCACGGTGGCGAAGACCTCGAAGAAGCCCTCCACCCAGAGATGGACCACCCACCAGCGCCAGTATTCGGCCATGGCAATGTGGGTTTCACGGGTGTACATGAAGCCCGCGGAGTAGAAGAGCGGGATTGCGACGGCGGAGAGCACGAAGAGCTTGAGCAGACCCACGCGGCCCTTCTCGCCGCGCAGGGCGGGCAGCAGGGCCCGCACCACCATCACCAGCCAGCCGATCATGCCCACGGTGAGCAGGATCTGCCATAGGCGGCCCAGCTCCACGTATTCATAGCCCTGATGGCCCAGCATGAAGGAACCGGACAGCTTGCCCAGGATGGCCTGGTGGGCGCCCGTGAGGGCCCCGACGACGACCACCACCAGGGCCACCAGCAGGCCGGCCACGCCGATCCACTGGCCCTTGGGCTCCTTGGCGCTGAGCTTGGGGCCGAGGTAGAGGCCCGTGGCCAGCCAGCAGGTGGCGATCCAGAAGACGGCCAGCTGCAGGTGCCAGGTGCGGGATGCGGCGTAGGGCAGGATGCGGGAGAGGTCCACGCCGTAGAGGGCGTTGCCTTCGACAGCGTCATGGGCCGTCAGGACGCCCATGCCGATCTGCACCAGGAAGAGGGCCATGGCCACGGCGAAGTAGAGGGCCGACCAGCGCTGGCTGGAGGTGGCGGGCGCCGCGGGGATGGCCTGGGGGGCCGGGAACTCCTCGGCGGGCTGGCTGGCGTGGTGCCAGACCATGAGGCCCACGCCCAGGATCAGCAGGATGATGGACAGGATGCTCCAGAGGTGGCTGATGGGCGTGATGGTGTTGCCCACCAGGGGCTCATGGGGCCAGTTCTGGGTGTAGCTGGCCTCGGAGCCGGGTCGGCGCGCGGCGGCGGTCCAGGCGGTCCACAGCCAGAAGTCGGCCACCCGCTCGCCCTCGGCCTGGGTGGGAATCCAGCGGGCGGGGATGGCGGCTTCCTTGTCACCCTCCACGGCGATGCGGGCTAGCTCGGCACGGGTCTTGAGGTAGGCCTGGGCCTGGGCCGCATCCAGCTTCAGGGTGTCGGTGGCTATTTCATACTTGTTACCCTGAAATAAAGCCACGGTCTGGGCCCTGGCTTCCGCTGGGGAAACGCCCCGGGCGGTCACTCTGGCCAGGGTGCCCGCCGCCCACTGGTGCAGGGCCTTGGCGGTCCAGTCCGGCGCCAGGTAGGAGCCGTGCCCCAGGATGGAACCGATGTGCTGCCCACCATGGCCCAGGTAGCTGACCTGCCCCGCGAGGATCTGACCGGGTCCCACCAGGAGGGTGCCGTCCTCGGCCACCACCCGCTGCGGAATCGGCGGGGCATTCTGGGCGATCTGCCGCCCTCCCAGTCCCAGCACACCAAAACCTGCCAGCAGCACCAGCAGAACCAGCCACCACCTTGCTTTCATGACTTCCTCCGAACCGGCGCAACCGACGCCAGGGAGGAGTATCTCCTAATTCTCCATATTTAGGACCAACAATTCTTAATTGTGATCCAGGACACCCGCCCGACCCTCCCCAGGGGCCTCTCCGGCAAAACCACTGGCTCCCGTGGATGGATTCCAAGTACCTTGGGCTTGGTTCTTCTGGTCTGTGAAAGGGAATTGTCGTCCATGGCCCACCCCGCGCTGCTGCCCGTCGTTCTCACCTGCAATACGGATCTGCGGTTCATCGACCTGATCCAGGTGGTGGGCGCGGAGTTCCTCAAGCACCTGAGCTTCACCCAGGAGGATGGTGAGCGCCTCTGGCTGGCGATCCAGGAAGGCATCGCCAACGCCATGCGCCATGGCAACAAGCTGGACAAGGACAAGCCCCTGAAGGTGACCTTTACGCCCCGGGCGGACCGCTTTGAGATCCGCATCGAGGACAAGGGTCCCGGCGTGGACCTGGATGCCCTGCCCAATCCCAACCTCCCCGAGAACCTCCTCAAGCCCGGCGGCCGGGGTGTTTTCTTCATGCGCCAGGTCATGGACGAGGTCTTCATGGAGCCCACGCCTGCGGGCTCCACCCTGGTGCTGGTGAAGGCCCGGAAGGTCCGCGAAGCCCAGGCATGAAGGCCGTGGACTGGCGCCGTCGCGCCCTCTGGCTGGCCGGCCTGACCATCGCCTACAACCTGGTGGAGGGCGTGGTCTCGATGGCCTTCGGCTGGGCCGACGACTCTGTGGCCCTCTTCGGCTTCGGCGCGGACAGCTTCATCGAGGTGGCCTCGGCGCTGCTGGTCCTCTGGAAACTTTTGGACCACGGCAACCTCGCCCGGGAGCGCCAGGCAACGCTCCGCATTGGCTGGCTCTTCCTCGCCCTGGCCATGGGCATCGCCGGCGGCGCCGTGCTGCAGCTGACCGCCCGAACCCACCCGCCCACCACGCTGCCGGGCCTGATCATCGCCCTGCTGTCGCTCTCCTTCATGGCCTTTCTCTGGCAGGCAAAGCTGCGCGCGGCCCAGGCTCTGGACAGCGCCACCCTGGCCGCGGACGCCGCCTGCAGCCTAGCCTGCATCCAGCTCTCCGGTGTCCTGCTGGCAGGCAGCCTGCTGTTTCTGCTCTCCCCCGCCCTCTGGTGGGTGGATGCAGTCTCGGCCCTGGCCCTGGCGACGCTCATCGGCCGGGATGGCCTGGGCATGGTCCGCGCTGCCCGCAGCGCGGCCTTCACCGGCGGCTGCGGCTGTGGGCACTAGGCCTTGTTTGCGCTGATGATGCCGCACTCCCCGGGCAGCCGCACGTAGACCATCTCCAGACCCTCCGCGGCCACGGCGGCCATGAGGCGGTCGGCCTCTTCCTCGGTGACCATGAAGGCCACCTCGATTGGCAGGTCCCCCGCCAGTTCGATGAAGTGATCCGCGTGGATGAGGCCATGACGGCCGAACCCCGCGATGGCCTTGAAGGCCGAACCGCCCCGCAGGCCCAGGTGGCGTGCCTCCTTGAGGAGCCACTCGTAGGCCAGGATCCCGTGGTTCGTGCGGTCCTCTTGCATGAAGAAGATCAGGTAGGTGCCCTTCATGACGCCACCCCCCGGACGCTCAGGCCTTGATGAAGCTCTTGAACGTCCACAACCCAAGCATGGTCATTGCCAGCGAGCCTGCCAGGTGGAATCCCATGTGGGTCGCCGCCCAGCCGTATTCCCCCCGGGTGATCAGGTGCACCGCTTCGGCGGAAAATGTCGAGAAGGTCGTCAGCCCGCCCAGGAAGCCCGTGATGATGAACAGCCGGGCCTCGGGGGCCAGCCCCGGGTGCTGGGTGAACAGGGCCACCGCCAGGCCCACCAGGTAGCCACCCAGCAGGTTCGCGGCCAGGGTGCCCATGGGCACCTCCGCCAGAACTGGATTCAGTAGCAGGCCCAGACCCCAGCGCAGCCAGGCGCCCAGGGCCGCCCCGACACCTACCGCGAGAACCGGAAGAAAGCCCATGTTTCGCTGCTCCTCATCATCGCTGGCCAGCCTATCACCGCACCAGCTGCCCGGCCGTCACGAAGCGCACCTGCCCCTTGGCCCGGGGCACCAGCTTCTCCAGGGCCGCGACGGTCTCCGGATAGATGTGGCCGATGACCAGCACGAAGCCGTCCTTCTCGGCCAGCTTGAGGGCCCGCTCCCACTGCCTCTCCATCTCCGGGAAGGCCTTGTCGTCATCCAGGAAGACCCGCCGCTGCACCGCCGGAATGCCCAGCTCCTGGGCCACGTCGAAGGCGGCGCTGTCCTTCTCGGTACGGCTGTCCACGAAGAAGAGCTTCCGGGCCTTGAGCTCCTGCAGCACCCACTTCATGCGCTCGCGGTCGGGCGTGATGCGGCTGCCCATGTGGTTGTTGACGCCGCTGCGGTGCGGGATGTCATCCAGGGCCAGACGCACGCGCCGACGGACTTCAGGCTCGGCCAAGTTGAAGAGGATCGCGTTGGGGCCCGGGTCGTGGCCGGGGCCGGGGTAGCCGAGGGGCTCCATGGGCAGGTGCAGCATCACCTCTTTGCCCAGGCGGTGGGCGATCTCGGCGCTCTCCCGCGTGTATTCCAGGTAGGGCAGCACCGCCACGCTCAGGGGCACCGGCAGGCTACAGAGCCGGGTCACCAGCTCCGGCTGGATGTAGCCCAGGTCGTCGATGACCAGCGCCAGGCGGGGGAGTCCCTGCCCAGGTTCCGGACTGGGGGGCTTCACGGCTTCGGCAGGTCGCGCAGGCTCGGTGGGCTTGGCCTTCGGCTCCGGGGCTTTCCGCTCGCCCTTCTTCGGCTCGGGCTTCGGCTCCTCGCGCGGCGCGGGCGTGTGGCGCCGGCCGCAGCCCTGCTGCCCCAGCACCAGCCCGGTGACCAGCCCCAGGCCCAGCACTAGCACCGCCCAGCCCAGCAACGCGAGGGTGGAGGTGCGCTTCCCCCGGCCTTTCGCCATCAGGGATTCGGCTTCTTAGGAACGACGTGAGGGGGCACCATCGGAGCGCCTTCGGGCGTCTTCTCCGCGGCCGCGGCCTTGGGCGGCGTGGCCAGGGCCGTGAGCACCTTGGCCAAGGAGTCATCGGTCTCGGCGAGGCGGAGCACCTGCTCAGGGGCCACCCCCTGACGGTCCAGTTTCTCGCCACCGACACCGAGCCAGCGCCGGGAGACCAGCTCCACGGCCCCGCCCTGCTTCAGCAGGAAGCGCGAGCGCTCGACACCGAGGCCCGGGGTGCGCTCCCCGAAGGTGCGGGCACCCCCCTTCTTGAGGCAGGCGGCCAACACTTCCGGGGCGCCGAGGGTGGAGCGGCCGACCAGGAGGGCAAGGCGGGCGAAGGGAGCGCCACCGCCAGTCACGGGCATAGCAAGGTCCGGCTTGCCGGCCTCCTGCACCGTGGCGAAGGAACCCTTGGCACCGAGCAGACCCGCCACGAGGGCCGCCTCGTCCATGGCACCCCGCTCGCACAGGCGGAGGTCCAGCACCAGGGTCTGGCCGCGGTCGGCCGTCGCCATGGCCTTCTTCAGCTCTTCGGCCCGGCCCGGGAGCAGATCCGGCACCGCGACCAGCAGAGCACCGGTGCCATGCGTCACCGTCAGTTCGGCATGGCCGGGCAGAGCGCGCACCACCGTGGTCTTAGTCAGGTCCCCGGTGGCGTTGTAGCGATAGAGGTCCAGGGAGGAACCGACCGGCCCGCACAGCCTGCGTTCCAGGGCCCAGGCGCTGAGCCGACCCACGGAGTCCCCGTCCATCTTGCGGATCACGTCCCCGGGCTGGATGCCGGCCTTGGCGGCGGGTCCCCCCGGCGTGACGGCCAGGACACTGGCGTAGATGCCGCGCTTCAAGACCGTCAGCCCCACGGAGGCGGGACCCGGATCCGGTAGCCGCAGGTCCTCCGCCGAGAGGTAGGCATTGAGGGGATGCGAGCGCTCGAGCACGGCCTGAATGCCGCCCGAGAGGACCTTCTCCATGTCCGGCGGATCCACGTAGTTCTGCTGGACGAGCGAGAGCACGTCCTGGATGTCCGAGAGGCCGGCGAGGGGATCCTGGGGCGCGGACTTGGCCCCGGCCTTGGCCGCAGGCTTGGGCGGCGTGCCCTGCTGCACCACCGGCAGGGTGAAGGCCGCCACCAGGGGAAGCGACAGAACCGAGAGCCAGGTGCGTGCGTGCATGGGGATAGTGTAGTGGGAAAGCGGGCTGATGGCTGTCAGCTATCGGCTATCAGCTGTCTGGGTTGGCTGTCAGCTATCAGCTCTCAGCTGCCAGCTAAGGGCAGGATCCGACCCATACGATCAGGCCTTCGGCGCCTGCTTTCACCGATAGCTGACAGCTGACAGCCGGAAGCTACCCCTTCAGATCCAGCGTCACCTTATCCAGCTCGCTCTGGGTCCGTAGCACTTTCAGGTTGGCCTTGTACATGACTTCCAGACTCATGCCCTGCACGGCTTCGGTAGCCAGGTCCACGTTCGAGGTGCCGGGGCCGGCGGATGTCGGGTCTTCACTAACCCCCGACACCCGCACCCCCCCCGAGGCTTCAGCCACCAGGTCGGCTCGCTTGGCCTTAAAACCGTCCGACTGCTGGTTGGCCACGTTGCTGGCCTGCACGGTCAGTCCTGCGCTTGCAGCGCGGAGACCCGAGAGTGCAATGCCGACCACGTCCATGGGGATGTTATCGGCCGTCGGGCGGTCAGACTTGAGGATTTCGGAACCAGTCGCTGCCTGACTGGAAGCCCTTCTGTTTCGCCGCCATCTGGGCGTGGCGGGCCACTGCCAGGTCGATGAGCCGGGTCAACAACTCGGCATAAGGCACGCCGCTGGCGGCCATCATCTTGGGATACATGGAGATGCTGGTGAACCCCGGGATGAAGTTCAGCTCGTTGAGGAAGACCCGGCCCGTGGGGCGCTCCAGGAACAGGTCCACCCGGGCCATGCCGTAGCCGTCAGAGGTGGCAAAGGCCTTGGCTGCCAGGCCCCGCACCAGGTCAGTCAGGTCGGCGGAGATCTGGGCCGGGATCTCCGTCCGGCTGCGGCCATGGATGTACTTGTCCTCGAAGGTGTAGAACTCATCCGCGACGATCACCTCGCCGGGCTTGGAGATCAACGGGTCGTCGCCACCCAGGACTGCCACCTCGATCTCCCGGACATCCAGCCCCTGCTCCACCAGCACCCGGCGGTCATAGGTGAAGGCGCGGTCCAGGGCCGCGGCCAGGTCCCCGTCGCCCTTCACTTTCTCCACCCCGATGCTGCTGCCCAGGTTGGCGGGCTTCACAAAGAGCGGCAGGCCCAGTCCCGCGCATTCAGTCAGGCAGGCGGTGCGCTCCCGGTTCCAGCGCTCCTCGGTGAGTCCCACGTAGGGCACCACCGGCAGGCCCTCGGACTCCCAGAGGCGCTTGGTGATCCACTTGTCCATGCCCGCCGCCATGGCCAGCAGGCCCGCCCCGGTGTAGGGCCGGTGCAGGAGCTCCAGGTAGCCCTGGAGCTGGCCGTCCTCGCCACCTGCGCCGTGCAGGGCGTTGAAAAAGATGTCGGGCAGGGGCGTGGCTTCGGCGCCCTGCTCCAGGGGCAGGAAGGGGTGTACTCCGCGCGCCGGCAGCTCACCCGCGGCCAGTCGAGCGAAGGGATCCCCGGTGACCACCCACACGCCGTTGCGCGCGATGCCCATGGGGCGCACCACGAAGCAGGTGGGATCCAGGTGCTCCGCGATGGCCCTGGCGGTGACGATGGAGACTTCGTGCTCGGGAGATTCCCCGCCGAAAAGCAGCCCGACGCCCCGTTTCTGATCCATGCAGCCACTGTAACCCAACGCGGTAGCGCGGCGCACGCCGAGACTGGACCACCGGTTCCAGGGCCAGTGCGTTAGGCTGGAACTCCACCCCGGAGTATCTGTGCGCACGGCCATCTACCCAGGCTCCTTCGATCCCGTCACCCTCGGCCACTGGGACCTCGTCCAGAGGGCCGCGAAGCTGGTGGATCGGCTGGTGGTGGCCGTGCTGCACAACCCTTCCAAGTCCCCGGCCTTCACGGTGGAGGAGCGGGTGGCCATGCTCAAGGAACTGACCACCACCCTGCCCCACGTGGAGATCACCTCCTTCCACGGCCTGCTAGTGGACTTCGCCAAGGCCCAGAACGCCCAGGTGATCGTGCGGGGCGTGCGGGCCTTCAGCGACTTCGAATATGAATTCCAGATGGCCCTCATGAACCGCAAGCTGGCGCCGGAGCTGGAGACGGTCTTCCTGATGCCCAAAGAGAAATACAGCGCCGTGAGCAGCCGCCTGGTGCGGGAGATCGGCGGCATGGGCGGCAACCTGTCGGAGCTGGTCCCCGAGGTGCTCCGGGAGCGGATCGCCAACCGGCTGGGGAAGTAGCCCAGATCAGGCAGGCTCAGGGTCTCAGCTGATCTCCGCCAGCTTCAGCCGCGCCTGCTCCCGCCGCAACCACTCGGTTTGAGCCTCGCTGAGGCCCAGGGCCAGGGCCCGGTCCGCGGCGTCGCGGCAGCGCAGGAGCAGGGCCCGGTCGCGCACGATGTCCGCCACCTGGAAGCGGGGCAGCCCTGCCTGCTTCACGCCGAAGAACTCGCCAGGACCGCGTAGCTCCAGGTCCCGCTGGGCGATGCGGAAGCCGTCCTGGGTCTCCACCAGGGTCTGGAGCCGCTCCGTCTCCGAGCCGCTGAGCATGAGGAAGTGGCTGGGGTGCGCCCCGCGGCCCACCCGGCCCCGCAGCTGATGCAGCTGGCTCAGGCCGAAGCGCTCGGCGTGGTCCACTACCATCACCGTGGCGTTGGGCACGTCCACGCCCACCTCAATCACCGTGGTGGCCAGGAGAATGCCCGCCTCGCCCCGCACGAAGCGCCCCATACGGGCCGCCATTTCGTCGGCCTTGAGGCGGCCATGGACCACCTCGATGACCTCGTCCGGGAAGATGCTGCGCAGCAGCCCCTCCATGGCCTGGATGTCGCGCAGGGGCACCTTGGCCTCGTCGGAGGGATCGATGCTCGGGCTCACCACGAAGGCCTGCCGGCCCTGGGCCAGCTCTTTGCGCACCCGCTCCCAGGCCCGCTCCGCGAACTCCGGCTTGTGAAGCTTCGTCGTGATGGGCTGGCGGCCTGGGGGCAGCTCGTCCAGCACGCTCTGGTCCAGGTCCCCGAAGACTGCCAGGGCCAAGGAGCGGGGGATGGGCGTGGCGCTCATGACCAGCCAGTGAGGATCACCACCCTTCTCCTTGAGGGCTTCGCGCTGCTTCACCCCAAAGCGGTGCTGCTCGTCCACCACCACCAGCTGCAGGCGGTGGAAAGCCACGGCCTCCTGGAAGAGGGCGTGGGTACCCAGCACGTAGCGGGCCTCGCCGCTGGCGATGCGGGCCAGGGCCGCCCGCTTCTCGGCCACCTTCATACCCCCCAGCAGCAGCTGCAGGGCATCGGCCTGGGGGCCCAGGTAGCGGCGGAAGCTGTCCGCGTGCTGGCGAGCCAGGACCTCCGTCGGCACCAGCAGTGCCCCCTGCCCGCCCGTCTCGGCCACCATGGCCATGGCGAGCAGGGCCACCAGCGTCTTGCCGCTGCCCACATCTCCCTGGAGCAGGCGGTTCATGACCCGGCCCGAGGTGAGGTCCGCCACCAGCTCCCGGAAGGCCCGGCGCTGGGCGGCGGTGAGGTGGAAGGGCAAGAAGCCCCGCAGCCGCTCCCGCAGCTCCGGCGAGGTGGGCACCACCAGGCCCGGCCGCTTCAGGCGCCCAGCCCGGCGCAGGGCCACGCCCAGGCAAAAGGCGAAGAGCTCCTCCGAGGCCAGGCGGCTGTGGGCCGGCGTGCTGCCCTCCTCCAGGGCCCGGGGGTCGCTCTCGTCAGGCGGCTCGTGGAGCAGGCGCAGGGCCGTCAGGGTGTCCGGCAGGTCCCGGGAGAGTTCCAGGGGCAGCCACTCCTCCGCGACATGGACCCGGGGCAGCGCCTCCGCCACCAGCTTCTGCCGGGCCCGGCCGGGTAGCGCGCCCAGGCGCCGGTAGAGGGGCAGGTAGCGCCGCACCCAGCCGATGTCGCCCGTGCGCTCCATCAGCTCGAACTGCGGCCCCCGCATCTCCAGCCCATGCCGACCCGCGGCCAGGGACCCGAAGACCAGCAGCCGGTCGCCCACCTTCAGGCTCCGGCCCAGGTAGGGCTGGTTGAACCAGATGAGGCGCAGGGTGCCGGTGCCATCGCCCAGCAGCACCTCCGTGAGGGTCATGTGCTGCACCCGCGTGGTGCTCTGGCGCAGGTCCTGGATGGTCCCCAGCACCGTCACAATGCCCGGTTCCTGGGGCTCGAAGCCCCGCAGCTCCAGGCTGCCCAGGGACTTCAGGCTGCCCCGGTCCACGTAGCGGAAGGGCAGCTCCCACAGCAGGTCCCGCAGGGTGTCGATGCCTGCGTCCTGCAGTGCCGTAGCCCGCGCCTGGCCCAGGCCCTGGAGGACCGTGACCTTCGACGACAGCGGGAGCGGAGCCAGAGACATGCCTCAGCCTAAAGCCCCCGGGCTCGTACCGGAATACCTGCCTTCCTGATAACAACTCTCGCGGAGAAAGGAGGAGCGAACGGAGGTTCGCCGAGGAAGAACAACTCCGCTCTTCTCCGCGCACCTCCGCCCTTCCCGTCAGTTCTCTGCGAGAGTTGTTGAACGAAGCCGCTGCGCGGCGGGGGACGGTCATCCAGGCAGCCCGGTCGATAAAGACAGCTAGCGCGGAAGGGTAAAAGCAGGCTCCTTGGTCATCGCGGTGTATGCGCACCGCCAGATGACCAAGGAGGTACTGC